>CAZXRQ010000006.1:0-25073 GCA_964642795.1 uncultured Oscillospiraceae bacterium | reverse complement strand
TGCCTGGTACGACAACGAGTGGGGCTATTCCAACAAGCTGCTCGACCTTATCATGCACATGGCCAAGGTGGACGCAAAATAAACGCCTACGGCAAACAACAGTGGCTGCGCTTTCGGGCGCAGCCACTTTGATTATACGTCTTTGGATCACGCTATGCGGTCTGCTCCCCCAGCGGATTGATTCGCTTTTTGAATATGCGGCGCACATACAGCGCCGACACGGTGACGGATATCGCCTCCGCTACGACGTACGAATACCATACGGCGCTAAGGCCGAACAGACTTGCAAACAGATATGCCACCGGCAGTATGACCAGCAGCTGGCGGCACACCGAAACCACAAGGCTATAAACACCGTCCCCCAGCGCCCCAAACAGTGCGCCTGATATTATGCAAAACGCCGCAAACGGGAAACAAAGGCTCACTGTGCGCAGCGCAGGCACACCCATTGCAAGCATGTTTTCGGATGCGTCAAACAGCAGCAGCAGCTCCGGTGTAAGCAGCTGAAATACTGCCATACCCACCGCCATTATGCACACGGCGGATATCATGCCTATATTGAACGTGCGCACAAGGCGAGCCTTGTGCTTTGCGCCGTAATTATAGCCCATTATCGGCATTATGCCCGAGTTAAGGCCGAACACCGGCATAAACACGAAGGATTGCAGCTTGAAATACACGCCCAGCACACTCACCGCAGTTGGGGAAAAGGCTATAAGTATCTTGTTCATGCCAAACGTGCATACAGAGCCTATCGCCTGCATTATCGCAGACGGAAGCCCCACCTGGTATATTTCGTTAATAGTACGCCTGTGCGGGCGGAACCCCTTGAGCCGCACGGTTATCAGCTTACAGCGGAAAAACAGGAAATATACGCTTAGCAGCAGGCCGACAAACTGGCCGCCCACCGTGGCTATGGCCGCGCCCGCCACGCCCAGCTTGGGAAAGCCCCAAAGGCCGAATATCAACACAGGGTCAAACACGATGTTGAACACCGCGCCCGCAAGCTGCACTATCATGGGCTGAAGCATGGTGCCGGTGCCCTGCAGCGTCTTTTCGTTCATCACCTGCAATATGCCGAATATACAGAAGGAGCCGCATATGGTGAGGTAGGATACGGCCTTATCCAGTATGTCCGCATCGGGGGTGAATATGGCCAGCAGCGGGCGGGAAAACAGCGCAAATATCACCGTAAACACCGCTGCGCTTATCAAAGCGAGGAACTGCCCGTTGGCCGCCGCCCTGTCCGCCGCCGCCTGATCCTTTTCGCCCAGCCTGCGCGCAACGAGGGAATTGACGCCCACGCCGGTACCCACGCCCACCGCCACTATCAGCATTTGAAACGGGAACGCCAGCGATACGGCGGTAAGCGCATTTTCACTTATGCGCGAAACGAATATGCTGTCCACCACGTTGTAAAGTGCCAGCACCAGCATACTTATCATCATGGGGAGCGACATCTTGACTATCAGGCCGCCTATTGGCTCCGTGCCCATTCTGTTTTCCTTGCGTAATTCTTCCATAATCCAACTTTCTTCATATACAAATAGCAAGGCGCATTATATCACAACCCGCCCTGTATGTATAGCGATATATATTGCGGGCATTACGCCTCTATCGTTGGGAAATACGCCTCCTCCAGCGGTATCCATTCATCGAAAAAGCGCTGTGCGCGCGCGGGCGCGCGCGCAAGTATCCGCCGGCGCTGCTCCGCCGCATCTATGTCCATAAAAACCGCCATATCGTAATACCTGCCGAAATACGGATGCAGGCTGTATGCGCCCTCAACTATCGTAAGGCGTACAAACGGCAGTATTCGCGGCGGCAGCATAACGCCCGACGCACAGTCGTAACGCGATGTTTCTATTTCCCGGGATATATGCTGCACAGCCTCGTCATAAAAGCGCTCGTAATGCAGATTGCCTCCCGGCTGGGACAGACGCTCCTTCGTGCGCATGGACGCGGGCAGAAAGTAGTCGTCTGTATGCAGTACACGGACGTCGGGCGCGTATTTTTGTGAAAGCGCCGCAGCAAGCGTGGTCTTGCCCGCACCGCAGCGGCCGTCTATCGCCAATACGACGGCGGGCTGCGTACAAAGCAGCCCGTCTATGGCGTCTATTAGCCCGGCGGACGCTTCCGCACCCTCGCCGCGCTGGGAAACAAGCCTTATCATTTGAGGTTGTCGGGGTTCAGGCACTCAAGCTCGGGCAGCACGAACAGCCCATCCTTACGCACGAGCACACCGTCAAAATACATTTCTCCCCCGCCGTATTCAGGGGTCTGTATGTTTACAAGATCCCAGTGGATATCGCTCTTGTTGCCGTTATCACATTCATCGTAGCAGCAGCCCGGCGTAAAGTGGAAGCTGCCCGCTATCTTCTCGTCGAACAGGGTATCCTTCATGGGCTTGGTAACGTACGGGTTTACGCCTATGGCAAACTCGCCCACCTCTTTGGCGCCGGCATCGATCTCAAACACCTTGCGGCAGCGCTCGGTATCGTTGGCGGTGGCGTCGATCAGCTTGCCGTCCTTGTAGGTAAGCACGATGTTTTCATAGGTAAAGCCGTCGAACAGTGAGGGCGTATTAAAGCTGATATGCCCGTTGATGCTGCCCCGCACGGGCGCGGAGAACACCTCGCCGTCGGGTATATTAAGCTCGCCTGCGCACTTTACGGCGGGCAGACCCTTTATGGAGAAGGTTATATCCGTACCTGGGCCGGTTATGTGTACCTCGTCCGTGCGCTCGAGCAGCGCCTTGAGCGGATCCATCGCCTTGTCCATCTTGGAATAGTCCAAGCAGCACACGTTGAAGTAATAATCCTCGAACGCCTCTGTGCTCATGCCCGCCTGCTGTGCCACGGCAGGGGTAGGATAGCGCAGCACACACCATTTCGTTTCCGGCACGCGGATATTGCCGTGCACCTCGGAGGCGTATACGGTATCCCTAAGCGCGGTATTCTCGTGTGGGATATCCGCCCACTCCGAGGAGTTTGCATAGCCGCGTACGCCTATGTACGCCTGCATTTGGCGCATTAACGCGGCGTCGTTGTCCCGCATCATCTCAAGCTGGGTTTTGCTGCATCCAAGCTGAAGCGCACGAAATATTTCGCTGCGTCTAAGCCATACGAACGGCACGCCGCCCGCGGCATACGCCTCCGCCACCAGCGCCTTTACAAGCTCGTCGCAGTCGTCGTAGGATTCAATAAGTAGGTTTTCGCCCTTTTGCAGCTTACAGGAGAAGTTGATGAGATTCTTAGCCAGCCGTTTTACTCGTTCGTCAGTCATTGCACATGTCCTTTCAGTCTATGTTTATCTTTTCTTTTGCAATATACAGCGGCCTATGTCTGACCTCATCCAGCATACGCTGCATATATGCGCCCTGAATACCCAGCGCGATAAGCGTTATGCCGTTGAGCAGGCACAGCCCGCACAGTCCCCACAGCCACGCCGCCGCACCGCAGGTAAGCGAGCAGACCAGCACAGCAGCAAAGCCCGCAAGGCTAAGCAGGCACACGGCCGCGCCCGCCAAGGCTGGAGCCGTAAGCGGCGCGCCCGAAAAACCCAGCATTCCATCCATGGCAAGCTTTAGCATCTTTTTTAGCGTATATTTGCTGCTGCCGGCACGGCGCTCATGGCGCACATATTCCACCGGCACCGAGTTATAGCCCATCCATGCGCTCATTCCGCGCAAAAACCGGTTGTGCTCCCGCATGGTCAAAAAGGCGTCCGCCACCTTGCGGTCTATCAGGCGGAAATCGCCCGTATCCAGCGGTATCGGGTATGCGCTCATGGCGGTCAGCATACGGTAGTAGCAATGCGCACTAAACCGCTTGAAAAACGTTTCCCCCTCGCGCTTTATCCGTTTGCCGTAGGCTATATCCGCGCCCTGCTCCCACGCGGCGACCATCTCGGCCATCACCTCGGGCGGGTCCTGCAGATCCACATCTATGATTATCAGCGCGTCGCCCTTGGCCGCATCCATGCCTGCCGTTACAGCAAGTTGATGGCCAAAGTTTCGCGAAAAGGATATCACCCTTACACGCTTATCTCCGGAGGCCAACTCCCTAAGCAGCGGCAGTGTGCCATCCATGCTGCCGTCGTCTATGTATATCAGCTCGTACTCATACGGAAGCGCAGCCGCCGCGCCGCTCATTGCGCGATAGGATTCGCTAAGCACCTCCTGCTCGTTGTATACCGGCACTATAATAGATATCAGCTTTTGCATAAATTCTCCTGCTCGGTGTAATCTGTGCTACGGCTGCCGGAACAGAGCTGCCGTCGGCAATATAACACTTTATCCATTATACCCGCTAATGGCACGGCAAACAATCATATCGTCAAAATATACCGCCGCCTGTTGAATCCACGCGTATTTGGGTTATAATAGTATGTGATAGAAAGTGTATGGAATTAAAAATTTATATAAGGAGATATTCTATTATGTCATTGGTCACAAGTACCGAAATGTTCAAAAAAGCCTACGAGGGCGGCTACGCCATAGGCGCGTTCAACGTCAACAACATGGAAATAATCCAGGGCATTACCGAGGCCGCCAAGGAGCTAAACTCTCCTCTGATACTTCAGGTGTCCTCCGGCGCACGCAAATACGCCAACCACACCTACCTCATGAAGCTCGTCGAGGCGGCGATCATTGAAACCGATCTGCCCATCTGCCTGCATCTTGACCACGGCGATACCTTCGAGCTGTGCAAATCCTGCATCGACGGCGGTTTCACCTCCGTGATGATTGACGGCAGCCACCACTCCTACGAGGATAACGTAAAGCTCACCCGTCAGGTAGTAGAATACGCGCACGACCACGGCGTTGTGGTGGAAGGCGAGCTGGGCCGCCTGGAGGGCGTTGAGGACGAGGTAAAGGTGGCCGCCGGCGAAGGCAGCTACACCGACCCTGCGCAGGTACAGGATTTTGTCACCCGCACCGGCGTAGATTCGCTGGCCATAGCCATAGGCACCAGCCACGGCGCATATAAGTTCAAGCCCGGCACCAAGCCGCAGCTCCGCTTCGATATACTTGAGGACGTCGAAGCCCGTCTGCCCGGCTTCCCTATAGTGCTGCATGGCGCAAGCAGCGTAATACCCGAATTCGTCAAGATGATAAACACCTACGGCGGCAACATGCCGGACGCCATAGGCGTACCCGAGGATATGCTGCGACAGGCGGCGTCCATGGCGGTATGCAAAATAAACATAGACTCCGACCTGCGTCTCGCAATGACCGGCACGATCAGGAAATATCTGGCCGAGAACCCCTCCCACTTCGACCCGCGGCAGTATCTGAAGCCCGCGCGCGAAGCCATCAAGCAAATGGTCGCCCACAAGATAGTGGACGTGCTGGGCAGCGACGGTAAGGCTTGATGCAGGGCGAATACGAAAACGTAATAGCGCTGACCGACGCCGACGGTATTGAGGCGGAATACGAGATAATGGATGTTATTCCGTATAATGGCTGCGACTATGCCGTGCTGCTGCCGCTGGACAACGATGCGGAGCCGGCGGAGGCCGTGGTGCTTGAGCTGCTCCCCTCCGACGAGGACGCCGACGAGGATATGCTGCGCGGCGTAGAGGAGCCCGCCGTGCTGGACGCGGTATTCGCGCTGTTTTTGCAGCGCAATGAGGAGCTTGCAGGCGAGTGATGCGCTGATACAAGCATATGCGACAAAGGCGAACGGCAAATGCCGCCCGCCTTTTTGTTTATTTCTGCACTTTACCTTACTGCGCTCAAAAACGCCTTTAGCCGCTCCGACTGCGGGTTTTTAAGCACCTCTTTTGCGTTGCCGTGCTCCGCGATCACGCCGGCGTCCATGTAGATGAGGTTATCAGCCACCTCGCGGGCAAAGCCTATCTCATGGGTTACGATTATCATGGTCATGCTTTGGGCCGCAAGGCCGCGGATCGTAGTGAGCACCTCGCCCGATACCTCCGGGTCCAGCGCGCTGGTCGGCTCGTCAAACAGCATTATCATGGGGTTGAGCGCCAGCGCGCGCGCTATCGCCACACGCTGCTGCTGCCCGCCAGAAAGCTGGTGCGGATATGTGTTCAGCTTATCCGAAAGCCCGACCTTGCCAAGCAGCTCCTCCGCCGTCTCGCGTATTTCCTTTTTTATTTCGGAATGGTTCTTGGCGTAATCCGGCTGCTCCTTGGCCAGCAGTTCTTTGGCCAGCATAACATTTTGCAGCGCCGTGTACTGCGGGAACAGATTGAACTGCTGAAACACGAAGCCAAAGCTCAGGCGCTTGGTGCGTATATCCTTTTCGCGCTGAGTCGTGGGGTCGTTTATGTCGAACACGGTCTCGCCGTTTACGACTATGCTCCCGCCGTTGGGTATCTCAAGCAGGTCCAGACAGCGAAGCAGCGTGGTCTTGCCGCCGCCGGACGAGCCGATTATTGCCATGACCTCGCCCTGCTCCATCGTGAAGCTTACGCCGTTTAGCACGTTGAGCGCGCCAAAGCTCTTGCAAAGATCCTTTACCTCCAAAATTGCCATGTGAGTTATCGCCTTTCAAAGGTTATCTCGGGTCACAGAGCGCCAGCCCTATGCCCTGAAGTATGACAGCTTCTTTTCCACAAAGCCGAAGAGTATTGTGAGTATTCCGCAGAATACCAAATAGAACACCGCCGAATAGAACAGCGGCCATATTAGCGCATATGTGGCAATGTATTCCTGCGCCATCATAATCACCTCTTTTACCGCGATTATACGCGCAAGGGAGGTATCCTTGGCCAACGTGATTATCTCGTTGGACATGGGGGGAATGATGCGCTTTATCACCTGCAGCAGCACCACGCGGAAGAATATCTGGCTGTTTTTCATTCCCAGCACATGCCCCGCCTCGTACTGGCCGTGCGATATGCTCTCTATGCCGCCGCGATATATCTCGCTGAAGTATGCGGAGTAGTTGATGATAAATGCTATTAGCACCGCGTTCATGCGGCTTAGAGCGCTGACGTTATCCCAAATGAGACCGGGGCCGTAGAACACGATTATAACCTGAAGCATGAGCGGCGTGCCGCGGATTATCCATACGAACGTGCGGCTCAGCCATGCCAGAGGCTTGAACTTGCTCATGGAGGCAAATGCCACCAGCAAGCCAATCGGCAGCGCCAGCGCGAGCGTAACGCCGAATATCTTGGCCGTAAGCAAAAAGCCCTGGAGCAACCGTAATGTTACAGTAATAAAATCCATTATAACCACCTTTAGGGCCCGTTTTGAACGGGCCCCATGCTAAAGTTTGTAGATTATTGGTTGGACAGAAGGGATGCGGTAAGGTCGTAGGTGACGGCTATCTCATCGAGGGTACCTTCCGCAATCAGCTCGGCGATGGCGGCATTGACCTCGGCAACGGCATCGCTGCCAAGGCGGAAGCCTATCGCGTATTCCTCAACGGCCAGCTCCACGCCGGGCAGTATCATGAGGTCTGCATAATCGGTGCCCTCGCCCACCATGGACTTGGCAAGCACGTAGTCGAGCACGGCGGCGTCCGCGGTGCCGGACTTTACCTCGAGCAGCGCGTCGGTCTGCTTAGCCATGGCAACATAGGAAGCCTGCGAGAGGCTCGCATCGTCTGCGATGGCAGTCTCGCCGGCGGAGCTTATCTCGGCCACTACGGTGCCGCCCGCGAGCGATGCGGTATCGGTATAGGTCCCAGCGTCGGCGGCGCGGATTACCACAACCTGCATGTTGCGGATGTAGGAATCCGTGAACTCCATGTTCTGCCTGCGCTCCTCGGTAACGGTGAGTCCGTTCCAGATGCAGTCGATGTTGCCCGCGTCAAGCTCTATCTCCTTGGTGTCCCAGTTGATCTCGATGAACTCGGGGGTGAGGCCCAGCTTCTCGCAGACAGCCTCGGCAAACTCGGTATCGAATCCCACCAGCGCGCCGGCCTCATCGTAATAGTTCATTGGCTCGTAGATGGTGATGCCGATCTTCAGCGTACCGTTGCCCTGGATGTAGGCCCAGTCGCTGTCGCCGGTCTCCTCGGCGGCAGGCTTGGCTCCGCAGCCGAAGCATGCGATCAACAGCATAAGGACAAGTATACCCGCTAACAGTTTCTTCATAGATACTTTCTCCTCCAATGTTTGTTTTTATGATAAAGGCGTATGCCGTTTATCCAGCATAATATGTCCGTTTATCCGCAGCAGGGCAATAATTCGGTACTAAGGGCGCCGGTTTCGATTTTGGTTATGGTACAGCAATAATTGATACACTACATATGACTAAACAAATGATTCCTTTATTGATTGCAGTATAGCACGGTGTACGCAGAAATTATAGTATATTCTCACGCGAGAATAACGCATCACATTTGCTGTTGCACGTTTTCGCGCGTGCGTGTTATAATTATTTAGCATATGTATATGCAGCCGCGTCACGTATTTTGCGCGGCCGGGAGTATTGCAGATGACGCGTAAAGGGCTGCTCTGCGCTATGCTTGCGCTGGCGGTCTCGGTATGCAGCTTAGGCTGTTCCGGACTTACGGCAGGCAGCGCCACGCAAGATTCATATGACGACGTACCTTTGGCTGCGCCCGCGCCGGAGCAGACTGCTACACCAGATAAGGCAGCTTTCGACCCCGACAGTATTTTTATGCCCGAAGCGTCAGGCGAAGCCGTGCAGAGCGCCTGCGGTATTACCATGGATTACTCAAATGCCGACCAGGGCTATGTTATGCTTATGAGCGAGGGCAACGAAAAAAAGATCAAGATCGCCATTGAAGCAAACGGATCGCGATACTACTATACCCTGCCGGACAGTACGGGCTATGTCACCTTTCCGCTGCAATTCGGCAACGGTAAATACACCGTGACCGGCTATGAGAACATATCCAGCGACCAGTACAGCACGCTGTTCAATTGGGAGCTTGAAATAGAAGGCGACGAGCTTTCCCCGTTTTTGTATCCCAGCCAATATGTAAGCTATACCGCAAGCGACCAGTGCGTATATGTATCCTACTCGCTTTGCGCCGGGCTGGACGACTCCTCCGCCAAGGCGGACGCGCTGTACCGCTATGTTGCCGACAATATCGAATACGACTATGACAAGGCGGACGCCGTACAAAAGGGCTATCTGCCCGTTCCCGACGATACGCTTTCGACCGGCAAGGGTATATGCTTTGACTATGCCGCGCTGCTTGCGGCAATGCTGCGGGTGCAGTTCATCCCCGCAAGGCTGGTAATGGGTAACGTGGCTCCTGAGGATTTTTATCACGCGTGGAACAGCGCGTATCTCGACGGCGCGTGGAAGCACATGGACGCCACGCTGGACGGGGGCGGCTACGTCGAAAGCGACTATACCGCCACCAAATACTATTGAGCCGCTCGGCAGTAAGGGGTGCAATCTATGAGCAACAAACCGACCGTTAAGCCGTTTCCGCCTGAGGAGACCGCGCTGTTGTGCGACCAGATCGCAATGATACTGAGCTCCGGCATACCGCTGTTCGATGGCATCGAGACGCTGTGCGATAATTATAAGGACACCGCCTGCGGCGAACGCTTCCGAACGATATACGATAAGCTGCTTGAGACCGGCGAGCTCCACCTTGCGCTGGGCGAGAGCGGGCTGTTCCCGCGCTACGCGGTAAGCATGGTTAAAATAGGCGAACGCACCGGCAGGCTGGACGCGGTGATGGCAACGCTTTCGGCCTACTATACCTGGGAGGCGAGCGTGCGCTCCTCCATAAAAAACGCCATACTGTACCCCTCCGTGCTGCTGTTGATGATGGCGGTTGTTATAGCTATACTGGTATTGAGCGTACTGCCGGTATTCTCAAACGTATTCGCGGGACTGGGCGCCGAGCTTACCGGCTCTACCGAAGGGCTGATGCGCGCCGGCGTAACGATCGGCTGGGCAGTGCTGGCTGTAATAGGCGCGCTGCTAATGATAATGATAGTATTGCTGCTGCTCACCAAGACCTCAAAGCGTGAATCCGTGCTGGCGTTCGTTTCCGCGCTGCTGCCCCCCGTGCGGCGGGCCAGGGCACGGCTGGCGGCGGCTCGGTTCGCCTCAGTACTCGCCATAATGCTAAAGGGCGGCTGCAACATAGACGAGGCGCTGCAGTTGGCCGGCGAGGTAGCCCCGGATGAGGAGGCGCGAAAGAGGACGCTTAACTGTGCGGAGCTAATGCAGCAGGGAAGCAGCTTTGCTTCAGCCGTGGCTGCATCGGATATATTCGAGCCCATCCACGCCAAAATGGTACTTATGGGCGACGCTTCGGGCAAGCTCGACGCCGCAATGGAGCGGCTTGCAGAGATATATCAGGAGCTGGCGGACGACAGCATACACTATCTGGTAACGCTGATTGAGCCCACGCTCGTGGCGCTGCTCAGCGCAGTGATAGGCGGCATACTGCTGAGCGTAATGCTGCCGCTGGTAAGCATTTTGTCCTCTATGGCATAAGGAGAAGCTATGAAACGGCTTGTCAGGCGCAGTGTGAATAAGGGCTTGATCGCAGCGACAGCATTGTTCGTCTGTGCGGCCGCGCTGTTTATATTCGTGCTTTCGCGCACGGACGCCACAAGCCGCGCCCGGCAGGAGGAGCAGCTGGAGCAGGCGCTTATACGGGCGGCCGTCACCTGCTACGCCGTGGAAGGGCGCTATCCCGAGGATCTCGACTACATAAGCGAGAAATACGGCGTTACCGTGGATGCCGCGCGCTACACCGTTAGCTACGACATAATAGGCAGCAACCTCATGCCCGTGATAAACGTAAGCGCAAAGGAGGACGGCCGTTGAAGGACAAAGTGCAGCATAAACGCTATACGGAGACCGGCGCTTTAGGCGGGGCATTCATATTTGCACTGCTGGCCGCGTTTGCTCTGTTTTCACTGCTTATAGTGCTTATGGGCGCGCGGGAGCTCAGCAGCATACAGGCCGCCTCGGACGGCAACTATTCCGTGCGCACGGCGCTGGGCTACCTTGCCTGCAAGCTCAGAAGCAACGACGAAACCGGCATGGTCTCGGTACGTGAATACGACGGCATAAGCGTGCTCACGCTCTCCGGAGATTACGACGGCGAGATATACGATACCTACATATATTATTACGACGGCGGCATATGCGAATACTATGGCAGTGAAAACCGCCGGTTCGATCCCCTTTTGGGCGAGCGGATAATCGACGCTTCGGGCTTCGAATGCGAAATTGCCGGCCGCCTCGTCTCCTTCAGCGTGACCGACCTAAGCGGAGCGCCCCATTCCATGTGCGTTTACCTGCAATGCGGCGCCGGAGAGGGGGCTGGCGGATGAAGAATCGCGGCATAAACCCCGTGCTTGTGGAGCTTGTGGTGGTAATACTGTTTTTTGCGCTTTCCTCCGCGGTAATAGTACAGGCTCTGGGCACTGCAAACCGCATAAGTACGCAGAGCAGTATGCAGAGCGCTGCGCTCGTGGCGCTTGAGGATATGGCGGAGCGCATAAAATCCGACCCGGAAAACTGCCCGTTTGACGGCGATACCGCCTTGTGGCAGACCGAATACGGCAGAATCGTCTGCAGCGCTGTGGTAACAAGAGAAGCCGGAGCGCACGGCGCGTACTATTCGATAGAGCTTACCGCGCTTAATGGCGGCGAGGTGCTGCTTACGCTGGATGCGGCGCGCTATATGCAAAGCGGGGTAACGCCATGATTAGCAGTATCAAAACCGGCAAATACACCTCCCGCGCAGGCGTTGGCACATCCAGCATACTGCTGATAATAGTTATGCTGTGCCTTACGGTGTTTTCGGTGCTTGCGCTTATGAGCGCAAAGGTGGACAAGAATATGACGGACAATACCGTAGCTTCCGTAAGCGCCTATTACGCGGCGGATACCGAGGCGCAGCGTATGCTGATGCTGCTGGACGAGGCGCTGGCAAACGGCGAACTGCCCAACGGCATAAGCGAACAGGACGGCATACTCAGCTTTACTGTAGCCGCATCCGAAACCAGCGAGCTGCAGGTGACCGCCCGGCGCGCGCAGTACGGCTATAAGCTGATATCCTACCGGCTCGTCCCCGCCGGCGAATGGGACAGCGGCGCGTGGGATTCCGACGAGTGGGACGACCTTTGGAAATAAGGAGATACGCATGGATATAACCGACATTCTCAAGCTTGCAGCGGAAAAAAAAGGCTCCGACATATTCGTAGTACCGGGGGCGCAGATCTCCATCAAGATGGACGGCAGCGTTTCACCTATGATCGCCAGCCATATAATGCCAGACGAGGCGCTGGCCCTGGTAAAGCAGGTATATACCCTGGCCGGAGATCGGGATATTGCGCCGCTGGTACAGCATGGCGACGATGATTTTTCCTTCTCGGTGCATGGCGTAGGAAGGTTTCGCTGCAACGCCTTTATGCAACGCAACTCATATGCCATGGTTCTGCGCGTAGTATCCTTTGAGCTGCCCAAACCGGAGGACTTCAACATACCAGAGACCGTGGTGGAGCTTGGCAATCTGAGAAAGGGCATGGTGCTTGTGACCGGCTCCGCGGGCAGCGGTAAATCCACCACGCTTGCCTGCATAATCGACCGCATAAACGCAACACAGCACACGCACATAATCACCATTGAGGACCCCATCGAGTTCATGCACCCGCACAAGCAGAGCATTGTGAGTCAGCGCGAGCTTGGCCACGATACTGAGGATACCAGGACCGCTCTGCGCAGCGCCCTGCGTCAAGCCCCCGGCGTACTGCTGCTGGGCGAGATGCGCGACTACGAGACCATTCATACAGCGCTTACCGCAGCCGAGACCGGGCAGCTGGTGCTTTCCACGCTGCATACGGTGGGCGCTGCAAAAACCGTGGACCGCATAATAGACATATTCCCCGCCAATCAGCAGCAGCAGGTGCGTATACAGCTCTCCATGATACTCAAGGCCGTGGTGAGCCAGCAGCTGATACCTACGTCGGACGGCAAGCTCTTCCCCGCGTTTGAAATAATGATAGTAAACAACGCCATACAAAATATGATCCGCGAGGGCAAGATATATCAAATAGACAACGTGATACAGTCCGGCGCCGCTTTAGGTATGCGCACGATGGACGCCGACATACTCAAGCTATATAAGGATGGCCGCATAAGCCGCGAAAATGCGCTGCTGTATGCCGCGGAGCCGGATATACTTGTAAGGAAGCTGTAAGGCGGGCATAAGGCTGTGCCATCTCCCGCCTTTTTATTTGCGCCACAGTCGTGATGCGGTGCAATAACATCTGTATCGCGGTCAACTGTATTTGAGGGTAATTGGAGCCCGAAGCTATGCGGTCGACCGCAGTTTCTATTTCCCGCTTACTTTATGCGCATAAAACGCATTGGCATTCAGCACGGCAAGGCAGCCGAAGAAGTGTTTGATCCGTCGCAAATAAAGCCTTACACGGCGTGGCATAATATATTATCCTTTTTCTGTGTCCGGCTGTTGACAGCGGCAAAAAAGGCGCTATAATAATATTAAGAATTGTTCTTATTCTTATGGAGGGGATATGATATATTCCCGGCAGCGCGAGCTATTGATGGATATGCTTACGGCCCATCCCGTGCATCCCACGGCGGATGAGCTGTATTCCTTTCTGCGCGCCGAACTGCCGGACGTAAGCATAAGCATAGCAACCATATACCGTAACCTCAATCAACTGGTCGAGTGCGGGCGCATAATGCGTATACCCGTCCCCGGCGGAGCCGACCGGTTTGATCCGGTAAACGACGGGCATTACCACATGGTATGCGAGCGCTGCGGCAATATAGAGGATATACCCGTAGCCGCCATACCCGACGTATGCGCCGCGGCCAAAGCCTCTACCGGGCTGGACGTGCGCAGTGAAAAGCTGTTGTTTTACGGCGTTTGCAATGCCTGTGGGCATTAAATATAATAGCAAATAACAATACTGAGAGGAGCAACAACAATGAGGAATCTTAAAGGAACCAGGACCGAAGCCAATCTGATGGCGGCATTTGCCGGCGAGAGCCAGGCGCGCAACAAGTATACCTACTATGCTTCCAAAGCCAGAAAGGACGGCTATGAGCAGATAGCCAACATATTCGAGGAAACTGCCGGCAATGAGAAGGAGCATGCCAAGATGTGGTTCAAGCTTCTGCATGACGACGCCGTGCCCGATACCATCGCCAACCTTAAGGACGCCGCCGCCGGCGAAAACTTTGAGTGGACCGAAATGTATGCCGGCTTTGCCAAGGAAGCCAAGGAAGAAGGCTTTAACGACATAGCCTTCTGGTTTGACGCCGTGGCCAAGATCGAAAAGGAGCATGAGGAGCGCTACAATAAGCTGCTCAGCAACATTGAAGCCGGCGAAGTATTTGTACGCGTTGGCGAGAACCAGTGGAAGTGCCTCAACTGCGGCCACATCCACGTCGGCCCCAAGGCCCCCGAAGAGTGCCCCGTGTGCGCACATCCCAAGTCCTACTTCGAGCTGCGCTCCCAGAATTATTAATATCGATACAGCAATAGTGCGGAGCAGCAATTATGCCGCTCCGCACTTTTTTACTGCATACTCTCCATCTCCTGCCGCAGGGTAGCTATTATATGTTTTTCCAGCCGCGAAATATAGCTTTGTGATATGCCCAGCATATCCGCCACCTGTTTTTGGGTGTACTCCTTGCGATTGCCTAGGCCAAACCTAAGCTCCATTATACGCTTTTCCCGCGGGGTAAGCCTTTGCATGGCCAGTGCCAGCAGCTGCTTATCCACCTCATCCTCTATTCCGCGGCATACTATATCGCTGTCCGTGCCCAATATATCCGAAAGCAACAGCTCGTTGCCGTCCCAATCCGTATTGAGCGGTTCATCCAGCGATACCTCAAGCTTCAGCTTGCAGCTTCGGCGCAGGAACATCAGTATCTCGTTTTCTATGCAGCGCGAAGCATAGGTGGCGAGCTTTATCTTTTTTGATGTGTCAAATGTGTTCACCGCCTTGATAAGCCCTATCGTACCTATGGAAATAAGATCCTCCACGCATATGCCGGTATTCTCAAATTTCCGCGCTATATACACTACCAGACGGAGGTTGCGCTCGATAAGAGTCTGCTTGACGGACTCGTCCCCGTCCAGCGCGGCGATAAGCCTTTGCTCCTCCTCCTTGGATAGCGGCGGCGGCAGCGCCTCGCCGGAGTTGACGTAGTACAGAGCGCTGGCGATATCTATGCTTCTGTATACCCGCTGCAGCAGCGCATATATCAATTCAAGCATGTATTCCACCGCCTTTTTCCGCCGCGGCGGGCAGCGCAAGCGGCGGCACTATCGCCCCGGCGCCGGCCGTGTCCGAGGGTGCTACCATCGCATTTACGGAAGCGCCGTCTATCGTTAAGCCGTCCGGCACAAACGCGTACAGCATCCCCCGGCCGCATGGCGTTGCTGCTGGCACAGGGACCCGCGCGCATAGCTTGAGCTCCGGCTGAAACACCACTATCACCGGCAGACCGCTTACCGGCTCTATTAGGGCGCTTCCGGTATCCACTAGCACGTCGTAGGCATAGCTTTGGCCGCAGCAGGAGAACTGTACGCTGCACCGCGCGGCATACGCATCCCTGCAAAACAGTCCGCGCATCACTCTGGGCATAAAGCAGGCCAACGCCGCCGAAACCAGCGCCGCACCCACCGGCAGCGCGGTAAGTCCATCATGTACGCCCGCGCAAAACGCCGCACACAGCGCTATGCCGCCGGTCGCAAATGCGGAAAGATAAAGCGCAAGCACGTTGAGCGCATAGCCGCTTATGCTCCTGCATGGCAATGCGGCGGCCAGCGCGCAGCCCGCGACGAGCTTTACGGGCAGCGAGGCGGCCTCCCCCATTTCCACGCCAGCAGCGCATATGAAGCGCCTGCCAGCGCGCCGGCAAGCAGCCGCCATGCAGGAGCGCGCAGCCCGCGCGCTGCGCACGCCATACGCAGTATAAGCAGGTTCATAACAGAATTGTCCAACAGATACAGCTCAATATACAATGCGTCCCCCCCTTCCCGCTTAGAGGATAGCATGTGCGCAGTGTAAAACACGTCGAAGCGTATGCCGGGCTTTTGGCGAACCATGCCGCTTACGCAAAATGCAGGGCGTGCTGCCCTGCATTTTGTTATACATATACCGCGGTAATATCCTCGTTACAGCAGCGTTATCCCCGCGCCCTCGCAGGATGCTACGGTCTCTGCGTCCCATATGGAGGACTGCACCTCTCCTATGTGCGCCTTGCCCAGCATCAGCATACACAGCCGGGATTGGCCTATGCCGCCGCCTACGGTAAGCGGCAGCTCGCCATTTAGCAGCATCTTGTGATACGGCAGCCTGGCGCGCTGCTCACAGCCCGCCTTTTCCAGCTGCGACGCGAGGCTTTCTGCGTCCACTCGGATGCCCATGGAGCTTACCTCAAACGCGCAGTCCAACAGGGGGTAGTAGAACAGTATATCCCCGTTTAGCGCCCAGTCGTCATAATCCGGCGCGCGCCCGTCATGCGGAAGCCCGTTGGAGAGCTTATCGCCTATGCCCTGTACGAACACAGTGCCGTACTGCTTGACTACCTCGCGCTCGCGCTCATGTGCATCCAGCTCCGGGTATTTATCCAGCAGCTCCTGCGCGGTTATAAAGGTAACTCTGCGCTCAAGCTGGGTATCCAGGCGCGGATACCTGGCCTTTATCCCGTCCAGAGTATCGCATATGCAGCCCACTATCGCGCGCACAGTGGTTTGCAGCATGGCTATGTTTCTTGTCTCGCGGCTTATCACCTTTTCCCAGTCCCATTGATCCACATATACGGAGTGCATATTATCTAAGACTTCGTCACGGCGTATGGCATTCATGTCGGTATACAGTCCCTTGCCCTCACGGAATTCGTAGCGGTGCAGCGCATAGCGCTTCCACTTCGCCAGCGAATGTACCACCTGCGCCTCCACCCCTGCGCAGGGTATATCGAAGCTAACAGGACGCTCCACGCCGTTTAGATCGTCGTTAAGGCCGGAGTCAGGCCGCACAAACAGCGGCGCGGATACGCGCTTGAGCCTCAGCGCGCGCGAAAGGGAGTCCTGGAACTCTCGCTTAATGAAGCCTATGGCGTCCTGCGTCTCATAAAGCGTCATCGTGGGACAGTAGCCCTTGGGTATAACGGTGTTCATGATAATCCCTCCTGCATAATAAAAAATAAAAAGCGCCATGCGTCATGTACGCATGGCGCTTAAAAACTAAACTAATCCTTATTCTGATTCCTAAGGAAGCTGGGCAGGTCCAAATTATTCTTCTCCTTGGGGTTGGCTTCCTTATCCTTTGCGGTATTCTCCTGCTTGGGCAGGTTCTGCTTGGTATACCTGCTCGTCATATCCTGCCCCTCCGGCAGAGGAGAGGTATAACCGCTTGCGGAATTGGCGCCTATGCTGCCAAAAAAGGAGCCGCGGCTCATGTTGGAAGGATTCTTCAAATTGCCGCCCTCCTTTACCGTGACCTGATGCGGCTGTGCGGGCTGCTCTACACGCTGTGCCGCACCGGAGTTGACTATGCCGCGCGGCTTGGCATTCTGCGACGGATTGGTATAAAAGCCCGTCGCAATAACGGTTATGCGCACGCCGTCTCCCATATTCTCGTCTATGCCGGCTCCCCAGATTATGTTGGCGTCGGGGTCCGCATACTGGCGAATAAGGTCTGCGGCCTCGCTGACCTCGAGCAGGCCAAGATCGCTGCCGCCCGTCATGTTGAGCAGCACACCGCGTGCGCCGGTGATAGTGGTTTCCAGCAGCGGGCTTGCAATAGCCTGATTGGCAGCGTCCACCGCACGGTGCTCGCCGCTGGCCATGCCTATGCCCATATGCGCAAGGCCCTTTTCCTGCATCACGGTACGCACGTCCGCAAAGTCGAGGTTTATTAGCGCCGGTACCGCGATAAGATCGCTTATACCCTGCACGCCCTGCCTAAGCACATCGTCCGCCACGCGGAAGGCCTCGGTAAGGCTTACATTGCCCACGGCCTCCATGAGCTTATCGTTTGGTATGGTAATAAGCGTATCCACGTTATCCTTCAGGTTGGATATGCCCATATTGGCGTTGTTCATGCGCACCTTGCCCTCAAATGAGAACGGACGCGTTACCACGCCTATGGTAAGTATGCCAAGCTCCCGCGCACATTCGGCCACGACTGGCGCGGCGCCTGTGCCGGTGCCGCCGCCCATGCCCGCGGTGATAAAAACAAGATCCGCGCCGCGCAGTGCATCGGTTATGGCCTCGCGGCTCTCCTCGGCGGCCTTGCGGCCCACCTCGGGATCAGCCCCGGCACCCAAGCCCTTGGTGAGCTTTTCGCCTATCTGCACCCTTTGACCGGCATTGGAAAGGAACAGTGCCTGTCTGTCCGTGTTTACCGAAATAAACTCCACGCCATTCAATCCATACTGGATCATACGGTTGATAGCGTTGTTGCCGGCGCCGCCTACACCAACTACTTTAAGCTGGGCATATTGTCCGCTTTCGGTATCCAGTTCCAGTCCAAAAGGCATATATACATCCTCCTATTTAATGAAAAAATCCTTTAATCTTCCTATGAGGTTATTGCTGCGCAGGCCTCCTGCATCCATAACAAAGCTCATCACCGAGAACGCGCTGGAATAATTGGAGGAGGCCAGCCTGCGCGTTGACAGCGCCCTCACCCTTATGGGTATGCCCAGCCGCTGCTCCATGTATTCACAGCTGCCCCGCATCAGTGCAACACCGCCGCCGGTAAGGTATACGGGCCATGCTGTACCGCGCTCTACGCCCATGTCCGCCAGCGCCGCAATAATAAGCTCACACAGCTCGTCCATGCGGGATTCGACTATGAAGCGTATGGCGTCGTGCTCCACGCTCAGCGTGCCGCCGCCCGGCAGCCGGATTATATCCACGCTGTCCTCGCACTCATGCGAGAATACATATGCGCGCTTAATATTCTCCGCCACAGCGCCCTCCAGCGCAAGGCCGTAAGCCAAATCATTTTTGAAGTGTATACCGCCCACCGGTATCACGGCTGTAGCCGCAAGCGCGCCTTCGCTAATAAGGCTCAGCTCCGTATGCCGCGCGCCTATATCCATAAGCACCGCCGGAGTATGCCGCTCCGCCTCCGGGATAACGAACAGTCCTTGCGCCAGCGGCGCGGCAATAAGCATATCCAGCCCCGCATCCATGCGCTCTAGCGCGTCGGATACGGCCGCTTTGAACTGCGCGTCCGCGTAAACATTAGAGATGCATGCGCTGGCGCGGCACGGTTCGCCGTTTTCCTCCTCCAGTCTTACGCGCATAGGGGTGCTGTGCATAAGCTCGAAGCCGGCCGGCTCCCCCGATGCGAGCGAGGTGTTGATAAGCCCCTCTATCTCATCCGTTCCCAACCGTTTGAAGCGCTTGGGCAGCTTCAACGTTACGTCCTTCAGATTTAAGCTGACAAACGGCGCCGGTACTCCCACTGAAAGCTCGCGCACCCGAAACTTTGCCTCGGCCTCGGCCTCCGTTATACAGTCCACTACGGCATTCCGAAAGTTGTCCGCATCCAGAAAGCTCCCGTCTTTGAACCCGGCATATTCGGTAACGCCGGTGCCGCGCATCACTATGCGGCCGCCGGCATCCGGCGCACATATTAGACAGATCAGCTTTGAGCTGCCGACGTCAAGTATGGTTGTGTTGCGATCCATCTGCCCTCCCGGACGAAAAACATGTATGTATACCCCGCCCAGTATTTACAGCATAACACATATACCATATTTTGTGCAATATCATTGAAACAACTTTGGTATGAATAAAACCAGACCGGCCCTGGCAAGCAAAGCCGGCGTATTTATTTTATGCTATTTTGTCATATCCTTTATCAGTATATCCAGCATAGCGCGGTAGTCGTCCTTATGGTAGCCATAGAAGGGTATGGAAAACATCATGCCGGTCATAAGCATGGCGTAGTGCCTGGGGCTGATATCCGCGCGGAATTCGCCGGATGCCCGGCCTGCCTCGATCTCGCCGGCAAAAAGCTCGGTGAGGAGTTCCCCGCTTTCGTCCGAGTCGCGGCGCACAACCTCGCCAGCTATGCACATTTCCAAATATCTGTACCGCTCAAAATCCGTCATCAACGCTTCCAGAAGCCGCGCAAGACGTACGCTCGCACGCTTTTCTTCCTTCAGCTCTATATCGGCAAACTCGCGCATATCCTCCATCTCCTCGATGTATATGGCATAGTACAGGCTTGCCTTGTTGGGATAATAGTTAAAAAACGTTGGGTAGGATATATCCGCTTCGTTGGCTATGTCCTCCACCGAAACGTTAAGCCCCCGCTCCTTCATAAGGTCGCGGGCAGCGCGTAGTATTGCATACTTACGGTCGCGTTTTTTACGCTCCCGGCGCGACATCACATACTGCTCGTCCAATTCAGAACACCCCTTAATAATACCGGCTTTTTTGATATTATCATGTTTTATACCGCCGTGCAACGGCAAAAGCCCGCAGCCCTATTCCACGATAAACCCGGACCGTCCCTTCGCCTCACCCCGGCCCGTCGGCGTATTGCCGAACAGCTTCATATATGCCCTGGAAAACGAAGAATAGCTGCCGAAGCCGGACCGGAAGCAGGCCTCGGTAGCCGGGCACCCCTTTGCGATAAGATCACGCGCCGCAAGCAGCCGTCTTTCGGATATGTATGCGTGTACCGAGGTGCCAAGCTCCGCATGGAAGCAACGCATCATATGGTATTTGCTTATGTAGAAGCGTTCGGCGATGCCGTCTATGTCCATATCCTCGGCGTAGTGCGCGTCAAGGTAGCGCACTATCTCCAGCATCTTTTTATCCTTTGGCTCCATCGGCGGCGGCATTTCCGCCCCACCGGTTTCAGTATGCCGCGCAAGCTCCACCATAAGGCGCAGCAGCATACAGCGCGACAGTATGGAATGCCCCTGTTCCGCCGCCTGCGCCTCCCGCTCAACCGCCCCGGCCAGCAAAAAAAGCTGCTCGCGCCTCTCCTCCGACGGGCGCATAACATATCCTCGCTCGCCAAAAAAGCAGCGCTCAAGGTCGCAGTCCGCGGTTGAATTGCGCTTTAAAAATTGCGGCGAAATATACATGATTATGCGTTCATACGCCGCCTGACCAAAATCCGGGCAATGCACACAGCCGCTCCCCACAAGCACCAGATCGCCCTGCACCAGCCTGTACCGCCGGCCCTCTATTTCGTAACCGCCGCTCCCCGCGCACAGCATGAACAGCTTATGAAACTCATGATAATGCGAATCCACCCGCACGCTTAGCGCATCCCGCAGGTGAAAAATACGAAAATCCTCCAGCAGATAGCCACGCTTTATCTCGTTATCCAATACGTTCCTCCATTAGAGCATTTTTTGCAATTATAATAGCATGTAACGCATATAAAATGCAAGTCGTGCTGAATATAATCATGTCAGAAGCTTAAACAGCCGGAGTGTATACCTTGCGCCCGGCACAAAAACAAGCATGGAGGTACGTCAATATGAAGAATAAAGGCGAAAATCCCATCTTTACCGGCGCGGCGACCGCGCTTATCACTCCTATGAACGAGAACGGCCTGGATTTAGAGTCCTTTGGCCGCATAATAGATATGCAGATAGCCGGCGGCATAGACGCGCTCGTGGTGTGCGGTACCACGGGCGAAAGCGCCACCATGAGCGACGACGAGAAGAAGCTGGCCTTTGAATTTGCCGTGGAAAAAGCCGCGGGCAGAGTCCCGGTGATCGCAGGCACGGGCACCAACAACACCGAGCATGCCGAACGGCTTACACGCATGGCCGACGCCGCCGGCTGCGACGCAATGCTGGTAGTCACCCCATACTACAACAAGGCTACCCCCTCCGGGCTTGCCGCCCACTTTTTTGCCATAGCCGACGCATCCGACAAGCCCATGATACTGTACAACGTACCGTCGCGCACCGGTGTATCCATCGCGCCGGAAACATACCTTAAGCTTTCGGAGCATCCCAATATTAAGGCTATAAAAGAGGCCTGCGGCGATATATCCGCCATTGCAAAGACCGCCGCCATCGTAGGCGACAGGCTGGATATATACTCCGGCAACGACGACCAGATAGTGCCTATAATGTCGCTGGGCGGCAAGGGCGTGATATCCGTGCTGTCAAACGTTGTGCCGGAAGCTACTGCACGCATGTGCCACGACTTCCTGGAAGGGCGCATAGAGGCCTCGCGCCGCGCACAGCTTGAGCTGCTGCCGCTGATAAACGCGCTGTTCTCACAGGTCAATCCAATACCGGTAAAGGCTGCCATGAGCCTTATGGGATACTGCGATAACTATCTGCGGCTCCCGCTTACCACTATGGAGGAGCCAATGCTTTCCAAGCTCACTGCCATTATGAAGCAGCATGAGCTTATCTGCGGCTGAAAATGCTTTGGATCGAAAGGCGGTATATATGAGAATAATCGTTAACGGCGCCGCGGGAAGAATGGGCGGCATTATCTGCCGCATGATAGAGGAAGATCCCGAGCTGGTGCTTGCCGCCGCGTGCGACAGGTGCGATGGGTTCCCTTGTGTTTCGGATATAACCGCGCCCGCGGATGTTTTGATCGACTTTTCCAGCCACGAGGCCACGCGTGAGCTTGCGCAATACGCCGCCGGACGCGGCATTCCGCTGGTAATAGCCACCACCGGACGCACCGCAGAAGAAGACGAAGTGGTAAAGGCGTGTGCAAAGAACGTTGCCGTATTCTGCTCCGCCAACATGTCCGTTGGCGTTGCGCTGCTGTGCGAGCTGGTAAAAAAAGCCGCGCATACCTTCCCCGCGGCGGAAATTGAGCTGATCGAGCGACATCACGACCGCAAGCTGGACGTCCCGTCCGGCACCGCGCTTATGCTTGCAAACGCTGTCTGCGAGGAACGCCCAAACAGCCGCATAGTGGTAGGCCGGCACGAAAACGGCCGCCGCAGCCCGGAGGATATCGGCATACACTCGCTGCGTCTCGGCAACGAGGTAGGCACGCACGAGGTGATATTCTCCTGCGGCAACGAAACCGTCACCGTTACCCACCGCGCCGAGGACAGGGCGCTGTTTGCAGACGGCGCGCTGGCGGCCGCAAGGTTTATCGCGGGAAAGCCCGCGGGATTATACAGCATGAAGGATATTGTGGGGATATAAGGATATGACTCGACTCAGACTTGGAATTTACGGCTATGGCAACCTCGGCAGGGGTGTGGAATGTGCAGCATCGCACTCTGAGGATGTGGAGCTGTGCGCGATTTTCACGCGGCGCGACCCGGCGGATATACAGCCGCTTGGCGCCTCGGTCCCCGTGCTACCCGCCCGCGGCGTTGCAGCCTGGAAGGATAAGCTGGACGTTTTGGCTATATGCGGCGGCAGCGCAAACGACCTCCCCGCCATGACCCCCGCCCTTGCAAAGGATTTTTGCGTGATAGACAGCTTTGACACCCATGCGCGTATACCCGAGCATTTTGCAGCCGTGGAGGAAGCCGCCCTATCCGGCGACAGGCTGGCGCTGATCTCCTGCGGCTGGGATCCCGGCCTGTTTTCGCTGGAGCGGCTTTTGGGTGAGTGCATATTGCCCGGCAGCAGCGCGTATACGTTCTGGGGCAAGGGGGTAAGCCAAGGCCATTCCGACGCCATACGCCGCGTTGCGGGCGTAGCCGACGCGCGCCAGTACACGATACCCTGCAAAGCGGCCATGGATGCCGTGTGCTCCGGGAGCGAGCCTGTGCTTTCCGCCCGGGAAAAGCACATGCGGGAATGCTTCGTAGTGCTGGAGCCCGGTGCAGATCCGGCTGCTGTGGAGCGCGAGATAGTCAATATGCCAAACTATTTTTCGGATTACGATACGACCGTGCATTTTATATCTCAGATGGAGCTTGAGCGTGATCACGGCGCGCTGCCCCACGGCGGGTTCGTACTGAGAAGCGGACGCACTGGGGCGGAGCTTGAGCACCGTGCGGCAATGGAATACAGCCTGCGGCTCGATTCCAACCCGGAGTTCACCGGCGCGGTACTGGTTGCGTTTGCGCGCGCCGTTTGCCGTATGTATGCAAGAGGCCGGCGCGGCTGCATAAGCGTATTCGATGTGGCGCCGGCGGAGCTTTCCCCCGGCAGCGCGGAGGAGCTCCGCGCACAGCTGCTTTGACGCACGCACGAAAGGACACAGCAATGGAGCTAAAGGTAGTAAAATTCGGCGGAAGCTCGCTTGCCGACGCAGGCTGCTTCATAAACGCCGCATCCATAGTAAAAGCCGACGCCGCGCGCAGGTATGTAGTGGTCTCCGCTCCCGGCAGACGCGGCCCGGACGACATTAAGATAACCGATATGCTGCTTGACAGCATAGCATCCGACGGCCGCGATTCCATGATAGACGCAGTGGCGGAGCGATTCGACGGCATAATACGCGGGCTGAGGCTTAATCTCTCCATAGGCCGCGACGTACGGCAGATGAAGACGGCCGCCGCGCTGGGCCGGCGTGATTTTCTTGCAAGCCGTGGGGAATACCTTAGCGCAAAGATAATGGCCATGCTGCTGGGCTATGACTTTCTGGATGCCGGCGACGGCATACTTTTTGACGGCTCCGGCCGCTGCAACTGGGAGGAAAGCCGGCTCCGTATGGCGATGCTTTTGAAGCACAGCAGCCACGCGGTGATACCCGGCTTCTACGGGAGCGATATATTCGGCAATGTATGTACCTTTACGCGGGGAGGTTCGGACGTTACCGGCGCTATCGTTGCAGAAGCCGCCAATGCCGATATGTATGAAAAATGGACGGACGTCTCCGGCGTGTTCGCATCGGATCCGCGCAGGACGCCCGACGCCAAGCCGCTCGACATACTCACCTATGACGAGCTGCGCGAGCTTGCGCACGGTGGCGCGGAGGTGATGCACGAGGACGCGGTACTGCCAGTAAAGCGGGCCGGCATACCCATCTGCATTAAAAACACACAGCGTCCCCGGGACAAAGGGACGCTGGTGGTTCCGTCGCGCTCCTGCCGCCCAACCCGCATCGCGGAGGTTGGTATAGCAGGTATATAAGTTAGTAGATAAAGGCCGGCTGACGCACTACTGCGGCAGCCGCAGGCTGTCGAAAAAGTCAATTTTGACTTTTTCGAGCTTGCAGGCTTTGCCTCTC
>CAZXRQ010000005.1:0-43472 GCA_964642795.1 uncultured Oscillospiraceae bacterium | reverse complement strand
ACCCCTGTTCCCGCCGTGAGAGGGCGGTGTCCTAGGCCACTAGACGAACCGAGCGCAAACCAACAACATATCCGATTATACCAAAATTTCGCGCTATGTCAATAGAAAGTTATGCTGCATTGCGGTCGCCTTTGCACTGACGTTGGGATGATGATCGCGCTCGTACCGGCAGCAATTATCAGTTGCCGCCGGCGCGAGTGATCTGCTTTGACAGGGTCTCATACAGCTTTTCAGGATCCACGGGCTTGGCCAAATGTGCGTTCATGCCGGCGTCGAGGCTTTTTTGTACATCCTCGGTGAAGGCGTTGGCGCTCATTGCAAGGATGGGGATCGTTTTTGCATCGTCGCGTTCAAGGGCGCGAATAGCTCTGGCGGAAGCGAGTCCGTCCAACTTTGGCATCCTAATATCCATAAGAATGGCGTCAAACGCTCCCGGCGCAGAATCTGCGAATGTGCTTATCGCCTGCGCGCCGTCCTTAACCCACGTTACATGGACCCCTCGTTTTTCCAGCAGCTTTTGCGCTATTTTGGCGTTGATGTCGTTATCCTCGGCAAGCAGGATATGCGCGCCGCTTAGATTGTCGCCATATGTTTTTGCGGTCATTATTTTGGCTTTTTCTGTAGCCAGACGGTAGCAGTAGGGGATTGTAATGGTGAATTTGGATCCTACGCCCAGCTTGCTTTCCGCCGTGATATTGCCGCCCATTGCAAGTGCGATCCTGTGGGCTATTGCCAGACCCAAGCCGGTGCCTTGAACGGAGCTTGAGTATATGTTTTTCTCCTGCTCAAAGGGCTGGAAGATATGCTCAAGGAATTCTTCGCTCATGCCGCAGCCGGTGTCCTCGATGATCAACTGGTCTACCGCGTATTGGCTGTCGTGTTTTATGTTTTTTGCTTTAATGCTGATGCGGCCGCCTTCACCGGTAAACTTACAGGCGTTGTTAAGCAGATTGAGCAGCATCTGCTGTATCTTCATGGGATCCAGATAGCATTCATAAAGGTCGATTTTTTTCAATGTGCCATCCAAAGGCATTTCCAGCGTGATGCCCTTTTTATCAATAGCCGGCCGGATTATTTCCAAGCAGGGAGTGAGAATTTCTGCTAAAGTGACCCATTTGCAGTTTAGCGTGAACTTCCCGCTTTCGATGCGGCTCATATCCAGTATATCGTTGATTATGCTCAACAAGTACTGGCTGGAATCGTGGATCTCGCCAAGGTAGCCTGTGGCGGCTGCGGTATCCTCCTCAACGGCGTCCACGGCAAGCTGCGTCATGCCTATGATGGCGTTCATCGGTGTGCGGATTTCATGGCTCATATGCGAAAGGAACTCGCTCTTTGCCGCACTGGCTTTCTGCGCGGCGTCCAAAGCTGCCTGCATATCCAACACCGTGCTGGTCTCATCCGTACGGCAGATAACGATATATCTGCGGTCATCGTCAATATAGGCACAGGCGCATTTTTTGTAGTGAACGTCATTGTTAATTACAACGCGATAGCGGAATTCAAAATGCTTGTGCGCCTGCAGCGCATCTACAAGAGACGACAGCTGGAAGGAGCTGAAAGCGAACGCTTTGTCGTCCGGATGTATTATCTCGATCAGATTGCTTATCGTTTCATCATCGTACATGCCGTTGTCCTTAAACGCGGTGACGATGTCCGCGTTGGAAAGGAAAGTGCGATAGGTATTGGTTCTAAGCTCAATGGATACGATAAAGTCGTAACCGATGTTTACAACGGCGCCCATAAGCAGGCTAAGCATATGCTCTTCTGTGATGTCGCGGGCATATAAGAAGCCTTCTACATCGCCGGTCTGCGGGTTTATGAACATATTGACCATGGTGCGTATCCATAGCGCCCGTTCGGGCGTAGGTGTGAATGCGTGCTCATGCGTGACCTGACTGCGGCCGTGATCGAAAGCACGCAGCAGTTCCTCCCTGGAAAAGCATGAACAATATGCAGCAAAAGCTTCAGGACTTTCAAGCATCGGCTCCACACGGCGGAAAAAGCCGTCCATCGTGCCGTCAATGTTAAGCTGCAATATGGCCGGATCATCCGAAATGCCGTCGTCTACGGTATTTCGGGTCATGTTCATATGGAAGGAGCCTATTGCGTTTTTTACGGTAACAGCGCGATAGGCAAGGTTGCGCTTGTAATTCTCCTCCAAAGCTACAACCTCGCTTATATCCCGGTAGTAGCCGTTGAGGTAGAATTCGTTGCGGGATTTTTCCCATACACGGTAATAGGCTTCCACGGGAATGTAGCCGCCGCTACCCGTCAAAAACCGTACTCTGGTGGTAAACACCTGCCGGTTGTCCAAAGACATTGCCAGCAGCCGGGCTATGTGCTCCCTGTCGTCAGGATGGGCGCCGGCATATGCGTCTGTACGGAACAACTCCAGGGCTTCGTCACGCGTCATGCTGAGCAGACGGCTGAAGCCGTCGTTCACGAAGCAGGGAGTGATGCTGCCGTCCGGATGTATAACCATTTGCGCGAATCCGCCCGGTGTATCGTTCATCATGACTTCCATTCGGCAATTGTTATCATTCAGCTCGGATACAAGATCCCGGCGGGAAAGCATCACGGACATATAGTCGCCTATGGCTTGCAAATGGTTCATTTGGTCGGCGTTTTGTGAAGGATCGTCAACACCCATCATGCCGATCAATCTGCCGCCTTCCTTGAGCGGGACAACGACGAGCGTGTCTATTTGCTGCGCTTCCAGCAGCGCCCGCTCCGTAGCGCGATCCTCTCCCAGCGCGGATATATCGGATATGGCGATGAACCCGTCGCGCTCAAACAGCATGAACCATTCGGAAAAAACGGAAAACGGTACGGATTCCAGCAGCTTTATCGCCGGCTCAACGCCATCAGCACAGACCTCGTAAGTATTGTGAGCAATACTTCTTTCGTTATCGAACTCAAACACGTAGGCGCGCTTGCCGTCAAAGTGTTCAAGCATATCATTAAGCACTACGTTAATTGCGGCGTCGGCGTCGGTTTGGGAAAGCAGATCTCCGGCGACGCGGTTAAGGAAGGAAAGCTGCTCGGAAGCGGCGTGTTCTTTTTGCTCTATTTCCTTTTGCTCTGAAACATCCGTGTGGACGGCATAGATATATTTTCCGCCGTTTTCGAACAAAAGACGTCCCGTTACGTTGACCCACGTGAAGCCGCCGTCAGCGCATAGCAGGCGATATACGGCCGATGTGTGCTGCCCTTCCTCTGTAAGCGATTCAAAAACAGAATATGCGGCTTCCAAATCGTCCGGGTGCACCTTGGCATATACATCACGGCTTCCGTACAGGGCAGCGTACTGTTCCCGTGTAGTTCGCAGCAGCCTATGCATGCCTTCGCTTGTAAATACATTGATTAACTTGCCGTCGCTGCTTCTGCAGGTGATGGTAAGCCCGCCGCCGGAATTATCGACCAGCCCGCGATAGCGCGCCTCCATCTCCTGACGCTCACGCACGGCCTTGAATTCGCCGTCCTCAACCGGGAAGTATAGGCAATAATAGGTTTTATTGCCTTAATCATTTGAAAATATGTGGCTGATCATGCGAAACGGAGCATAAGAGCCGTCCCCTGTAAGCAGGCGCAGCTCATATACGCCGTTGCGGCCTTCCGCTTGCGCCGCTTTCAACTCCGCATATAGTCCCGGCACATCGTCCGGATGGATCGTCTTTGCAGCATCGTCAAATTCGATCTGCTCGCAGCTGCGGCCAACCAGCTGCATATAGATCCTGTTGAGGTACAGCGGGCGCATTATGCAGCCGTCGAATTGATACAGCCCGGCTCCGCAGGGCAGATTGTCCAGCAGCTCCTCCTTGTAATGCGTGCTCATTTTAAACTGCTTACTTTGATAATGCTCCAGCAGGATGAATATCAGCATCGCGGCAAGCGAAAAGAACGCGGTTATCCCCATGGCTTCCAGTGCGTCATTGCGTGAGACGCTGATTTGATTTGCAAGCTCTCCTTTGGCTACAACGTTGAATAGTATCCAGTCGTTTGCGGGAAGGTTATCGTATTCAAACGGTATTGTAGCCAGTATCCGGGCGTCATCGTTCAGCGAAAAGTACGAGGTAACAGATTCGCGGTTGCGTATGCTCTGCAGCAGCGCTTCCGCGTCTGTACCGTTTTCAAAGCTGATATCGGGGCTGTTGAAAAAATCATTCAGATTCTGGCCCGCCGGCAAAAAAAACTCGCTGGTGGTACTGATAACAACGTTTCCTGATGAGTCAATGATGTATGAATAGCCAGCGCCTGCATATACCTCGCTGGTAAGCGCGTTCATAAGATCGTTTTCGAAATATACGCCGCACAGTACGCCGACGGTTTCGCCGTATTCATAGTACGGTACTGCAAGCGCTACTCCCGACCGGTTGGCGAGCTCGCCGCTAAGCGAAGCCATTGCGCGCTCTCCGTTGAGCGCGGATAGAAAAAACTCCCTGTCGGAATAGTCATAGCCCGAATTGTCGCCGTAGACGGCTATTCCATCGGCTCCGATATAAGAGATGCTGCCGAATCCGCTGCGCTCCTGAATAGTGGAGAGTAACTGCTCGATCTCGTCACGGGTCCATTCGGTAAAACAAGCGTTGGAATCCGCAAGTATTTCCAGACTTTGGAAATTATACTCAAACAATGCCGCCATGGTTTCGGCCTGCTCGTGCGCACTGTCCAGCAGCACGGCTTTCGCGCTGTTTATGGCGGTGCGTTCGGCACGACGCCCGGCCACCTGGATACCGCCGCATACACCTGCAAGCACAAGCAAAACGATGACCAATATGATGGCATTGCGCTTTTTATACGTCATTTTACATCCCCTTACGAAATATAAGAATCACACGAAAGTACGTTGTATAACCAAACATGCAGGCGGCGGTATGCTTTTGCCTCTGCATGAGTATGAGATATCCAATGAGTATTTTGAGGTATGGCGGGCAGTCATAATGCTGTTACTGAGTGCGGGAGAAAACCAGCAGTTTGACGTTGCATTTGAAAAAGCGGCTACTGACCGCATTTTCAACGATAGCCGTTGTAACAGGGAGTTTTGCAACGGGCTGCCGTAGCCATAACCGATGACCCGATAGTTTTACGAAGCAGCGCGCCTGCCGCAGTGGTTACATTTTATTTCTATGTCAGTAAACACAGCGGGGCAGGGAAATATTGGTGCGCCATACGTATTTGCTTGGCATACATACACAATTACCTATTTATTGTAGCATTTCATGTCGGGGTTTGCAATTACAATATATGCTTCAACCATGTTATTACTACATAACAAAATTATCCGTTGCCTCTGTTATTTCCGGGGGATATAATCAATTTGTGTCGGATATGAACACTGGCAGATGATACAGGGGGGCAAGAGATATGGCGTTCGATTACAAAAAAGAATACAAGGAGTTCTATTTACCCAAGCGCGTACCCACCGTAATAGCCGTGCCGGAAATGCAATTTGTTGCTGTGCGCGGCAAAGGGGATCCCAACGAGCCGGACGGCGCCTATAAGCACGCACTGAACATACTGTACGGCATGGCGTTTACCATAAAAATGAGTAAGCTGGGAGCTCATCGTATAGAAGGGTACTTTGATTATGCGGTGCCGCCGCTGGAGGGATTCTGGTGGCAGGATGGTGTGCGCGGCATCGATTATGCCCGGAAAGCGGATTTCAGGTGGATATCAGTTATTCGCTTGCCGGATTTTGTTACCAAAGCGGATTTTGACTGGGCAGTCGGTGAAGCGACAAAAAAGAAGGGGCTGGATTTCTCCTGTGCTGAGCTTATTGCCATAGACGAGGGGTTGTGTGTGCAATGTATGCACTTAGGCGCATATGACGACGAGCCCGCAACCATAGACTTGATGGACGATTATGCCAAAGCAAACGGCTATCTGAGCGACTTATCGGAGACCCGTCTGCATCATGAGATATATCTAACCGACGCGCGCCGGACGGCCCCGGAAAAACTGAAAACTGTCATAAGACACCCGGTAAAAACGGCGGAGAGTATAGTGGGCGAGCGCTGACGTAAAAAATGCCTTGTAATAAAAAAACAGATGCAAAAACCGATCCCGCCCGCAGGCACACAGCAAAAGGCTGGTAGAGCAGCCGCAGCAAGCGTGACTTTTCCAAATCAGTTTGTTATAAAAAACGGAGCAAGCTGCATATCGCTTGCTCCGACGTGGTGCGGCTGGCGAGATTTGAACTCGCAAGCTTTCGCCGACGGATTTTAAGTCCGTTGTGTATGCCGTTCCACCACAGCCGCATAATGGATATTATAAAAGCTGTATGCCGGCAAGTCAACTGCTCTGTATTGGGTCATGTGGAGGCGATTGCACATATACCGGCGGCAGATAACAAATACGATGTTATACAACGAAAAAACTTGCCCAGATTGAGCTGTGCTGCAAGTAAAGCTGAACCTTTTCTCTTGTGACGGGGCACCTTGGCTCCGCCAACTTTGTGAGGTTTGGTTCGATAAAACGGCATATATGTATGTAACGCTTGAATACGTACTTTGTAAATGGTTATAATATAAAAAACTGCTTGATACCGGACCTGTATTTGAGGGTGCTGAAATGCAATTTTTCGATATGTACGATTCACCGCTGGGCGAAATTCTGCTGTGCGAGGAAGACGGCGCATTGACCGGCTTGAGTTTTTCACCGTTTGCCGCACAGGCCATTTGCGGCTCAAAACTGCTGGATAGGGCAAAGGAGCAGCTTCGCGCCTATTTTGCGCGCGAGCTCACCGAGTTTTCGCTGCCGCTTGCGCCCCGCGGAACGGAGTTTCAGCGGCGGGTTTGGGGGCAGCTTGCTTTAATACCGTACGGCGCCACTGTAAGCTATGCGGATATTGCGTACGCAATAGGCGCGCCTCGGGCATTCCGGGCGGTGGGCGGTGCAAACGGCAGGAATCCGATTCCTATAATAATCCCGTGTCATCGGGTGATCGCGGCAAACGGAGGATTGGGCGGCTTTTCCGCCGGGCTGGATAAAAAGCGCTTCCTGCTCGGGCTGGAGCACGGCGCGTGAGCGGTATAGTTAAGCATCCTTTGGCGCCTGTTTACGATGATAATACACGGGTGCTTATACTGGGCACCATGCCATCGCCGATCTCGCGCGAAGAAGGTTTTTACTATGCACACCCTAGAAACAGATTTTGGCAGGTGATGAGCATACTGCTGTGCGAACCGCTGCCAAAGGATAATTCGGGCCGAAGGCGCATGGTGCTGGAACACGGTGTGGGCCTTTGGGATGTGCTCAAGAGCTGCTCGATATCCGGCGCGGCGGATAGCTCGATACGCGGCCCTGTTGCAAACGATGTGGCCACGCTGCTTGCGGCGTCACATGTGCAGGCGGTATTTACTACCGGACAAACCGCATACCGGCTGTATACCCGCCTGTGCTTTGAAAGCACGGGCATTCCGGCAGTTGCTCTGCCGTCTACCAGCCCAGCCAACTGCACATGTGGCTTGGATGAGCTTGTGCGCGAATATGCCAAAATACTGCCATATATTGCTGAGGCCGGCTCCTTGTAGCCACATGACCGACACCGTTCAACAATGTTTACATCTGTTCGCAGAAACGTGGCATTCCAAAGGCAAGTGCTTATATGGTATAATATACTGATCGTATGGAATTGGAGGTAATATATGGCAAAGCGTATATTGCTTGTGGATGACGAGCCCCTGATGCTCAAGGGACTTAAATTCGCGCTTGAGCAGGATGGTTATAGCATCGATACCGCGGAGGATGGGGAAGAGGCTGTTAAAAAAATGCTGTCGGAGCAGTATGATCTTGTGCTGCTGGACGTGATGCTTCCCAAGCTTTCGGGTATAGAGGTGTGTCAGACGGTGCGTGCGGAGAGCGACGTGCCAATAATCATGCTTACCGCTAAAGGCGAGGATATGGACAAGATACTCGGCCTGGAATACGGCGCGGACGATTATATGACTAAGCCGTTCAACATACTCGAGGTGAAGGCGCGCATCAAATCCATACTGCGCCGTACTGGCGACAGGGACGCCGGAAAGCTTGAGCTTGAGCGAAACGGTCTCACCATAAACATTGGCAGCCGGAGTGTTACCGTTAACGGGGAGCCGGTGAACCTTACAGTGAAGGAGTTCGATCTTTTGAAGCTGCTTATGAGCAGCCCGGGCAAGGTGTTTACACGCGATAATCTGCTGGAAACCATATGGGGCTTTGATTATTTGGGGGATTTCCGCACGGTGGATGTGCATATGCGCCGCCTTCGCGAAAAGATTGAACCCGATGCGGCAAACCCCAAGTACATTTTGACCAAGTGGGGAGTGGGCTATTACTTTGCAGAATAAGCGGAGATTGTTTTCTACCATTCGTGCGCGGATGGTAGGTACATACCTGCTTGTGACCGTGGCGGCGCTTGTGGTGATAACCATAGCGGTTGCGACGCTTTTAGAGAGCTTTTTGGTATCTCAGCGTACACAGGAGCAGCTTGAAAGCACTACTCGCCTTGCGCAGGAGGTAGCGCCGGAGTATGAAGCCGGCGACGCGAGCACGCTGTACAGCATCCTTAGCGAACGCGCGCTGGGCCTTGGCGGGCGGGTATTGGTGCTGGATTCCGACGCTGTGGTGCAGGCGGATTCCGCCTCTTTGTTAAATGGCTACTATCTTCCGTACCGCGAGGTTCGCGACGTGCTGGTGGATGGCAATACGTCCTCGTACGGTTTCCACCGAATAACCCGCACGATAGAATCCAGCGGATTGCTTGCGCTGGGCGATGAGACCGACTGGGCCGTATACTATACTTCGCCGATAACCGTTAACGGCTTATATACGGGCTGCCTGCTGTTTTCCTCCTCTATTCAGGATGTTGAAAACAGCGTGCGCAACGTGCTTAATCAGATAATACTCATATTTGTGGCGGTAACAGTAGCAATATGCGCCGTAAGCCTCATAATGTCCGGGCTGCTTACCAAGCCCATAGTGGAGCTTACCGCCGCCATACGCAGCATCGGCAGGCAGGGCTACGGAGTTAAGGTCGATGTAAAAGGGAATAGCGAGATGGCGGAGCTGGGCGCGGCGTTCAACCGAATGAGCGAACAGATAGAAACACATGATCGTGTGCGCGACGAGTTCATTGCCAACGCCTCCCATGAGCTTAAAACGCCGCTGGCAACCATGAAGCTGCTGAGCGAATCAATACTTTACGATGAAAACGCCAGCCCCGAGGTTATGCGAGATTTCTTCTCGGACGTCAACCATGAGATGAGCAGGCTTTCGCGAATAGTCACGGATCTGTTAAGTCTGGTACAGGACGACGCTACCGATGCAGAGCCTACCATGACCACGGTGGAGTTTTCCGCGATGGTAATGCGCGTGGTGAAAAGGCTGTCTCCGCTTGCCGACGCCAAGGGGATAACGCTCACGGTGGATACGGCGCCGGTAAACATCCGGGCGGATGAACTGCGCATGGAGCAGGCCGTGGTAAACCTTGTGGAAAACGCCATCAAATACACTGATAGGGGCAGCGTAAGCGTAATACTTTGCGTGGAAGAGAATTCTGCGGTGCTCAGCGTATCGGATACGGGCATAGGTATTCCGAAGGAGGCGCTGGAACATGTGTTTGAACGTTTCTACCGGGTGGATAAGGCGCGTTCCCGCGGTACCGGCGGTACCGGGCTGGGACTTGCAATAGTGGAAAAGACGATTCTGCTGCACGGCGGCAGCATAGATGTGGAAAGCAAGCCGGGCGAGGGTACAACGTTTATAGTACGGCTTCCCATAGACGCAGCCGACGGGGAGGCGGAGGAATGATGAGGATGTGCTTCAACGCGCTTAAAAGGATAATATCCGCAGCGGCCATACTGTGCGCGGCGGCGCTGCTTTCAGGCTGCATGCTGAGCATTATTCAGGAGGACGGCGTATACGAACCGTTTGCGCAGATAGATTCTGAGGATGGCGCGCCAAAGGATATAACGGCGACCTTGTATTACAGGCTTGCAAATGAGAACTATCTTGTGGGCATTCAGCAAAGCGTGGAGGTGCTGGCGGGCGAGCGTACAGAGCAAGCAATAATCCGGACGCTGCTCACTGACGCTTCGCAGCTGCCATCCGGCGCCAGCAGGGTGTTTTTTAATGTTGACGTCTCCAAGGTGGCGCTTGATGGCGACATACTCTATGTTACGCTGTCCACCGGTTTTATAGCGGATTCGCTTCCGGAAGACGCGGAATATGCGGCTGGGCCGGATGCGGAACAGGAGCTGCTATACCGGCGAATGCTGGGCGTGTACTCTATAGTAAATTCCATAACCGGTTACAGCAACGGCATTTCGGTACAGCTGCTGATTGACGACGGAGCGGGCGGAGGTACACGGCCTTCCTGCGGCGAGCTTGGCTTGCTCGGTTATGATGAAGACGTGCCGGTAGAACCGCTGGAATTCGTTAGCGACGTTGTTGCCACGCCAGAAGCCGTATGCGACGCGCTATGCAACAGACTGGAAGCCGGTGAGTACGAGCAGTCGTATATGCTGCTTGCCGCATACGAGCAAAATGGCGAAGCTAAACCCACATATGCTGAGTTTGCGCGCGGTATACAGAAGCTGGGAACGGTTACCGGGCACAGCTCTGTTTCTACGGTGGAGGACGACGGCGAAACGGCTGTTGTTTCGCTCACAATAGAGCTTACCCGGCCGGACGGTACTTCGGCGCGGGGCAGCCTTGAGCTTACTCTGCAGAGGAACGACGGGATTTTAGGCGTATGCTACACATCGCTTTTCGCCGCGCTGGAGGGACTGCAATGACGTTTATCTACGGTAAGCTGAAATACATTGTCAAATTTACAGCGCTTGCGGTGGCGCTTATAATGGCGCTTGCCGCCTTCGGCTGCGATATTGTGGACGAATATCCGGACGATATCATATTTTCAGACGACATGCCGCCGAGCGTTGCCACGGAGCATTCTTCGTTTACTACCACCCTGTTTTTCCTGTCAGCGGACAAGAAGCGCCTTATTGCGGAAGAACGCACTCTGACGTACGATGTGGCGCGGGGGAGAGTGCTTGCTGCGATAGACGCGCTTCTTTACGGCTCGGAAACGGGATTGAGAAGGTCTGTGAGCGCCAGCTATGCGCTTGCGGATGTACAGGTGAGCGCGAACGTGTGCAGCGTTTATCTTACCAGCACGGATCCTCTGATACTGGATGAATGGATGATTGCGCGCTCTGCAATAGCGGCAACTGTATATGCGGTTACGGGCGTTACCTGCACCAACGTCTACTACAATGGCATGACGGTGGGCTACTATGGAATGCCGCTTGGTGCAGCCGGTGTTTTGGATATGATGCTGAGCGAGTACCTTACCGATGTTGCATACGAATATGAACGCTATGTACTGGAAACGCCGGATGAGGAGGGGCTTGAGCTTTTCCGCACGGCGGCGGTATATTATCAAGATGCGCCGAGCGGACTGCTGATAGGCCGCAGCGCTTCAATAAACTATGACGGCTATACGGACCCGGGCGAAGTGATAGAACAGCTGCTTTATCTGCTGGCCGAGGTCCCGGCAGATGGAGCGGGACTCGTATCGGCGCTGCCGGAGGATTTTACCGTGGTGGAAAAGCCCTCTATCGTGTCGCGGGTAGCGGCGGTTCAGCCGGAAGAGGAGGCAATGGAGACATCATTGCCTCAAATAGATGAGAATGAATATATCGCTAAAGTGAAAATCGAGCAGCCGCAGTCGGATTATGATGAGGAGCTTATGCACTCAGCTATCATGCTTACGCTGTACGGGTATTTCCCAAATCTTATGGGCGTGGAGATAACCGTGCAAAGCGAAACCGGTAATGCTGGAGGTGTGGAAGAAGCGGAGCTTATCACACGTAATTATGCGACGGCTTTTCTTGGAGACTATGTATTTGTTGATTATCCAAGCGAGGACGGGAGCGTTTTGGCCCGCTCGCAGTACGCCGTTGGGATGGATATGACTAATGACCTTATGGGCAGGCTGGGCATTCTGCTGGACGGCACTGCGGGCGATTGTTTTTCGCAGTTTTCTACGGCGGATGTAAAACACGTTTATATATCCGACGATATGGTGGTGCTGGATTGGGAGGAGGGCTTTCTCGAGAAGCTGATTGCACTGCAGAGCGCAACCGATGAGGCTTGCTCGCTTCCGTCGGAAACGAGGATAAGGGATTTTGTTTACAGTGTGGTCAACACGCTTACCGAGCTGCCCGGCGTAAACAGCGTATGGATGCTGGAAAACGGTCAAAAGCTTGGTTTGGCTGGCGAGATGTATCTTGGCAACGCGCTGCTTAGGAACCCGGGAATATCGCGTAATTCTTGAAGATTATGGATTATGGAGTTAATAAACGAATAGTTGTAGGCATGAGCGGCGGGGTGGATTCCTCCGTCGCCGCGCTGCTTTTGAAGCGCCAGGGCTTTGACGTATTGGGCGTGTTTATGAAAAACTGGGAAGAGCAGGATGAAAACGGCGTCTGCACGGCTACGGCGGATTACGAGGACGTACGCCGCGTCTGCGACAAGATAGGCATTCCTTATTATACCGTCAATTTTGCACAGGAGTACCGCGACCGGGTGTTCAGCTATTTTTTGGATGAATACCGTGCCGGCCGTACTCCTAACCCGGACGTGCTGTGTAACTGTGAGATAAAGTTTAAGGCGTTTTTAAATTTTGCGCTGTCGTTGGACGCGTCGGCGCTTGCCACTGGCCACTATGCAAGACTGGATAAGACGCGGGGAATAAGGCTGCTGCGCGCGCTGGATGGCAATAAGGATCAGACATATTTTCTTGCGGGTCTTAGCGCTAAACAGCTTGAACGGGTCATATTTCCCGTAGGAGAACTGTTAAAGGGAGACCTTAGGCGCATGGCTAAGGAGACCGGGCTTTCGACTGCGAATAAAAAGGATTCTACGGGTGTGTGCTTTATAGGCGAAAGAAACTTCAAACGCTTTTTGATGCAGTATTTGCCCGCTCAGCCCGGTGACATCGTAGACGTGACAGGTAGAAAAGTGGGGCGGCACGACGGGCTGATGTATTATACGTTGGGGCAACGGCGGGGGTTAGGCATAGGCGGCCGCAGCGACGGCACGGGCGAAAGCTGGTTTGTAGTGGGCAAGGATATGGCGCGCAATCTGCTTATAGTACAGCAGGGTGAGCATGAGGAGCTGTACTCCACATCGCTCTGCGCTGACAGCATCAGCTTTATATCCGGCGAAGCGCCGGCGGCGCGGTTTAGGTGTACGGCCAAGTTCCGCTATCGTCAGGCGGATGTGCCGGTGACCGTAGAGCTGGATGGGGGAGGCTGCCGCGTTTTATTCGATGCGCCTGAGCGTGCCGTTACACCGGGCCAATGGGTGGTATTCTATGACGGGATGGAGTGCTTGGGCGGCGGTGTTATCGACCGCACAACGCCTCTTAAAGCGCTGAACATATAATAACAACAGCCGCATGGCATAAGCGCTCATGCGGCCGTATTATCTGCAAATATTATTACCGTGCCAGCAGCATATCGAACAGTTGCTTGTACCGGGCATAGTCTCCGCTGGTGCAAAACTCCACATCGGAACTGCCGTGCCCGTTTTCTATCCCGCGCTGATGCAGCACCACACCCATTTGGCGCACTGTGCCGCGGTTGCCGTCGTAGAGCTTGTGTTTCCCCGTAAAGTGGGCGTCAGCATAGCGGCTTATAGCATCCTTAATAAAAATATAGTGGGTACAGCCTAAAACTATGCCGTCTACGAGCGTGCCTTCATAGGGCGCAAGATAGCTGCCAAGCAGGTCGTCGAAAGCGTCGGCTGCAAAAACGCCTTGCTCGATCCTGTCAACAAGGCCCGGACAGGGTACGTTGATAACGCGCGTCGGGTCTGGCATACGCCGCTGAAGCATAAGGTAACGTTCAAGCCGAGTGGTGGCGCTGGTTGCAAGCATAAGTATACTTCCATCGCCGGGATGCTCGCAGGCAGGCTTTATGGCCGGTTCTATGCTAATAACAGGCACATCGAACATTTGACGAATTTGATATATACAGGTGGCGGTAGCGGTATTACAGGCAAGCAGTATTGCTTTTACGCCTTTTTCCATGAGTATGCTGGCGCACTTATAGGTGTGGGCAGAGATCTCTTCTTCGGACTGGTCGCCGTACGGAGCGTTGAGATTATCGCCATAGTATATGTAATTTTCGGTGGGCAGCAACTCAAGCGCTTCCTTGAGAACGCTTGCTCCGCCAAGACCGGAATCGAACACGCCGATGGGTTTATCAGATGCCATCAATAATCCTCCAATTACTACACATAGCGCAATTATACTCTTATTTGTCGATCAGCGCAACCCGCGCGATGGCCATAATGACACGGAGTATTACATATTGACATATGCGTTTAGACGTGTATGAGCTGCGGCAGTCTACAATTATACTGCATATATTTCAAAACAAGTGGAAATACTATGCAGGGTGCAGAAAATGCGTATTGAATAAATCACAGCGACGCCAAAAACATGCGGCGTTTACTTGCTCTTGACTGGGGGATAGCTATGGAACTGCTAAAAAGAAAAAATGGCGGAGTGCTTACGGTATGCTTGCGCGGCGAATTGGATCATCATTGCGCGGACGATGTACGCCGCCGCATAGAGATGTTTGTTGCGGACGCGGCGGCTGACACGCTGGTGCTGGATATGCGAGGCGTGACCTTTATGGATAGCTCGGGTCTGGGCGTGGTGCTGGGGCGCTATCGCTCTATGACGGAGCGGGGCGGGAAAATGCGCATATGCGCCGCCAGCAAATGCGCCGAACGCATAATGAGGATGGCGGGGATATATTCGCTAATTGAGCACGAAGCATAGGGGGTACAAATGAAAAACGAGATGCATGTGGAGTTTTTGAGCCTGTCGCAAAACGAGGCGCTGGGCAGGATGGTGGCGGCGGCCTTTGCGGCGCAGTTCAATCCGACCATCGAGGAGCTTACCGATATACGTACCGCGGTGAGCGAAGCAGTGACCAACGCCATAATACACGGCTATCAAAACGGGCCGGGTATGGTGGTAATGGATTTTTACGCTGCCGAGGATACGATAACCATCAACGTAAACGATACCGGCTGCGGCATACCTGATGTACAGCTGGCAATGCAGCCGTTTTACACCTCCATGCCGGAACTGGAACGCAGCGGCATGGGCTTTGCCGTTATGCAGGCTTTTATGGACGACCTCTGTGTGCGCTCTGAGCTGGGCAAAGGTACTACCGTGACCATGACCAAGCGCATTGGGACGGTGGAACGCAATGGCTGAAAGCGCGCAGCTTTCACATGAGGATACAATTGACTTGATCGTGCGCGCACAGCAGGGCGACGACGGTGCGACGGAGCGTCTGCTGAACGGGAATATTGCGCTGGTGCGATCTATAGTCAGGCGGTTTATCGGGCGCGGAGCAGAGTATGACGATCTGTTTCAAATTGGCTGCTTGGGGCTGGTGAAGGCGATACGGCGCTTTGATGTTAGCTTTGACGTTAGATTCTCCACATATGCTGTGCCGATGATAGCGGGGGAGATAAAGCGCTTTCTGCGAGATGACGGGATGATAAAGGTAAGCCGGACGCTCAAGGAGCTTGCTGCGCGTGCCGCTGCGGCAAAGGAAAAGTTGTCAAACGCGCTGGGACGCGAGCCTGCCATAGAGGAGATTGCGCGCGAGATCGGTGCGGCGGCAGAAGACGTATTGATGGCGCTGGAGTCCGCAAGACCGCATATTTCCATATATGAGCCTGTGTATGGCGAGGATTCGGATACTTTGGTGATTGATACTGCCGCAGCCAAGGACGACACGCTGGATGCGGTGGACAGGGTGATGCTTAAGGAACTGGTATGCGCTCTGGAGCCGCGGGAAAGGCAGTTGATAATCCTGCGCTATTTTATGGATAAAACTCAGATAGAAATAGCTGGGCTGATGGGGGTATCGCAGGTACAGGTCTCCAGAATGGAGAGCCGGATACTAAAAAAGCTGCGCTTATTATGCGAATAAGACCCCGGGAGCGTCCGGGGCCTTAGCTATTATCTTATTCCTGACTGCGCCTGGTTTCACGTCCGCGGCGAAACAGGAGCGATATACCCCATATGCCGGCCAGGCCAACTACGGTGTAAATAAGCCTGGCAAGCACGGTGCTCATACCGCCGAATATGCTTGCAACAAGATCAAATTGAAACAGGCCGATAAGTCCCCAGTTGAGCGCGCCGATAATGATAAGAATAAGCGCCAAGGTATCCATTTATACTGCGTCTCCTTTTATTTTGATGGGTCTAATCTGTGTATTAGACGACGCAAAGATACTGGAATGTTTTGGAATCAGGCGCTACCTTTTCTTGTCGCGGAGTATCTCAAGCTCAAATCTGTCGAAGGTTATCGGTTCCATAAAATCGTCCGATTTAAAAATTGCACGGCCAAAATCGTTTAGATCGCGCCGGTGCTTTTGTAATAGGACAGGACAGGCCAGGTCGAGCTCATAGCATAGGTCCTTTAGTAAAATCATCGGATCGGGCACGTCAGATATGCTCTTATAATCGAATTCAAGCACGATATCCCTTACTATTTTGCCGTCGGTACGCAGGATCCCCCATACTCTCATAGACAATTCCTCCTGTGTAAATATGGATAGGGCGGGCAAAAGCCCGCCCTGAGACTGCCGAAAAAGTCAATATTGACTTTTTCGAGCTTGCAGTCTTTGCCTCTCGCCTACAGGCTGTGCCTTTAGGCTCCCGGGCGGCAAAGACTGAGAGGAGCAGGGAAAATCTGCGATTTTCCTTCCGGTCTGACGCACCTGTCGTCAGACCGGATTTTACATTAAGGGCTGCGGCCCTTAATAATCCCGGGGTTTATCGACAGACTGAGGGCGGGCAAAAGCCCGCCCTGAAAACTCTGTGCATGTCAGCTCTTTTTAATATACCATGCGTATACCAGCGGTATTCCGGTGTCCTCATACCTGCCGTTGGGATCAGCAAATACCTTGTAGGTTTTGCCGTCGCCCGCTTCAACGGCGGTTATGCCGCTGTAATAGGCAAATACGATATCGCCTTTATCCGTGGTCATGCGCACGAGCATATAAGGCTCCGCCTGGATTATCTCGGCTATGGTGCCGGTTATGGTATAGCCTTGCTTATGGTAGGGCGAATCCTGCAGATACTGGTAGTCCAGCGCGTGCGTACCCTCCATGTAGACGTTGGAGTCGGCGTGGCTGCGCTCAACATAGAGTGTGCGCGTGCCGTTAACACCGTTGCTGTCGGAGGTTATCACAACGGTATACAGACCGACCTCAGGTAAAGCGATGGCAAACTGGTAGTTGCCGGAAGCGTCCGTGGTTATGGTCCCGTTCAGATCGGCGCCGGAAACCGTAAGCGTTGCACCGTCCTGTACGGTGCCCTTTATGGTAAGCGTGGCTTCGGTTGTGCGGCGGGTTTGATCGGATGCGATCGTGAACGCGGGGGAGCCGCTCATTTCGCTGCCAAAGCCTGTGCTGGTGCCTGTGCCGGCGGCGTTGGACGCAAGCTCTACCGTGATGGTTTTACGGGCAATGGCATAGCCGTTTTTGCGCGCCTCGATAACAACATCCTGCGTGCCTGCGGCAGGCAGAGCATATGTGCCGGAGAAATTGCCGTCCACATCAACGGTCAGCTGCATATCGTTTGCGAATACCAGCGCAGTGTTATCGTCCACTGTGCCGGCTATGGCCAAATTGGCGTCGCTCACGCTGACGGAGATGTCGGTAGGCGTGGTCACGTTGAGCGAAAGCGTGGGCAGCTCTATGGTTATAGCTTCATCAAATTGCACCTGGGTTTCTACGCCGCTGCTGTCGATGACTACCACATCCGGGGTGATGGTAAGCACGTTTCCGTCAACGGGCTCACCGGGGATCCATACCTGCTCGGGTACGCGCAGACTGACTGAGCCGTCTATGGGATTCTCACTTACCAGCGAGCCGGCGGTAAAGCGGTATGTGCAGCCTTTTTTGGCATATACGGTTATGAGGTAGGCTTTTTCAGTGCCGGAGGTGTCTAACTCAATGGTAGCAGGACGGGTAAGCGGACTCTTGCCAAACAGGCTGGCAAAGAACATTTTGAATGCGCTCTGCTTGTTGCCGGTTACGGCCGTGGTATTGGTAGTATTATCGGTTTGAGTGGACGCAATGTCGGTTTCGGTTTGGGTGATTGCCGCTTGCTGATCCCCTGTGCCGGCATCGCCGCCTTTTTTGCCTGTGAGAAACACTATCAGCAGCACGGCGATCGTTACGACCAGCAGGCCTGCTGCGCCGTAGAACAGCAGCGCCTTAGTATTAGCGCGCTTTGAGCTTCGGCGGGAGCCGCCGGAAGCGCGTGTGGCGGCGCTTACGTTGGGCTTGGATTTCATTTTGTCATCGTAGCTGTAGAAGTTATAATCCTGCACAGGCTCGGCATAGCGTATGGTGTTGCCGTCATCCTGAAAGTCGTCGTATTCGGGCGCAAAACCGTTCTGGGGCTGCTGCTGAGGGGCGGCATACTGCTGCTGGGCGTATTGCTGCTGGCCAGCCTGAGCGGCTTGCACATCCTGCTCGCTCACGGTGAAATCCGATGCGTCATACTGATAGCGGCTGGTGAAGTCGTCCGGCACGTCTGCTTCACTAACGTTATCCGCGCTGAACTCGGGGGAGGGCCAAACGGGATCCTGAGTAAAGCTCCAGCTGGTGCGCGTGCCTGTTACGATGTTTTTCGGCGCGGCAACGGAGCCGGCCTGCGTCAGTGGCGCGGCACAGTTTTCACAGTATTCCATGAAGTCTTCGTTCATGGCGCCGCAAACTTTGCATCTCATATATAATCCTCCTAAATGGGATCTGTAATCAATTACCTATTATATCAAATCAGGATATGTATGCAAACACTTTTACTGCCGTCATTTGCAAACAAACTATAAATTGCACGAACAAATGCGTGTTTGTATGTCGCAATGGGCACGGCTTATGATATAATAGTTCAGCTTGCACATATAGCGACTTGGTGCAGGCCATACCATTCACGGGGGTGACCGCCAATGCGAAAACTTTGCCTTTTGCTTGCGTTGATCATGGGAACGTCTTTATTCTGCGCCTGCAAGAAGGAGGGCGGCGGGCAGGATATCTCCGGCCTCATCGCCGGCTTTTCGCTTGCCGGCGAAAGCATAGAGGGCGGCGGAAGTGTTACCAGCCCCAACGTAAAATCCGTGGAGTTCGGGGAGAACGGCATAGATTACAGCATTGCGCTGCAATTCATATCCGGCAGCCGCATGTCCGGCGGAGCGGAGGAATCTGCAGTGGCGTCTGTGCCGCAATATAAAATCAGCCTGCTTGAAGCGCCTGCGCGGCTTGTTGTTGAACTGCCCGGGCTGGCATACTGGGATTATACGCGCACGCTGGATATGAGCGGCGCCGGACACATACTGGGCTGCTTCCAGTATATGACGACCGATACGGGCGATGCTAGCGGAGACGGCGGTGCAGCAAATGCCGATGCAGTGGAGGATACAGAAGCGCCTCCCTTTGTGTCTGCGGCGCGCATATGCTTCCAGTTGGCAGAGGAGGTCGCATTCAAGGCGGAGACAAGCGGCGATACGCTTATTATAACGCTGCGCACGCTTCCCAGCAGTGAGACCGCGCAGAACGGAGACGCCGAGGACGTGCTTGCGGGCAAACAATTCTATGTGATGGGTGATGCGTATACCGATTACTGCGACGGCGTGATACCCCAAACCATACAGGCAGCGCCTACCTATGCGGCCAATCTGAACAGTGTAGTGCTGCTTGCGGGTCCATTTGCAAACGAGGGCTCGGCGGACAACGCGCTTGAGGAGATAATCAGCGCAAGCCCTGACATGGTTGCCAGCGAATGGATGGTGATACTGCTTTCGGATAACGAGCTGCCGCCGTATGATGAAACAACGCGCTACAGTGTGGTATACAACAGCAGCGTAGTGCGGCGGGATGGGGCGGAGAGCGCGCTGGGCGTGTTTATTGAGGATGGCTACCTGCTGTGCGTTACGCACGAACGCGATGGTTATCTGTACTCCAAGCGCATGGTGGATACCGGCGTGGGCAAGACCTCGTATGTATACCAGCAGATCTACTGTATGGACACAAGCGGAAACAGCAGGGAATTCCTTAGCTACGAATTCGATACTATCGAGCGTGCGGAATACTCACCGGACGGAAGAAAGCTTGCCGTGCTTGCACGGGAGGCTGAGAGCGCGCACCTTTACATATTCGATATGGATACCAAGGAGCTGCTTACAGATCTTTCAAACATGGGCTTTGGCGATATGGTAAGCGCATTTACCTGGGATGATACCGGCAGCGCAATATACGCTGTGAGCGGCTCGAGCGAGATACAGGTGAACGAATACGATTTTCTTGTACCGGCTCAGAATAAACGCTACAGCATAGTGGACAGAAATGGTGTGGACGAGGGATGTATCGCTTACTGCAACGGCGAACTGTATTTTGTGGAGACCGATATGGATGACGGCCCCGTGATATACCGCATAAAACCGGAGGGCGGCGTACGCAAGGCCTTTACCACGGGCAGCTCGTTTGCACTTTCTCCTAATGACAGATATATGGCCGTAAGCGTATCGTCAAGCGACTTCTATGTTGCGGACGCGGAAACCAGTACCATTCAGCCTGAGGACACATTCAGCATATATGATATGACGAGCGGTGAGGCCACCGTGGTGACCGAGGATTTTGCTGTATACGAGTACTTATGGTCGTGGGATTCAAGCAAGCTGTACTTCTTTGAGGATCGGCTGACCGGCAATGCGGGCGAGGGTGAATCCAGCACGGACGAGGATACTGCGCAGACCGAGCGGGGCACTGACCCGTATCCGTATACGCTGTGGGTATACGATGTGGAAACGGGAGAAAAGTATGCCGTGGCGGATCTTCCATATACCTCTATAATGGTGTCCAACCGCCAAAATGAGGTGTACCTGCTGTACTACGATGAAGAGACGGGCGGCGGCGTTATACGGGCTACATATACGATCAATGTCGACTGATGGGGGTGCGCTCAATGCTGCAATCCGATGAGACAAATTCAAACAGCCGCATGATAAAGAGGCTCGTAATATGCGCGCTGTTAACGGCGCTGGGCGTGATTTTTGGCGGGCTGCTCAGCATACCTGCGGTACCGCTGGGCGGAAGCTATTCGCTAAAGATAGGCATAGGCGTATTGCCGGTTATAATCTCCGGCGTGCTGTATGGGCCGCTGTACGGCGGCATGGTGGGCGGATTGACGGATCTAATACAAGCACTGCTGTTCCCTAAAGGCGCGTATGTGCCTTGGTTTACGATAGTGGGTATCGGTTTTGGCCTAATTCCAGGGCTGTTCTTTATTAAGCGCAACAAGCCCACATTTTGCAGGCTGCTAATCGCCATAACCGCAGGACAGTTGATATGCAGCGTGGGACTTAACACCTGGCTTTTGACCGCTCTCTACGCCCTGCCGTGGCAGCTGGTATATGTGCGGCTTGTCAACCAGCTGATAATGATACCGCTGTATACCGTGCTTGTGTACTATATAATCAGGCTGCTCGACCGCTCCGGCGTTATAAAAACGCAGTAAACGGCAATACTCAAAAGCATAAACTGTCTTTTGGGAGGCTGTGTCATGCAGAAAACAAATGCCTGTGCGCCGGGCGGAGACCGGGTGCAGCTGGTAAATGCGGCTCTTTTGGAATGGAAGAACGCCGTGCGCTACTTTGAAAACGTAAAGGACCCTGAGCTTGTGGACTTCGCGATATATGAAATGGAGGCGGCCCGCCGCAAGTATATGTTTTTGCTAAAACGTACGGGGCGAAGCGGCCGATAATACTAAACTGGGGGTACATACATAATGATCACTTTTGGCGTGGTACTGGCGTTTCTTGCCGGATTGCTCGTGCTGTGGCTGTTGTTCAAGGTGTTCGGATTTGCGCTGAAAATACTATGGAAGCTGCTGATAAACGCATTGATCGGCGCGGCGATACTGCTGCTGGTCAACCTTATTGGCGGGATTATCGGCTTTGCAGTTGTAATAACGCCGATTACAGCGTTGATCACGGGTGTTTTGGGCATTCCGGGAGCCGTTATACTTATCATTCTGACGCTGACAGGCATTATCTGAACCGGTAGGTTAATAAAAAGCGAAGGGGCAGGGAGTATATCCCTGCCTTCAGTCAGTCGATAAACCCCGGGATTATTAAGGGCCGCAGCCCTTAATGTAAAATCCGGTCTGGAGACCAGTGCGTCAGACCGGAAGAAAAATCGCAGATTTTCCCTGCTCCTCTCAGGCTTTGCCTCTCGCCAACAGACGCAGCCTGTTGGCGAGAGGCAAAGGCTGCAAGCTCGAAAAAGTCAAAATTGAATTTTTCTACAGCGAAAGGGCAGGGAGTAAATCCCTGCCCTTTGGTTTGCGTATAAGGCTTTATTTATTGAGTACCTTTTCCAAAGCTGCAAGCTTCAAACATACGCACAGAACTTCTACGGCTGCCTTTAGCTCATCCAGCTGGGGATAGCTGGGGGCGATGCGGAGATTGCGGTCTTCCGGATCCTTACCGTACGGGAAGGTGGCGCCCGCGCCGGTCATAACGACGCCGGCTTCCTTTGCGAGCGCGTGGGTGCGCTTGGCGCAGCCTGCCATCGTGTCGAGGCTGATAAAGTAGCCGCCCTTGGGACGGTGGTACTCCGCAAAGCCGAGCGGAGCAATCTCACGATCGAGATACTCAATCACTACGTCGAACTTGGGCTTCATAAACGCGGCGTGCTTTTTCATGTGCTCTATCGTGTGCGCTTTGTCCTTCAAGAACTGTACATGGCGAAGCTGATTGACCTTATCATAGCTTATTGCTTGTATTCCGATAAGCTTCTTCATGTAGGCCATATTCTCTTTACTGCAGGCAAAGCAGGACACGCCTGCGCCGGGGAAGGTTATCTTGCTGGTGGAGGCAAATTCGAACACCATGTTGGGGTTGCCGGCGTTGCGGCACTCTGCGATTATATCCTTAAACGGTACGAAATCGCCGTCGAACTCATGCACGCAGTATGCGTTATCCCACATTATCACGAAATCCTTCGCGGCGGGCTTCATGGATGCAAGGCGCGCTATCGTGGCGTCGCTGAAGATGATGCCGGCGGGGTTTGAATACTTGGGTACGCACCATATGCCCTTTACGGCGGGATCCTTTATCTCACGCTCTACCATATCCATGTCCGGACCGTCGGCGTTCATGGGTATTGTTATCATCTCCATGCCGAAGGATTCGCATATTTTGAAATGCCTGTCGTAACCGGGAGCGGGACAGAGAAACTTTATTTTATCCAGCTTGGCCCAGGGGGTATCGGACATCAGAAGGCCATGGGTATATGCCTTGGCGATAGTGTCATACATAAGGGTAAGGCTTGCATTGCCTGCGGCGAAAACCTCATCAACGTCTACGCCTAAAATATCGGCAAACATGGCGCGGCAGGAAGGAAGCCCGTCCAGCGTGCCGTAGTTGCGCGAGTCGATACCGTCGCACTTGACGTCGGTTGGGAGCGGCAGATCAAACAGCCCGCTGGATAGATCCAGCTGTGCGGGCTCGGGCTTACCGCGAGACATGTCCAGCTTAAGCCCCTTTTCCTTACACGCTTCGTATTGCTGCTTTGTGGCGTTGTAGAGATCGTTAAGCTCTTGGTTGGTCATTTTGTATATGGAACTCATGATGCACCTCCGCATTATTCTACGCTAATTGTAAGATATATGCAGCGAAAAGTAAACCGAAAAGCATCTTTATAACATAATATTATCCTTTACACAAGAAAAATAGCGGTATAGAATCAGGGCATGGATAATGAGTGCATTGTGAAGCTGAAAGAACAGATAGCCGCATCGGAAAGCATTGTCTTCTTTGGCGGCGCAGGCGTTTCTACCGAAAGCGGCATACCGGATTTTCGCAGTGAAAACGGCATATTTGCGGCCATAGAAAAGTTTGGCGAGCGGCCGGAGGTGTTGCTGAGCCATGGCTTCTTTATGCGGCGGACGGAGCGGTTTTTTGATTATTACCGGGATTCTCTGCTGGTGACCGACGTGCAGCCCAACCCGGCGCATTATGCGCTGGCGCGGCTGGAGGCGCAGGGCAGGCTGAAGGCGGTAGTTACGCAGAATATTGACGGACTGCACCAAAAGGCAGGAAGCAAAGTGATATATGAGCTGCACGGTAGCATATACCGTAACCATTGTATGAAGTGCGGCAAGGCGTTCGGCGCTGAGTATATAAAGACTGCGCAAGGCGTGCCGCACTGCGATTGCGGCGGAATAGTCAAGCCGGACGTGGTTTTGTACGAGGAAGGATTGGATGACGCCACGGTGCGCGGCGCAATAAACAGCATAATGAAGGCGGACATGCTAATCATCGGCGGCACAAGCCTTGCAGTATATCCGGCGGCCGGGCTCATCAACTACTTCGACGGCGAACGACTGGTGCTTATAAATAAAAGCGAGACTCCGTACGACGGGCGCGCAGGACTCATTATACATCGTGCGATAGGCGAGGTGCTGAGCGCCGCTGTGGAATAAGCAATTTATCAACCGAATAAAAGTTAATACTCTGTGACCTCCCTTGAGAAATGCCGGTGTGAATGGTATACTTTAATTTGTTATAGTATGCAACGGTGCATTTGTGGTACGCGTTGATAACCGGAAAGGTGTTTGATATGAATAATGTTTCAGCATATGTTTTTGCATCGGCGGATGAAAGTGCGTTTGTAAGTGAACATCCCGCATGGCTATTGCCGCTGTGCGGGCGGCCGATGCTGCGCTGGGTGCTGGATTCGCTGCCGTCCGGCTGCAGACCCACGGTGTTTTGCAGCGAGACGCACGCAGAGTATCTGCCGGAGGACGTAACGCCGTTTCCCGTTGCGGAGGGGACTGGCTTTGCAGCGGCGCTGGCTTTAGCGCTGGAAACGGATGACGGCGCCGGCCCCGTGCTGGCCCTCAGCGCATATATGCCGCTGCTGAAGGAAAAAACCGTTCAGTCGCTCATTGCTAAAGCAAATGCGGATAATGTGCCTGCAATGACTGTGCCGGACGAAGACGTCGGCGCTTTCGGAGCGGCGTATTGCTTTGCTCCGGGGTTTGATTTTAGCGTATTGGAGCGCTGCAATACTTTGACGGACTGCTTTGCCGCCGGCAAGGGCGCCGCACAGCTGACGACAGACGGCGTGGAGAGCATAGAGATTAGCGACCGCTGCATATTGTATGAGGCCGAGTTTTTGATGCGCTGCTTCATTAACGCTTCACACATGAAACACGGCGTTACATTGAAAAACCCGCAAAACACATATATAGATGCGGATGTAAGCATAGGCTCGGACAGCGTGATATGGCCCGGCGCTATGCTGCTGGGAAATACGCACATTGGCAAGCGTACCGTGATATTTGGAGGCAGACTTACCGATACGACGGTTGGCGACGACTGCGTATTGCAGGATGTGGTAGGAAACCGCGCCTCGGTTGGAGACCGCGTAACCATAGGCCCATATGTGAACCTGCGGCCGGATACGCTCATTGCAAACGGCTGCAAAATAGGCGATTTTGTTGAGGTGAAGAACTCCCTTATAGGCGAAGGCACAAAACTGCCGCATTTGTCCTATATAGGCGATGCGGACGTTGGAGAGCGCGTAAACGTGGGCTGCGGCTGCGTATTTGTGAACTACGACGGCTATTACAAGCACCGTACAACCGTAGGGAACGATGTATTTTTGGGCTGCCAGACCAACCTTGTGGCGCCGGTATCGGTAGGGGACGGCGCATATACGGCGGCCGGCACCACGGTTACCGCCAACGTGCCGGACGGTGCGCTGGCGATAGCCCGCTCAAAGCAGGAAAACAAGCCCGGATGGGTGGAAAAATACCGCGCGTTCAAAACCGCGCAAAAGGACAGCTGATGCTTACTGAGGTTGCGGGAATAACGCTTAATTACCAGCGCGCGGGCAGCGGGAAACCCGTGCTTATACTGCATGGCTGGGGCGCAAGCACTGCGGCTACGAAGCCAATGGCGGATTGCGTGGTTAAGCTGGGCTTTGAGGCCGTATCGTTGGATTTTCCCGGATTTGGCGGAAGCCCGGAGCCAAAGGCCGCATGGGGCGTGCGCGAGTATGCAGATATTACCCGCGGGTTTATCATGCAGCAGGGGATATACGGCTGCGATGTGATATGCCATTCCTTTGGCGGGCGGATCGTTATAATGCTTGCAAGCGAGGACGGTGCGTTGTTCAACCGGCTTATACTTGTGGATGCTGCAGGGATCAGGCCAAAGCGCGGCGCAGCGTATTATATCAGGGTTTGGTCGTACAAGCTGGGAAAGCGGCTTGCCAAGGTTGAATTAATCGACCGCATGTTCAAACTCAGCCAAAAGCAACGCAGTGCGGGCAGCGCGGATTACCGCAACGCAAGCGATATAATGCGCGCGACTTTGGTCAAGGCGGTAAACCTCGATCTTACCGATCGCCTGTCAAATATCGAAAACGAAACGCTGCTTATATGGGGCGAAAATGATACCGCGACCCCGCTGTATATGGCAGAGCTGATGAAAAAGCGTATTAAAAACGCGGGCCTCGCCGTGATACCGAACGCGGGGCATTTCTCCTACGCGGAGGATTATCCGCGCTTTTGCTCTATACTAAAAATCATTCTTACACAGGAGTAACATGATGACCGATTTGTTCACGCTGATTCTGGAACGTGTATTTGAAATCGCCGCTGCGTTTGCGGTGATGGCTGCATCGCTTAAATACATCCATATGCTGCAGCTGGAGAGCTATCAGGGACGGATGTACATGAAATGGCTGTCCAAGCGTATAGTAAAAGAGCTGGCGCAGTTTTTGCTGGCGGGCCTTATGGCGCTTACGCTCAAGGTCTGCTATGTGTTTTTCGCGGCCGGCAACGAGTTAGTAAGCAAAATATGTTATACAGGTGCGGACGCGCTGTATGTTTTTCTGCTGGTGCTGTTTGCGCTCCCGGATAAAAAGAGCCCCAAGCCCAAAAAGCCGCTTGCATATACCAACCGAGTAGTCCGAATGAGCGTAATGCTGGTGGTGCTGGCGTTCCTGTTTTCCGCGGGCTTCTTTGTGCCAACATATTACACCGGCCAGCTTACCTGGATACAGTATTTGCTGCCGTTGATAATCCGGTATCTGCCGGGTGCTACCGTGCCGTTGTTTGTAATGCTTGCATATCTTGTGATGTACCCTGTTGAGGAGCTGATAAAGCTTTGGTATTATAACGACGCCAAGAAGAAACTGAAAAAGCACGAAGGACTTATACGCATAGGAATAACCGGAAGCTACGGCAAGACCTCCACAAAGTATGCGCTGGCTGCGATACTGAAAAAAAAGTATAACGTTTTGTTTACGCAGGGCAGCTACAACACTGCCATGGGCGTTACCCGCGTTATACGCGAACAGCTAAAAGAGGAGCATGAGGTGTTTATAGCCGAGATGGGCGCGCGCTACAAAGGGGATATCAGGCAGCTTTGCAGGCTGGTAGAGCCACAGTACGGTATAGTAACATCCGTTGGCAAGCAGCATCTTGAGACCTTTGGCTCCATTGATGCGATAATCGAGACCAAGAGCGAGCTGCAAAACGGCTTGACCGAGGACGGCTGCTGCTTTTTCAACGGACAAAACGAGTACTGCCTTGAGATGTTTGAGGCTGCATCGTGTGAAAAATATTTGTTTGGCACGGATGGAACGTACTTGAACGCTTCCGATGTCACCGTGAGCAGCGAGGGCAGCGCGTTCATGCTAATTACAGAGGACGGCGAGAGCATAGCCTGTACGACCAAGCTGCTGGGCCGCCACAACATACAGAATATCACCGCGGCTGCGGCGCTTGCGTACCGAATGGGCTTGACCCTTGACGAAATTGCCGAGGGGATCGCCGAAATAGAACCGGTAGAGCACCGTATGCAGCTTATACCGGGCAGCGTTACGGTGATAGACGATGCGTTCAACTCCAATCCTGTCGGCTCGAAGGAAGCGCTGGACACGCTAAAACTGTTTTCCGGCAGACATATCGTGGTGACGCCGGGCATGGTTGAACTGGGCGCGGAGGAGGATGACCTCAACCGAGAGTTTGGCGTTCATATGGCCAAGTGCGCAGACATAGCCATACTCGTAGGCGGCGCACATGTTGAACCGATAGCGCAGGGGCTGTTGATGGCGGGCTTTGACGAGGCCTGCATAGTGCGCGCTGCTACGCTGGAGGAAGCCACAGCGAAGCTTCCGCCATATACGGAGCCGGGCTGTGTTGTATTGTTCGAAAACGACCTGCCAGACAACTATAACGAATAAGCGAGTTTAGGAGAGCGTATGAAGGAGATAGCCGTAATATTTGGCAGCCGCGCCGCGGAACACGACGTATCCATCGTTACCGGATTGCAGCTGCTGGAAAACATGGATAAGAGCAAATACGATGCGTATCCGGTGTACATTTCGCGTGAGGGCGAATGGTTTATTGGAGAGCCGCTTTTGAATATCAAGACCTACCGCGAATTTGATCCGGTCGCAAAAGGACTTACCCGCGTGTACCTGCCGTCCGTGCCGGGCATAAACGGATTATATGCCTTACCGCAGGGCGGCCTGTTTGCTAAAGGCGGCAGAGTAAGGGGAATGGATTGCGCTATACTCGCTTTGCACGGAATGCACGGAGAGGACGGTACGGTGCAGGGCCTTATGGAGCTTGCGGACATACCGTATACAAGCTGCGGGCTGACGGGCTCCGCTGTTGGCATGGATAAGATAATCATGAAGGCCGTTTTTAAAAGCATGGGGCTGCCCGTGCTGGACAGCGTATACGCACTGAGGAGCGAGTGGGAGAGTGAGCCGGAAACGGTTTTTGCACGTGCGGGGAAGCTGGGCTGGCCGCTGTTTGTAAAACCGGCTAACTTGGGCTCCTCAATAGGTATCAGCCGAGCGGACGACAAGGAGAGCTTCTTTGCCGCAATGGAGATCGCTGTGCGCTATGACCGGCGCATCCTAATAGAAAAAGGACTGGATAGACCGACCGAGATCAACTGTGCCTGCATGGGCTTTGATGGCGACGTTACGCCGTCGCTGTGCGAGCAGCCGGCTTCGTGGCAGGAGCTTTTGACGTTTGAGGATAAATACATACGCGGCGAAGGCAAGGGGATGAAGAGCCAGACGCGGCAGATACCCGCGCCCATAGGCGACGGGCTTACAAAGCGCATACAGGACTATACCGTGCAGATATTCAACATGCTGGAATGTAAGGGCGTGGTACGCATCGATTACATGCTGGACACAGATAAAAACATATATGTAAACGAAATTAATACCATACCCGGCTCCATGGCTTTCTACCTTTTTGAGCCTATGGGAATTAAGTACGCTCAGCTGGTTGACAAACTGGTAGACTTTGCGTATGCTGCAATGGCTGACAAGCGCAAATCCACATTCGCGTTTGATTCGGCAATATTGAAAAAGGCCGGAAGCGGCACTAAAATAACAGGCAAATAAAGGAGACGTAAAAATGCAGAAGATCAGCATGGCGACTCCCATCGTGGAGATGGATGGCGACGAAATGACCCGCATAATTTGGGACATGGTAAAGCGGCACCTCATTACCCCGTATGTTGACCTGAAGACCGAGTATTACGATTTGGGCCTCACCGAGCGCGACGCTACCGACGACCGGATAACCGTGGATGCGGCCAACGCCATCAAAAAATACGGCGCGGGCGTGAAGTGCGCCACCATTACCCCTAACGCGCAGCGTATGGATGAGTACAAGCTCAAGCGTATGTACAAAAGCCCTAACGGCACCATCCGCGCAATACTCGACGGTACGGTTTTCCGTACGCCGATTACGCTCCCCAGCTTGAAGCCCTCCGTGCGCAGCTGGACCAAGCCTATCACCATCGCCCGTCATGCGTACGGCGATATATATAAATGCAGCGAATTCGTACCGCCCTGCCCCGGCAAGGCTGAGATGATATTTACCGACGCAAACGGCAAGGAGCTTTATCACGAGACGGTATTCGATTTTGGTTGTCCCGGAGTGCTCATGGCAACATACAATAAGGATGATTCCATAACCAGCTTTGCCCGCGCCTGCTTCAACTTTGCGCTGGCCACAAAGCAGGATCTATGGTTTGCCACCAAGGATACGATCGCCAAAAAATACGACGGCCGCTTCAAGGACATATTCCAAAGCGTGTTCGAATCGGAGTATAAAGCGCGCTTCGATGAAATGGGAATAACCTACTTCTACACTCTGATTGACGATGCCGTGGCGCGCGTGATACGTTCAGACGGCGGCTTCATATGGGCCTGCAAGAACTACGACGGCGACGTGATGAGCGACATGGTGGCAACAGCGTTCGGCTCGCTTGCGATGATGACGAGCGTGCTGGTATCGCCGGACGGCAACTATGAGTACGAGGCCGCACACGGCACCGTTACCAAGCACTACTATAAGCACATGGCGGGAGAACAGACCTCCACCAATTCCATGGCAACGCTGTTTGCGTGGACGGGTGCGCTGAAAAAGCGCGGCGAGCTGGACGGTACAGCTGAGCTTACCGAATTCGGCGAGAAGCTGGAGAAGGCGGCGCTCGACGCTATAACCGACGGCTACATGACCAAGGACCTTGCACCGTTATCCGATGTAGAAAAAAAGACTGTGCTCAATACCGAGGAGTTTATACTCAAGGTAAAGGAATATTTGGACGCCGCTATGTAAACTGAACAAAGCGTAAGAAACGAGCCGTACGGGTTGCCCGCGCGGCTCGTTATTGTTTGTATACTGTGCGTATCAGGCTTTAGCTTGCGCGTCCACCTTGGCCATGTGCGCTATAAGATCCAGTACCTTTGCGGAATAGCCCCATTCGTTATCGTACCAGGCAAGCAGCTTTACGAAGTCGTCGCCAATCATTATGCCTGAGTTTGCATCAAAGTTGCATGTGTGCGTATCGCCCAAAAAGTCCATGGATACCACGTCGTCGCAGCAGTAGGAGATTATACCCTTCATATAGGTTTCGCTGGCGTGCTTCACGGCGGCACATACGTCCTTATAGGTGGAAAACTTCTTGAGCCGTACCGTTAGATCCACAAGGGATACGTCCACGGCGGGTACGCGGAAGGACATACCGGTCAGCTTTCCCTTGAGCTCCGGTATAACCACACCGCAGGCCGAGGCTGCGCCGGTGGTGGAGGGGATGATGTTATTAAATATCGAGCGCCCGGTACGCCAGTCCTTCATGGAGCGGCAATCCGTTACCTTCTGCTTGGCGGTCGCCGCGTGTATGGTGGACATAAGACCGCTAATAATACCGAATTCGTCGTTAACAACCTTGGCAAGCGGCGCAAGGCAGTTGGTTGTGCATGAAGCGTTGGAGACTATGTCCATATTTGCGCGGTAGTCGTTATGGTTAACGCCCATTACGAATGTGGGCGTGCTATCCTTGGCGGGTGCGGTAATAATGATCTTCTTGGCGCCGGCGCTCAGATGGGCTTTGGCCTTATCCTGCGTGACGTATGCGCCTGTAGATTCGATGATGTACTCAGCGCCGATGTCAGACCAGGGTATGTTCTGTGCGATCGCATTGTCAAATACCGGTATGCGTGTGCCGTCCACGATGATTCCGTCGGAATATTTTTCTACGGCTCCCTGATAGCGGCCGAACGTCGTGTCATATTTGAACATATACACGACATAGTCCATGTCTACATCACGGTAGTTGATCCCCTTGATATCAAAAGCTTCGGGGTTTGCCAGCGCCTGCCTTAAAACAACTCTGCCAATCCTGCCGAAGCCGTTGATACCGATTGCGATAGCCATAGTACCGTACCTCCCACATTATTCTTTTTTGGAGCCGAAAGACCCCTTATTACCGGTTCATTCTATCACCGGCAGATAAAGTAGTAAATGGTTCAGACGAAAATATATAATTGTGGATTATAAAAATATCTTATCCCATTAGTTTTGTTTATAACAAAGCGCCAAAAACGGTAGGATAGTTTAAGGCGGCCAACATCGTTGGCCGCCTCAGAAAACTTTATTGGTAAATGCAAATAATCAACCGCGTTCGACCTTGCCGGAGCGAAGGCAGCGGGTGCAAACATTCATCTTGCGCGGCGTGCCGTTAACAAGCACATTGACGCGCTGGATATTTGGAGCCCAGCTGCGCCTGGTCTTTCTATTGGAATGGCTGACCTTATTACCGCTCATGATGCCCTTATTGCATACCTCACAAAACTTACTCATGCGTTACACCTCCTTACCGACAGTAAGCGTGATTCATCAACCCTGCCATTATAATACGGCGAAGTCCGTTTTGCAAGCATAAAAACATACATTTTGTATATAAAACGCAAGGTTAGTACAGCGGAGTGAAAGCGCCTGCGGTGTCAAGTATATAATGGACCCCGTCGAGCAATACAACGGCTACACCGTCATCAAACGGGCCGGCCTCCTGAAATTGCGGAGTAATGGCATAGCTGCCGGTGGAGCCTATATATCCCCAAAGGCCGGTCTGAGCATCCTGCACGGCGGCAAGTGACTCGCTGAAGCCGGAGGCGTCTAAAAACAGGCAGGGGATGCTCTGCACACCGCGCGTGTTTATATATCCCCAGCGGTTGGTGTCGCCGTCCAGCACAGCGGCAAATCCGCCGGAAAATGGCTTTGCACCTGCAAACGCCACGCCGAAGGCCGAGGAGCCGCCGGTATTCATATAGTAGTACCCCTCAGGAGAGGAGATCACGGCGAAGCCCTCGCTGAATATCTTACCGCTGGTGTTGGAGCCCAGCGTAGCGATCTTTTCGCCGACCTTGTTTATTATGTAATGCCGGTCCGCCGTATACTCATCGGAGGTAACAAACGCCATATCGCTGCTGAACGTATTGGCCTCGCGCCAGTTGGCGGAAATTGCTATATTGCCAAGCGTGTCGATGTAGGCATAGGTAGAGGCGCTGCGCACCATTGCGCGTCCACAGGCATAACAGCCGACCTCTCGGTACAGATAGTCAATTATAAGCTCGCCTTGCTCGTCGATAAAGCCCCACTTTTCGTTTTTCTCAACGCCGGCGCGACCCTCGGAAAACTCCATAACGCTGGACCAGCAGGGGGAAACAATGTATTCGCCGTTGCGGTTTATTAGCCCGTACAGGCCGTTTTGAGCGGCGAAAGCCACGTCGTTATTGAATTCGGTTGAGGCGGAGAACTGCGGCTGTATGACGACTGCGCCGTATTTGTTTTTGTAGCCCCACAGCCCGTTATCAAGGTAGGGGATAAGTCTGCCGTTGCGTGTGGCAGGGGCGGGAGTGGCGGTGACAGACGGTTGATCGGTCTCGGAAGGGATATTTGTTTCCGGCGTTATTACGATGACGCCGGAAGCGGACGTAGTGGTCGAGACGGATGCGGAGGTGGGCGTAGCCAGCATGGCCGCGCCGGCGCCGCCATAGCATAGCGCAAAAGCAACAACGCCAATTATGATGACGCCTAAAGTGAGCAAGTATAGCATTATTACCGGCGTTCCGCGGAACCAGGTCTGCTTATTGCGTTGCATAATCTTATTTGGTGTTGTCCATAACGATGTTTATGAACACGTCTGCTGCGGCGGAGAGAGGCACACCCTCCAGGGAGATAAGCCCGATGCTGCGCGACGGCATAGGCGGTTCAAGCTCGATTTCGAATAGATCGCCGCTGGTTATGGCGTCTTCGGCAAACTCTCCTGTGACGCAGGCGACGCCAAGGCCGATCTGAGCAAACTGAACAAGCAGGCTGTGTGCGCCCAGCTCTATGCTGGGATTAAGAGTTACGCCGCAAATGGAGGCAAAATCATCTAAGTACTTGCGGGAATTGGAGACCCGTTCAAGCAGCACAAGCGGCTCGTGGGCGAGCTCGGCAAAAGGAACGGCCCGGTTCTCAAGATGCGAAAAGTGCTTATGAGAGGCCACGAAGGCGTCGTGTACCTTCATTACGCTGCGCACGGAGAGCGAATCATCCTCCACTGGCAGGTTGACAAGCGCGATGTCCACCTTGCCCGTCTTGATAAGCTCTACCGTCTCAGGCGTGGTGCGGTTTGTTACCTGAAGCTGTATGTCGGGATAAATCGCATGGAACTCGTTCAGGTATGGCAGCAGGAAAAATTGGCACAGCGTATCGCTAGCGCCTATCATAAGCGCCCCGGATTGCAGCGTGCGCATACGGTTCAGCTTGTCCTCGGCGGCGGATATGAGGCTTATAGCTTTTTCCGCATAGCTGTACAGCATCTTTCCTTCGCTGGTAAGCGTTATGCCGCGGCTGGTGCGGGTAAAGAGCGTGCAGCCGAGCATGTATTCCAGCCGGTGCATGGATTGGCTTATAGCAGGCTGGCTGACATATAGTTCACGGGCGGCATGGGAAAGACTGCCGCAGCGGGCTACGGTGCAGAATATGCTGTATAAATCAAGGTCTGCGTTCATGGCAGCGCCTCCTTAGAATAGCAAATAAATATATTATAAGCTATAATTATGGGGTTTTCAATTAAATATGGTGCAAGTACTTAAATAATGGCTGTACAGATGATATAATTGTATAAAACAATAAACAAAATGGGGGAATGACGTATGCTTAATGATTTCACTATACCATCTGAAACCAAGCAGTGCGATCTGTATGTAAGGGTATGGAACCCCTCGCAAGAGCCGCGCGCGGTATTGCAAATTGTGCACGGAATGGCAGAATATATAGACCGGTATGACGACTTTGCCAATTTCATGACGGACAACGGCATATTGGTCGTTGGCAATGATATCGCCGGGCATGGCAAAAGCATTGCTAAAGACGGCACACTGGGTTACTTTGGAGAAAAGGACGGCTGGAGCAACATAACTAAGGATGTGCGCAAGGTGCGTAATGCCGTAAAGGAGCAGTACCCCAACATCCCGTACGTCCTGCTTGGGCACAGCATGGGCTCATTTGTTGCAAGAACGTATGCCGGACGCTGGGGCGAGGATATGGACGCCTTCGTGTTTTCCGGTACTGCCGGCAAAAACGGAGCGCTGCCGGTAGCCAAGCTCATAGCCAAGGCCGAGATAAAGAGCAAGGGTGCGAAGCATCCCAGTGAAAAGCTTAACGCGCTTTCCTTCGGTGCATACAACGCCGCGTTTAAGCCTAACCGTACCGAGTTTGACTGGCTGTGCCGCGATGATCGCATAGTTGATAAGTACGTTGCGGATCCGTTATGCGGCTTTGTGTTTACGGCGGCGGCATTTAAGGATCTGTTTGACGGCCTTACGGAGATACAGGATATCGCCTGGGCAAAGCGCGTGCCCATAAAGCCGGTGCTGTTCATAGCCGGCTCCAAGGATCCAGTAGGCGGCAGGGATGCTAACGGCGTGCATCAGGTGGCGGATATGCTTTCGACTACCGGGCATGAAGTTACGGTCAACATCTATGAGGGCGCGCGCCATGAAGTGCTAAACGAGCTGAACAGGCTGAACGTATATGCGGACGTGCTGGCCTTTATGAACCTTGTGCAGCATGGCTGAGCTGCGGTTTGACTGGGAAACGCTTTATGCACAGCTTGAGGATTGCAGAAAGTGCGGGCTGTGCGAGCAGCGGCATACCGTGGTGACAGGCGAGGGCAATACGGATGCTGATATTATGTTTATAGGCGAAGGGCCGGGACGAGATGAGGATATAACCGGCCGGCCGTTTGTGGGCGCGGCGGGCAAGCTGCTGGACAAAATGCTTGCAGCGATAGGACTTGAACGCGATGACGTATATATAGCTAACATAGTCAAGTGCCGACCGCCGCAAAACCGGACCCCGCAGGACGACGAGGCGCAGGCATGCCTTCCGTACCTGCGCGCGCAGTTTGCGCTTATACGTCCGCGCATAATAGTATGCCTGGGTGCAACGAGCGCAAAATACATATACGATCCAAACGTTAGAATAACCAAAGACCGGGGTAATTGGGTGTTTCGTAAAGGCGTTTGGATATTGCCCACCTACCATCCTGCGGCACTGTTGAGGGATCAATCCAAAAAGAAGGATGCGTGGGTGGACCTGCAGCTTATCAGGGATAAGCTTGCCGAGTTGCGGGCTGACGACGTAAAAAAAGACTAATACCGCCCAAAACCTTGATGTAATGCTGCGGATGGTGGTATAATCAGTTGGTAATGCAACGTTTTGGGAGGGTAATATATGTCCGGACATTCCAAGTGGGCAAACATCAAAAACAAAAAAGAGAAAACGGATTCTCAGCGCGGCAAGGTGTTTACCAAGATCGGCCGCGAGATAGCCATAGCCGTTAAGGAAGGCGGCAGCGATCCCGTGAACAACTCCAAGCTGCGCGACGTTATCGCCAAGGCCAAGGCCAGCAATATGCCTAACGACAACATCGCACGCTCTATCAAGAAGGCGGCCGGCGAGCTGGGCAGCGTAAACTACGAGGAGATCAACTACGAGGGCTACGGCCCCGGAGGCACTGCCGTTATAGTGGAGATAGTTACGGATAACCGCAACCGCACCGCTGCGGAGATACGCCACATTTTTGATAAGAGCGGCGGAAGCATGGGTTCCTCAGGCTGCGTAGCGTGGATGTTTGATAAGCGCGGCGTGATAGTTATTGAACGCACTGCCTCCATCGATGAGGACGAGCTTATGATGGCGGCGCTGGATGCGGGGGCAGAGGATTTTAACGCTTTGGACGACGCTTTCGAGATATTCACCGCGCCGCAGGATTTTTCCGCTGTGCGCGAAACGCTTGAAGATGCGGGTTATGTGTTCATCTCCGCAGAGCTAAGCATGATACCTCAGAATACCGTGGATGCCAGCGATCCCGAGCTTGTTGACAAGATAGAGCGTATGCTTGAGCGGTTCGACGACAATGACGACGTTCAGGAGGTCTATCATAACGCACTCCTGCCCGACGAGGAGTAACGAGCAATAGCATATAAGCATAACAAAGCAGCCGCCCTCGGGCGGCTGCTGCATTTTTTGATCATTCGGCGCTTGCGGCGGTTTCGGCGGCTATTGCCAGCTCGGCGGCGTCAATGTACGCCTGCATTTGCGTGTTTGTAAGGCCGAATTCTTTTTTTAGGGCGCTTAACGCATAATCCGGCCGCTGCTGTACGCATTCTCGCAGGTCGGCCACGCTGCTCCTCCAGGAGGACACGGAGCTGGGAGTACCCCAGCGCGCAATATGGCGCTGCATCTCAGGCTCCATCTCGGCTTCCATTGTGTCCAGGATTTCCGTCATGCGCGCGGGCGCGAAGTAGCGTTTCACGACGTAAACATACCGCGCACAAAACCTGTCGCACCAGTCCTGATTGCGGCGAAGTCCCACGAATATATCCATATTGGTAAGCGAAAGGTCGACGGACGGTACACCTTCGTATTTGAAATAGCTGCCCAGCATATTGCGGGAGGGGGAGGAGGCGGAGAAGCCCCAGTCCAGATCATAGAATACCGGGCGCCATTTTACGGTGTAATCCTGCGAACGCCAGTATTTTTGGTTGAACATGTCAGAGTTAGCGAAGTATGTCTGTGCGATAACGTAATCAATAAAGCAGTCCACATCCACCCATTCAAGCAGCCGGGCGTATACGTCTGCATCCGCAGTATTGGAGTTCAGCGCATATGCGCGCACGCGTTTGAACTCATAGCGGTCGCCCGCAAGCGGCGTCTCGTTGCGGCGGATAATGTCTACCTGGTTGGAGTCCACATCGTAATACGAGGCGAGATAATCCTCATTCTGATTCTCGTTCAGATCGTAAAGCCCCCAATACTGGCCGTTGATATATACGACGACGAGCCGTGTTTGGACATTATCTATATTTAGTCCTTCGACGACGCGCATCAAATATGAATCGCGTAGTCTGGCCTTGGCATGATCCTGTCCGGAGTTGCGCAGCACGAGGGATTTATATGTGGATACGGTGCTGCCGGGGAAAAACTGGTAATTGGTTTCCGCAGCGCCGTAGCTGCTTCTAAGCAGAATGGACAGGGATTTCTGACGCATCGTAAGCGTTGACGCACCGCTTACCTTCAGTCCGCAGGGGAATGCAGCGCAGAGATCGCCGTCGGCTTCATAATATTCGAAGCAACCCTCGCGCTCTACTTTTTTCCATCTGTCCGTTACCGAATATACCGCATCAAAATCATCGCTGGCGATGTTCAGGCATACTACCGGCAGCGTATGCTGCTCCTCAAAAAGAAAGGTTGCGGAGGCAACGTCGCTGTTTAGCATACCATCCGTGTAGGCAATGGCGCGCACGGGCGTATTTGCGGATATGGCGATGGGGCCGGTATACAGCGTGGAATTCTGTGTGGGCTTGCTGCCGTCGATGGTATAGTAGATGCTTGCGTCTGATGTTTGGGTGGTTATGGAAAGCGAAAAGCTCTCCGTATGATACAGCGTAGTATCTGAAAATACCGGCGTCATAACGCGGCTTGAGTAGGCGGTGCCGGTATTGGCCTCTCCTTTGGTGGCGCCGGTAAAGTACACGCGCGAGGCATCGCTGCTTGTGCGTCCGCTTGTGCGTCCGTAAGCGAGCAGGCCGGTTTCAAATGCGTCGCGCAGCTCGCCGTCGTCATCGAACAGCAGCAGCGTCTCTCCGGAAGCGCTTATGTTAAACGGCGCCGTAACGCCGTTAACCTTTTCGGAATCGGTTGTAGCGGTGACAATCTTATAGCCGCCCGCGGGTATGGTAAAATCCTCAAGCGTGAACTTATCCGGCTCGTCGGGATCATCGGTCAGCTTCCAGCCGGAAAGGTCTATGTCGTAGGCAGAGGCGTTGTGCAGCTCTATCCAGTCCGCCTTACCGCTGCCGGCCGTATTTGTGGCGCACACCTCGCTGATATATACGCCGCCCATGTCGGTACAGATGGCGCTGAGCGGCTCGGCAGTGCCGTGCGTGCTGTTGCGCGCGCCGGGGGTGGGGGTGGAATAATAAAGCATACCGCCGTTTTCGTCGTGCCCTATGGAAACGTTTTCCGGTATATCTGAGGATATGGTGAGAGCATCGCTTCTAAGGCCGTCACGGCAGCTTAGCAGTATTGCCGCATCATTCATGGAAAGCGAAAACGGCGCATGCAGCTGATCGTCGGTCTTGTTTTTGCCGGAGACGAATATCACAAGGTATTCGCCCGATTCGATGGTAATATCCGGAAGCGACCATTTGAAGGGCACGTCCGGGTCGTCGCTTAGGCAATAATCGGCAAGCGACATATCGTGGGAGGAAGCATTGTACAGCTCCACCCAGCTGGAGCGGTCGCCATCCTCGTCGGAGATGCTGTAATTGTTTTCAACAAGCGCCTCATTGAGCCGTATAGGATCAGATGTGTCCATAGCGGTGAAGGAGCGGTTGTCGGTCACTTTATCGGAATTGGCTGCGCCGGGGGTGGGGAAGCCGCAGTAGCAGGTGTTATCCAGCACCGAAATGTCGCTGGGGATGTCGGTCTGCCAGCTCAACAGCATACTTATCTGCCCGCTGTTGTCCACAATGCACAGCTGATCGTCCTCGCTGCCGAGCTTAAAGGATGCGTGCGGTTCGGCTGCGGAGGAAAGCTCATTTTTGCCCGAGAAAAACACCACTATATACGCGCCCGGCTCCAGCGTTATTTCGGGCAGCTGCCATTTCAGCGCGTCGTTGACGTCGTCAGAAAGATGGTAGGCTGATAGCAGGATGGTTGAATCGGAGCAGTTGTACAGCTCTGCCCACGGGTAATAGTTGCCGTCCGCGGCGGCGAGAGTGACTTTGTTTTTGGGCATGACTTCGCTGATATGCAGCGCGGAGTTGCTTCCGGAGTAAACCATATCGGCAAGCTCAAAGGCTATATCCGCGCCGTTTTCAGCGCCGGGGGTAGGGGAGGCGCAGTAGCCGTACTCTCCGGATGCGGTACGAGCATATGAGATGTCCGCCGAAAGCGCGGGTACCTCAAGATACTGTATAACGTTATAGAAGCTGTCGCACAGCAGCAGATTTTCGCCGTTTCGGGACAGGCCGAAGCTGGTGCACATAGGGTCGTCGTCGTTTTTGGCGGCATATACGATAAGATACCCGTTGGGCTGTATTGTGACGTCCGGGAATACCCACTTGTGCGGGTCCTTGGGATCGTCGCTAAGGCCATAGCCTGCAAGCGATACGGCAGCGTCGGATGCATTGTATATCTCCACCCAGTCCGGGGTGCCCAGCGTTTCATCAATCAGGCAGCGGGAGTTGGAGAGCACCACCTCGTTGATGTACAGCGCATGCTCCGTGTCGGCGCCAAGCACAAGGCCGGAGCAGCCGAAGGCCGAACAAAGCAGGCTGAGCATAATAACGAGGCAAACGATACGTTTTATTAGCGACATATATTTCATAGCGTGATTATACCATATGCAGATGGCTTTGTAAGCCCCGGTATCTGTAATAAAATTTAATGTATCCGTTATTACAGGATGATGCTAAGCATTGCTGACGCCTCGTGTTTTACTATGAAAACTTTATAAATTCATCTGCTTGTTCGTGCGATTTTTTTCATAGGGAAAAATATATTTGCAATACATGTGGTTTTTGTTATAATGATTAAAGCGAATTGATCATTTATTCTGGCGTTGTTAATCAAACATACTTCGATGTCAGCGCACCCTGCAACATCTTACAGGAGGTACGCACCACTGAAAAACGACATACAGCGCGAACGGCTTATCGAACGATTTTTCCGATATACACGTTGCAGCAGCGAGTCTCAGAACGAAAGACCGTTTTGCGAGCTCATAGAAAACGAGCTTGTTGAAATGGGACTTACGCCGCACCGCGATGACGTGGGAGGCGCATGCGGCTCCAATGGCTATAATATTCTGCTATCAATCCCGGGCGAGGGTATGCCACTGCTTTTTAGCGCGCATTTGGACACGGTATCACCCGGCAACGGAATAGAGCCGGTACTGGATAACGGCATCATTCGCAGCGCGGGCGACACGATCCTTGGAGCCGACGATAAATCCGGCGTTGCAGCCATAATGGAGGCGTTGTCAGTCATACTTTATAACGGCACGCCTCACAGACCAATAGAAATACTGTTTTCGATTTGCGAGGAGATCGGTCTGCTGGGCGCAAAGAATGCGGATTATTCGTTTTTCAACAGCAAGGAAGCTGTGGTCATGGATGGCGGCCCCGTTTCCGATATAATCAACCGTGCGCCTGCGATGCTTAGAATACATTTTGAGATAAGCGGCAAAAGCGCACATGCAGGAGTCGAGCCGGAAAAGGGCGCTCACGCGTTGAAGGCTGCCGCAGAAGCAATATCGGGCATCCACTGCGGGTATGTTGGCGAGGACAGCGTTATGAACGTAGGCCGGCTCATATGCGAGGGCAAGACAAACATCGTTCCCGCGTTTGCCGAGTTCGATATGGAAATACGATCATTTTCCGAGGAAAGCCTGCACGCACTGCTTATCGATGCGGAGGCAAAGGTAGCTGCGGCGTGCGATCATTACGGCGTAATATACAGTATGCAGACAAAAAGAAACTCTGACGTGGTGTACGTCCCGGAGAACAGCCGGGTGGTTGAGGATGCGACTGCATTCTATCGTACAATGGGCATGACAACGCGCCTAATAGGAACATTCGGGGGCAGCGACGCTACATGGCTGAATGCAAACGGAATAGCCGCCATAAACCTTGGCGCTGGCATAACCGATGCGCATTCCACTAAAGAACACCTTGCGGTGGACGACTTTTTTGCCATGGCGCGAGTTGTACTGGCCATGATGACGGCGACGGACTAACGGACTAAATGTGTTTTCAATCCGCTTGGCGGTTTGAATATAAAAAAGAGGAGGAAAAATCAATGACCAAAAAGCTCATCTGCTTGGTACTGGCACTGGTGATGGTAGTAGCCGCGTTTGGCTGCCGCCAGGCCGAGCCTGCCGTGGAAGAAAACCCCGCAGCAGAAGAAACCACGACTGAAGAAGAAGTGACCGAGGAAGAAGTCGTCGACGAAGGCGCTGCCTACAAGATCGGCATCATCACCGGCACCGTGTCCCAGGGCGAAGAGGAGTATCAGGCTGCGCAGCAGATGGTAGAAAAGTACGGCGACATGATCGTTACCGCTACCTACCCTGACAACTTCTCCACCGAGACCGAGACCACCATCGCACAGGTAGTTGGTCTGGCTTCCGATCCCGATGTTAAGGCGATAGTATTCGTGCAGGCCGTTCCCGGCGCTGCCGCCGCCATTGACAAGGTTCGTGAGACCCGTCCCGACATGCTGTTCGTATGCGGCGTTGTGGCCGAGGATCCCGCCGTTATGGCCAGCAAGGCTGACATCTGCCTGCTCGCCGACGAGCTGACCATGGGCGATACTCTGCCTGCATTGGCTGCTTTGATGGGCGCCAAGACCTACATCCACTATTCCTTCGCGCGTCACCTCTCCTATGCAACGATAGCAGCTCGCCGTCTCAAGATGATTGAGAACTGCGAGAAGCTGGGCATAGAGTTTGTTGACGTAACCGCTCCCGATCCGACCGGCGATGCCGGCGTTGCGGGCGCACAGCAGTTCATCCTTGAGGATGTTCCGCAGCAGGTCGCGAAGTATGGCGTAGATACCGCCTTCTTCTCCACCAACTGCTCCATGCAGGAGCCCCTTATCCGTGCGGTCCTCGAGCAGGGCGCTATCTATCCGCAGCAGTGCTGCCCCAGCCCCTATCATGGATATCCGGCCGCTCTGGGTATTGATGTTACCGGCCACGAAGGCGATGTTCAGTACATGCTCGACTCCATCAGCGCTGTGCTGACCGAGGCAGGTCAGGCTGGCCGTATGTCCACCTGGACCGTACCCATCAACATGGCTATGGTCGAAGGCGGCGTACTGTACGCCATCGAGTTCTGCGAAGGCCGTACCAACGGCGCTGTCGACGAAGAAGTTCTCATCAGCTGCTTCAAGACCGTTGCCGGCGAAGGCTGCCAGCTCACCCACTATTCCGACGACGTCGTCGGCGAGCTGACCAACTTCTACATGGTAATGGGCGAGTACTACAACTTCGAGACCGGCGAGCCCTACGTTGTCGAGTATTGAGCTCGGTGACCGTGTAATCGCATAGTTCGATCGACGGCTGCCGGCTGGCCATTCGGCCGGCCGGCAGCTTTCTCGATTACAACCAACTGCAGGGAGGGAAAACACATTGGAGAATAATTACGTCCTTAAAATGGAACACATCTCCAAGGAGTATTTTGGCAACCGTGTACTAAAAGACGTCAGCCTTGAAGTACGCCCCGGAGAAATACATGCGCTTATGGGTGAAAACGGCGCGGGCAAATCAACGCTGATGAACATACTGTTTGGTATGCCGGTCATACACACAACCGGTGGCTTCGAGGGTGCAATAGAGATCGGCGGAGAGCCTGCGGTGATAGACGAACCGCATAAAGCGATGGATTACGGCCTCGATGCGGCGATAATAGACGTGCGGAAAGAC
>CAZXRQ010000004.1:38478-45417 GCA_964642795.1 uncultured Oscillospiraceae bacterium | reverse complement strand
ACCCACATTATCGGCTTGGGAAGCCGACGCTCTGCCACTGAGCTACACCCGCGTAACACAGGGCGCGCTGCACAGGGGATAAACCTAAAAACAGCATTTCTATTGTAGTGCAAGCGCGGCTGTTTGTCAATATTGGTGCCCGCGCGTAAAATGTGAAATAATGCGGCCCGGCGGCAGTTCCGGTACGGCGCGCTAATAGATATTGGTATTGCACGGCGCTTATGCTATAATACTGCCATGCAAAAAGCCGTACGTATAACCACAATAGCCCTGCTCGCCGCGCTTACCGCGCTGTTTCTGCGCTGGGCGCTGCTCAGCACCGGACTGTCGCTCTATAACGGTGCGGCGGCGTTCGTTTCCGTGCTGCTTTTCGGTCTGTGCGGGGCGCGGTTATTGCCGCGCCTTTTTGATGTGTTCGTCACCGACGCCGCCCCTGCGCCGGACGCGCTGCCCGGCCCCCGCGCAAACCGCCGCGCGCGCAGACATCCGTGGCTGCAGATAGCCGCCTGCATCCTCATATCCCGCGCGGCCATACTTATTATTGCATACGCGCTGTATACCGCCGCCGAGGGCTACTCCGGCGGTCTGCTTGATACCCTGCGCGCCATTTGGGTGCGCAGCGACGCCAACAGCTACCTCGGCATTGCGGAAAACTGGTACGTTACGGAGGGCGACCCGCGCTTCCATATAGTGTTTTTGCCCTTTTACCCCATCGTTATATGGCTGTTTAAGCTGATTACCGGGGAGGTATTCTCCGCGGCGATGCTCACAAGCTCGGTCTGCGCCGCGGGCGCGGGCATAGGCTTGTATGAGCTTGCAGCGCTCACATTGGACCGCAAAAGCGCGCTGCGTACGGTAAAGTTCCTGTTCGTGCTGCCGGCGGCGTTCTTCCTCAACGCACCCATGACGGAAAGCCTGTTTTTGCTGCTGACGGTGTGGGCGATGTACTTTGCCCAAAAGCATCGGCTGCTCCCCGCCTGCATACTGGCGGGCCTTTCCGCATTCACCCGCTCCGCAGGGGTGCTGCTGGCGCTGCCTATAGCAATTGAAGCAGCCTCCCAGCTCGCCGCGCAGGCAAGAGCGGGCGAAAGCATCAAAAAGCGCACTGTGCTTTCCGCGCTGTATCTGCTGATCGTACCGCTGGGGCTTATCGGCTACCTTATAGTGAACAAGACCGTCACCGGCGACGCGTTCATGTTTATGGAATACCAGCGCGATCACTGGAGCCAGAGCTTCGGGCTTTTCTTCAGCACCGCCGCTTATCAGACGGACTATCTGCTTGCACGGCTGGCCGAGGGGGATCTGCGCCAGGCGTACGGACTGTTTCTGCCCAATCTGCTCACCGGCTTTGCGGCGCTGGGCATAATGCTTGGCGCGACCAACAGACTGCGGCCAAGCTATACTGCGTACTTTCTTGCCTACTATGCGTTCAGCATGGGCGCGACGTGGCTGCTGAGCGCCCCGCGCTACATGACCGCCGCCTTCCCGTTGGCATTCGCGCTTACATATATAACCGACGGCAGCCGCTTCCGGAACGTGTTCGCAACCTGCGTGCTGTGCGCGCTGCAGCTTGCCTATCTTGCAATGCTTGTCACCGGCTACCCGGTGTATTGACACGATAAAATTTGCAGGGAGATATTTATGGAAAAAAAGGGCTGGGGGCTTGGCGCCTGGATCACTTTTATCGTAAGCGGGCTGCTCACCGCCGCGGGCATAGTCTTGATGTGCCTGTCCGGCGTGGATATGAACGAATCGATCGGCCCAAATAACGGCAGCTCCGGCCTTTGGTGGTGCGGCATCATACTTGCGGCCATCGCGGGCATGGTGTTCCTGTTTTTCATAATAGTTTTCCTGCTTTCTGTGGCCAAGGGCAGGACGGGCGCGGGCTCCTCCAACGCGGCGCAGGCATGGGCCGAGGGCAAGCTCTCGCAGGATGAATATACGGCGCTAATCAAGCGCGCGCGTATCGCGTTTTTCATAGTACTCGGGCTGTGCATAGCTATGGTAGTGCTGTGGTTCAACGGTTTTTCCGTGTTTTTAGGCATTGTGCTCGCCGTGGGCGCCTATGGCGCGGCGGTGCTGATACGGGGCGGCAAAAAGGAGCTTAAGGGCCTTGCGTTTACGTCGGGGGGCATAGCGGGCCTAATACTGGCGCTGCTATCCGGCAATCAGGCGGACAAGGAATACGATTATATCGTAAACGGCATACGCTTCGGCGATACGGCGGAAAACCTCGGCGGCAAGCTGATGATAATCGCAGCAAGTGTATTCATAGTCGGCTTTTTGATAATCGGTGTGGCGCGCCTGGTCGCCTCGCTTTGCGCATCGATCAAGAGCAAGCAGTAAAGGAGTTCCCATGAAAAGCATACTTATCGTAGTCGATATGCAGACGGATTTCGTCAGCGGCTCTCTCGGCACGGCGGAGGCCATGGGCATAGTGCCCGCCGTAGCAGGCAAGGTGGACGCCGCCCACGCGCGCGGTGAGCAGGTGATATTCACCCGCGACACGCATCCCCAAAACTACCTTGACACCTTCGAGGGAAAGCGCCTGCCCGTAGCGCACTGCATCGCCGGCGCGCCGGGGCATGATATAATCCCGTGGCTTGACGTGCGCGCAACGGATATTGTAATAGACAAGCCCACCTTCGGTTCGACGGAGCTTGCGGAGCGGCTGCATTTGGTCGTTACGCCGGATACGGTGCTTGAGCTGTGCGGACTGTGCACCGACATATGCGTAATCAGCAACGCGCTGCTGCTGAGGGCGCACTTCCCAGCCAACGAAATCGTCGTAGACTCCGCCGCCTGCGCGGGCGTTACCCCGCAAAGCCACGCCGCCGCGCTGACCGTGCTTAAAATGTGCCAGATAGACGTAAGGTAAACATCCCGCAATAAAAGCAGCCTCCCGATGCGGCAGGGCTTCTCTTGTGCTGCCCAGTCCGTGGGGCTCGGGTCAAACAGGGAACGCCTTTATTTATGATATAGCTTCTTGGTCTGATACTGCGGCTCGCAGGTGAGGTTTATGCCTAACTTCCGGTATACGCCGTCGTCAACGCTGGATAGTATCACCGAGGAGTGCGCCTCCAGCCCGCGCAGCTGCGGCAGCTGGTTCATGGCGTGCTCCACCATGGGGTTGGTAGCCGCGCATATGGAAAGCGCCACCAGCACCTCGTCCATGTGCAGCCGCGGGTTGTGCCCGCCAAGGCTTTGCACCTTCAGCTTTTGTATTGGCTCGATTATGGTGGGGGAGAGCAGGTGGATATCGTCCCGTATTCCGCCCAGCGCCTTTAGGGAATTGAGCAGCAGCGCACTGGACGCGCCCAAGAGCTTACTGGTTTTGCCGGTTATCATCCGCCCGTCCGCAAGCTCTATGGCGGATGCGGGGCCGTCGGTAGCTTCCGCTTTTTTTAGCGCCGCGGCTATCACAGGGCGTTCGGTCAGCGATATGCCGGCCTGGTTCATGATCAGCTTCACCTTGCGGCTGCTGTCATTGTCCGAAAGCCCCTGACGGGTTGCGCACATCTCCTGATAGTAGCGGCGGATTATCTCCTGCCGGGATGCGGCGCGGCACACGTCGTCGTCGGTTATGCAAAAGCCCGCCATGTTAACGCCCATGTCGGTGGGGGATTTATACGGGCAGCTGCCGAATATCTCAGCCATCAGATCCACGACCACGGGGAATATCTCCACGTCGCGGTTGTAGTTTACGGCGGTGTCGCCGTATGCCTCAAGGTGGAACGGGTCTATCATGTTTACGTCGGAAAGGTCGGCCGTGGCCGCCTCGTAGGCCAGGTTTACCGGATGCTTGAGTGGCAGGTTCCATATGGGGAAGGTCTCGAATTTTGCATAGCCCGCCGTTACGCCGCGCTGATGCTCGTGATACAGCTGGGAAAGGCAGGTGGCCATCTTGCCGCTGCCGGGGCCGGGCGCCGTCACCACCACAAGGTCGCGCGTGGTGGTGATGAACTCGTTTTTGCCGTAGCCGCCGTCGCTTACTATATGAGGTATATCCGCAGGATACCCGTCTATCGGATAATGCCGGTATACGTTTACGCCCAAGGCTTCCAGCCGGTTTTTGAACGCGTCCGCCGCAGGCTGGCCGCGGTAGCGGGTCATCACCACGCTGCCCACATACAGGCCTATGCTGTCGAAAGCGTCTATCAGCCTGAGCGCGTCCAGGTCGTAGGTTATGCCAAGATCGCCGCGAACCTTGTTTTTTTCTATATCGTCGGCGTTTATTACGATTATTATCTCGGCTTCGTCCTTCAGTCTGAGCAGCATTTTCACCTTGCTGTCCGGCTCAAAGCCCGGCAGTACGCGCGACGCATGGAAGTCGTCAAACAGCTTGCCGCCGAATTCGAGATACAGCTTGCCAAACTGTTCGCGCCGCTGCATTATGTGCTCCGATTGCAGGTGCATATATTTTTCGTTGTCAAAACCCAGCTTCTTCACTTTTCACCCCCGATTGCTTTATCCATAACATATGGCTTATTGTAAACACAAAACCCGCGCTGCGCAACCTGAATTGTGTTATTTTGCGATATGTGGTATCATGCTATTGCCTTTTTACGCAACCTTTGAAGGTGCCGGGGCGTATTAAATATTAGGAGGCCGCGATGCCCGGAAGGGATTTTGATTTCATATACGCGGAATACTCCCGTCTGGTGTACTGGACGGCGTACGGCGTGGTGAAAAACCAGGCCGACGCGCTGGACGTATCCCAAAATGCGTTTTTGCGCGTGCTAAAGCATATGGACAAGCTGCGCGCAATGTCCGACCCGCAGCTCAAGGGCTGGCTGTACCGCGTTACGGTCAACCTTTGCATTGACGATAAGCGCAAGCGCTCCCGCGAGCTGCTGAGCGACGACGGCGAGCTGCCGGACGTGGCGGATTACGACGAATCCGTGCTGCCCGAGCCCTCCGCCATGACCGCCTCTACCCGCGAGACCGTGCGCGCCGCAGTGGACGCGCTGCCCCGCGCATACCGCGAGGCGGTGCTGCTGCACTATTACTCCGGGCTGGAATATGCCGAGATAGCGTCGCTTACGGGCGCTGCGGAGGGTACGATAAAATCCAGAATATTCAGGGCCAAGGCTAAGCTTTGCACCCTGCTGAAAGAAGGTGAGTCGATTGGCTGACAGGTTTGATGCGTTCATGCAGAACATGGCGGATGGCGAAAACGCGGCCGTCGACTTTGCAGCGCTCAAGGACTCCGTATTAAAAGAAAACGCCCGATGCAATAAGTCGCGCAGGACGCTTATAGCCTCCCTCAGCGCCGCCGCGGCGTTCCTCGTTATCGCCACGGTGGGCGGCATTGCGCTGTTTGGCCCCATGGGAGCCACAGCCGATGAAGCACCCGAGGAATTCGCCGTTACCGAAAGCGCTATGGATCAGTTCGCCATGGGCGCCGAATATGCCGCCGACGAGATGACCGATGAGGCCGTCGAGGAGGAATCGGCATCCGAGGAAGCCCCCGATGCTTCCGGCGCGGACGCCGGATGCACCACGGCCGCCGTAGAGCGTACTGCGGAGGAAGCGCAGGCTATGGCCGCGCGGCTGCTGGCGCTCAGCTCCGGCACGTTCTATGATGTGGGCCTGCACGACGCGGCCTCCGTTGAGATCGACGGCTGCATATGTACGGCGCTGCCCTGCGAGAGCGCCGTGCTGGAACCCGGCCAGCTCTATATCGCTGAGCTGGAAGGCGCGCTGACCGGCCTTTATCAGGCAAGCGCGGACGAGTATGTCCTTATTGAGTTTTCCTGCTCCGGCGAAAGCGCCGAGTATTTGGTCAGCGAGCTGACCGCCTTACCCTAACCTATACAGGAGATAAACTGCTATGAAGCTTGGCGTAGTCGGACTGCCCAACGTGGGCAAAAGCACACTGTTCAATGCCATCACCCGCGCGGGCGCGCAGGCGGCCAACTATCCGTTCTGTACCATTGACCCCAACGTGGGAGTAGTGGCCGTGCCGGACGAGCGGCTGGACGTGCTTGCAAACATGTACTCGCCCGAGAAGATCACCCCGACCGCCATCGAATTCGTGGATATAGCCGGCCTTGTGCGCGGCGCCAACCGCGGCGAGGGGCTGGGCAATAAGTTTCTCTCCCACATACGCGAGGTGGACGCCATAGTCCACGTCGTGCGCTGCTTTGAGGATGATAACATCGTGCATGTGGACGGCTCCGTAGACCCTATCCGCGATATGGAGACCATCAACATCGAGCTTATATTCGCAGATATGGAGACCATGCAGCGCCGCATAGAGCGCGCCGAGAAAAACAGCAAAAGCGGCGATAAAAAGCTGCTTGGCGAGGCGGAGTTCCTCAAGTCCGTATACGCTCATCTTGAAAGCGGTAAGCCGGTGCGCGGCATGGAGCTTTCGGACGAACAGCGCGAGCTTGTAAGCTCCCTGTTCCTGCTGACCGATAAGCCTGTTATCTACGTTGCCAATATCGCAGAAAACGACATTGGCAACGACGCAAACCCTATGGTAAAGCAGGTATTTCAGCGCGCCGCCGAAGAGCACGCCGGCGCATTGGCCGTCTGCGCCAGCGTCGAGGAGGACATCGCCGGCCTGCCGGATGACGAAAAGGCCGAGTTTATATCCGAGCTGGGCATTGGCGAAAGCGGTCTGGATAAGCTGGTCAAGGAGTGCTACGAGCTGCTTGGCCTTATCAGCTTCCTCACTGCCGGCCCCAAGGAGGTGCGCGCATGGACCATTACACGCGGCTCCAAGGCTCCGCAGGCCGCCGGCAAGATACATACCGACTTTGAACGCGGCTTCATACGCGCGGAGATAGTCCCCTACGCTACCCTTGTCGAGCTTGGCTCCATGCAGGCCTGCAAGGAAAAGGGCCTCGTGCGCAGCGAGGGCAAGGATTATGTTATGCAGGACGGAGACATCACCCTGTTCCGCTTCAACGTCTGACCTACTTTTCTTTG
>CAZXRQ010000004.1:0-38378 GCA_964642795.1 uncultured Oscillospiraceae bacterium | reverse complement strand
GTCCAACCTGCTTTTTGGTAAAGAAAAGTAGGCAAAAGAAACCTGCGTACGGCTTATAGAGACCCGGACAACAGCCGGCTGCGGGGAGTGAACCCGTGTGTTCACACGCAGGCTTGTGCCGCCGGCAAAACCCCATGTACACCGGCGCGCAAATAATGTATAATCAACAGGAAAAGCTACCGCAGGATCGCGGCGCAGATAACCGTAATTCAGGAGGAAATACCAAATGCAGCTGTCCGACTTTATCTCTATTACGCTGAATCCCTTGCAGGTGATACTTACGCTTGCTATCGCGCTGGTGGTGGGCCTGTTTGTATTCTTCATCTACAAAAAGACCTTTGGCGGCGTGATGTACTCGCGCACGTTCAATATAAGCCTGGTTATGCTTACCATGGTCACTAGCCTTATGCTGATGCTGATAAACAACAGCCTCGTGCTCAGCATGGGCATGGTGGGCGCGCTGTCCATCATCCGCTTCCGCACCGCCGTGAAGGATCCGATAGACACGGTGTTCATGTTCTGGGCCGTGGGCGAGGGCATCGCGGTGGGTACCAAGTATTATGACGTTGCATTGATCGCCGTGCTGTGCATAGGCGTTATCATGGTGCTGCTCAACGCCTTCCACGGCAAGGGCTCAATGCCGTACCTGCTTATCATCCACTATGACGAGGCTGCCACTCCGCAGATAAAGGCGATGGTAAAGCAGCTTCCGGGCGCGCGGCTCAAGAGCAAGACTGCGCAGCGCGACGGCATAGAGCTTACCATGGAGCTGCGTCTGCACGAGAACGAGACCGGCTTTGTGGAAAAGTTTCTGCGCGTGGACGGCGTGTACGACGCTACGCTTATAGCGCACCAGGGAGACATAGTATCATAACTGAATACGTATGCGGGGCGTTTTGCGCCCCGCTTTTTACATTATTGAAGCGCTGTGCGCTTTAGGGCAACACGGGAGGAATAATGGGAAGTACTAAGCAGTATACCGAAGCGTCCGGCCGGAGATGCACCGTATATTATGACGATCGCGGTTTTGAGACCGGGCACAGCTACGAGGATACCGATATGCGCGGCGGGGTCGTGCTGCAAAACTATAATGCCAAAAACAGCTATACAGGGTATAGCCGCGTCGGTACAGATATACAGAACAACACCTACTATGATAATTACGACGAGAAGGGGCTGTATACCGGGCGCACTAAAATAACCGAAAGGGTCAACGGCGACAGGGTATACGAGTATTACGATACCAAGGGGCTGTATCTGGGCAAACGGGTGGATAGCTTTAGCCCGGATGTACAGCGCAGCACAGCGGCGGGGCAGAGCCCGGGAGGGTCCGGATCCGGCGCCGGCGGCGGCGTAGGCATGTTAATATTTGGCGTGCTGCTGATCTCGGCCGCGGTATGCTTCCTTAGCCGTAACTACATGGTGGTAGCCGCGGGCGTACGCGGGTTTATCGGCGTATGTCTCTGCCCGCTGGTTTCGCTGATATTGCAGCTTTCAAACAGAAAGAATCTGGGCAGCGACCCGGCTCAAAGGCAGCTGTATAAAAAGCTTGCAGTTGGCTCGGCGGTATTGATGCTGGCGCTGCAGCTGATATTCCTGCTGTATACCGATCCTGCCGCTGAGGAGGGGACGCCGGCGCGCTCCTTTATACTGTTTTTACTTTGCTGGATTCCCAAGCTGATATACTCTATTGCGGCTGGAGGCGCGCTTGCGGCGGCGTGCAGAGCATCTGCAAACGCGGGGGACTGCAAGGAGATGGCGTATGATTTCCACCGCGGCACGGCTATAGCGTTCGGTATTACGACCGGGATAATGGAATTTCTAAACGCGCTTGCGGGCGAGCCCTTCAATGAGATCATAGGAGCGATAATTTATTCCATACCGGCTATCGCGGTGCTCACCGGCGTGATACTGCTGTTGAATAAGCTTACAGGAATACCGTTTTCGAGCAGACTGAATCGGCTGTAATATGCTTTTGCGCAAAGCCGCCCCCGCCCGGGGCGCGCGGCGCGCAGAGCGCGCGGGGCGGCCCGCCGGGACCGCGCAGCGGTCCACGCGCGCCCCGGGCGGGGGCGGCTTTGCGCATACATGCTTTATGCAAAGCGGTCATGGCGGTTGCAATCCCGTGGGTTTTCGGATATAATACACAGCATCATATATTTTTGCCCAAAAAGGAGTTGGTATCCCTCAATGGAGGATGGCAGTCCGATACGATTATGTATCTTTCTTATCCTGCTTCTGCTGCTCAGCGCATATTTCACGTCCGCTGAGATGGCGCTAAGCTCGGTATCCCGAATACGGATGCTCAGCCGTGCGGACAACGGCGACAGGCGCGCAAAACGCGTACTCAAAATACTCGACCATTTTGAAAAGGCTCTTATAACGCTGCTTATTGGCACGAATATCGCGCACATAGGCGCAGCGTCGCTTACAACGCTTATCGCTACGCGGCTTTGGGGCGTAAGCGCTGTTACATATTCCACGATAGCTATCACCATCGTGGTGTTTCTGTTTGCGGAAAACCTGCCCAAGGCCTACGCCAAGGATTGCAGCGAACGGTTTGCGCTCTCCATAAGCGGCAGCGTGCTGTTTTGCATGAAGCTGCTTGCGCCGCTGGTGTTCATATTCGGCAAGATAAGCGAGCTGTTGAGCAAGCCCTTTAAGATAAAGGCGGAGCCCACCGTTACCGAGGATGAGCTTTACGACATAATAGAGACCATCGCCGAGGAGGGCGCGCTGGACAGCGAAAAGACAGAGCTTATGCAGAGCGCGCTGGAGTTCTCAGAACGCACCGCGCGGGATATCGTGGTGCCGTGGGCAGACGTACTCAAGGTAAGCATAGACATGAGCGGCGAGACCGTGCTTAATACGATACGCAGCTGCGCGCACTCCCGTCTGCCCGTCACGGGCGCTGACGGCATAGCCTTGGGAGTGCTGCATATACGCAGCTATCTCAAGGCGCACCTTGCAGGCGACGCCGTGATAACCGAAGTAATGGACGACGCGCATTTCATCCGCGGGGACAAGCCCATAGACGACCTGCTGACTGAGATGAGCGCCGAAAAGACGCACATGCTGATAGTGCTGGATGCAGAGGGCGAAAACCTCGGAATAATCACCGTAGAGGATATACTCGAGGAACTGGTCGGCGAGATATACGACGAGGAGGATACGGAGCCTGCCGCTATCTCCGCCGAAGGGGGTGAGTCCGCATGACGGATGCGCTCCCGTATATATACGTTGCGCTGCTGATAGTTGCTTCGGCATTTTTCTCATCGAGTGAGACCGCTTTTGCATCGGCAAACGGCCTGCGCCTTAAAAACAACGCAAAAAACGGACGCCGTCTTGACCGTATGGCGCTCAAGGTGTATTCGGGCTACGACAACGCGCTTGTAGCCATACTTATTGGCAACAACCTGGCAAACATAGCATCCTCCTCCGTGGCGACGGTAATAGCCATGCAGCTTATGGGGGACGACGGCTCGCTTGTGGCGTCCGCTGTGATGACGGTGCTGATATTGATATTAGGCGAGATAATGCCCAAGATAATCGCTAAGCAGACCTCGGATACCATGGCGAGATACCTGGCGCTGCCGGTGCGGTTTTTTACGATAGTATTCACGCCGCTGATATACCTTGTGCGCGCGCTTATCAAGCTGTGCAGCCGGCTGTGGGCCAAGGAGAAAAACGACGGCCCCACCGTTACCGGCGACGATCTGGAAAAGATAATCGACACCGTAGAGGACGAGGGCGTAATAGACGAGGATCGCTGCGACCTGCTGCAATCCGCGCTGGATTTTGACGAGGTGCAGGCCTACGAAATAATAACACCGCGGGTCGATATGCTGGCCATCGACGTGGACGACGACTACGACGAGATAGTGGATACCATACTTACATCCCCGTACACCCGCATACCCGTGTATGAGGACAGCATAGATAATATCATCGGCATACTGCACCTTAACCGGGTGCTCAAGCAGCTGGTGGACGACGAGGAGATATTCATTACCGAGCTGCTGATGGACGTGGTATACGTACATAAGACGATGGATATATCCGACGTGCTTGCCGTGATGAAGAAAAAGCAGAGCCATATGGTGATAGTCACCGACGAATACGGCGGCACAATGGGCGTGCTCACGATGGAGGACGTGCTGGAGCAGCTGGTGGGCGACATATGGGACGAGTCCGATCAGATAGTGGATGAGTTTAAAAAGGTGGGCAAGGATCTTTACGAGGCCGACGGCGATATGCGCATAGAGGACTTCTTCGAGGAGCTGGAGCTGGAGGACGAGGAGCCCGATGACGACAACGCCACCGTTGGCGGCTGGGTAATAGAGATGCTGGGCGGCTACCCCAAGCAGGGGGACAGCTTCGACTATAAAAACATCACCGTTACGGTAAAAAAGCGGCGGAATCTCCGCGTGATGCGGGTGACGGTGCAGGTGCGCCCGCCGGAGCCCGACGGGGACGACGATTAAAGAAGGTGACACATCCTGCGCAGACTGGACTGGATAATAATATGCGGTGCGCTGGCGCTGGCGGGCGTGGGCTTTCTGCTGGCGCGGCTGCTAACGCCGGAGCCGGCCGTTGTTAACGTATACCTCAACGGCGAGCTGTACGCAAGCGCAAGCATGGATGAGCCCCAGACCATAACCGTGACGCAGGATAACGGAAGTGAAAACGTGATAGTCATAGACGAGACCGGCGTGCGCATGGAGTATTCCACCTGTATAAACCAGATTTGCGTGCATCAGGGCACGCTTACGCCGAATCAGACCGACGCGTTGGCGACGGGCAACTGGATAGTATGTCTGCCAAACGGCGTTACCGTGGAGCTTACCCAAGCGGAGGACGCCCCATGAGCGACCGGGTAACAAAGCTTGCCCGCCTTGCGCTGCTTACCGCTGCGGCTGTAATACTGGGCTATGTGGAGTATTTGCTGCCGGTGTTTACGATACCCGGCGTGAAGCTGGGCCTTTCCAACACCGTGCTAATATACGCGGTGTATCTTATGGACAAAAAGAGCGCCGCGCTTTTGATGCTGTTGAAGGTGGGGATATCCGGGCTGCTTTTCTCCGGCCCTTTCGCCATGCTGTACAGCCTTGCAGGCGGTGTGTTCAGTTTGGTTGCAATGCTGCTTACGTACAAAAACCCGCACATAAGCGTAATAGGCGTAAGCGTGCTGGGCGCCATCTGCCATAACGCCGGCCAGTTTACCGTAGCCTGCTTTACCGTGGGCGCACAGGCGCTGGCGGGCTATATCCCGGTGTTGATACTTGCCGCTGTGGCGGCAGGCGCGCTTAACGGAGTAATAGCAAAATATGTGCTGCACGCGATGCAGCGTACAAAGCCGTGAGGCGCGCGCGGATAAAACGCGCGGTGTGTATCGCGCTCGTATTGCTGCCGCTGTGCCTCTGCTCCTGCGCACAGCCGGAGCTATACGACCAGACCTACATAGACCTGTTCAACACCGTGACGCGCATAGCGGCTGTAGACGCTGATGAATCCGCTGCAAACGAAGCCATAGCGGACGCCTGCGCGCTGCTGAACGAATACCACCGCCTTTCGGATATATATGCCGGCTATGACGGCGTGAACAACGCCTATACGCTCAACCAAAGCGCAGCGCTTGCTCCTGTCAAAGTGGACGCTCGGCTTATAGCGCTGCTGCAATACGGTAAAAGTATGTATGAGCTGACCGATGGACGCGTGAACATAGCCATGGGTGCAGTGCTGTCGCTCTGGCACGATAGCCGCACGTCCGGGCTTAACGATCCCGAAAACGCCGCGCTTCCGGATATTGACGCGCTTACCGAGGCGGCGGAGCATACCGATATAAATGATTTGGTCATAGACGAAGCGGCGGGCACGGTGTATTTTGCGGATCCGCTTTTGCGGCTGGATCTGGGGGCACTAGCAAAGGGCTATGCTGTTCAGCAGGCATGTGAGCTGCTTAAAACGCGCGGGCTTTACGGGGCGCTTATCGCCGCGGGGGGCAATGTCTGTACGCTGGGCAAACGTGCGGATGGCGGGAGCTGGCACATAGCCGTGCAGGACCCGTTTGGTGCGGGTACGCTGTGCACGCTGCTTGTAAGCGGCAAAAGCGTGGTTACCAGCGGCGTTTACGAGCGCTACTATGAGGTGGACGGCGTGCGTTATCATCATATAATCGACCCCGCGACGCTCATGCCGTCAGAATACTACGCCTCCGTAACCGTGATATGCGATGATTCGGCGCTTGCCGACGCGCTGTCCACGGCGTTGTTCAACATGGAGCCGGAGGTCGCGCTTGAATTCGTGAACGCGCAGCCCGGAGTGGAGGCGCTGTTCGTGCTGCCGGATGGCAGCGAGGCGGTAAGCGACGGTTTTGGGGAGTATGTGACGTAAGCGCGGGGCTGGAGCTTCTCCTTTTTGTAAAAAGAAGAAGCAAGAAAAACCTGCGTATGTTTTTTAGCCGCCCGGTTAAACCAAGCCGCCCCGGGCGCGCACAAACCGCGGGAGCCAGCCTGTACAGGCTGGCTCCCGCGGTTTTCCGGCGGGCGCAGCCCGCCGGAAGCGCGTTTCACGCGCGTGCGCGCCCGGAGGCGGCTCACCGTTTTTGCTCATCCCCGTCCCAGAAAAGCTCGTCCAGTGTTTTGCCCAGCACCCTGCACACGGCTATGCACAGATTGATAGTGGGGTTATAGTCTCCCTTTTCAATAGCGTTTACCGTCTGCCGCGATACGCCTACCGCGTCCGCAAGCTGCTGCTGCGACATATCCAGCGCCGCCCGCGCCGCCTTTAAGCGAAGATTCTTCATAACGGTCACTCCTCATCCGTACGCTTTGCGTCGACAGCGCCCTTTATCAGCAGCGATATAAACAGCACTACAAACATCAAAAGCACCACTATGTTCATAACGCGGAAGTTGAGCAGGCCCTCTGTAGTAAACGGCAGGCTGCATGCGGCGTTGATTGCGACGATAGCCGCATTGATTACCGCTACCACGCCAAACAGTGAAAGGTACTGCGAACGCTTCTTGTTGGGCGCAAAATACGAGTCCGTGAATATGCATATGTTGGCGTATACCATCACGCCAAGGCATATCCCCGTAAACGCTTCCACTATGAAATCGCCCCACTGTCCGAAAACGGAATCGTATATGCCTATGATGCACAGATATACGAGTATCGTCCAGAATGCCGCCTTATACGCCTTGCCCTGCGCACGCTGTTGGCGTTCGTCGTACTTGGGATTTTTGTTTGCGCCCCAAATTACGGTGCATACTATCGCCACGATCGCAAGCCCGACTATAATGCCAAGCAGAAAATATAGGTTGTAGTTGTCCATAGCATTAAGCTCTCCTGTATTTGATGCGATGATAATACATCACGCACGACAGAATATCAAGTAAATACGATATAATAAATAGTATATAATACAATAAGACAAATAATAACGCATACAGTGGGGGCGTGCTCTTACAGTGCGTGGGAATGCGTAAAAGCCGCCGCCCGGGGCGCGCACGCGCGTGAAACGCGCTCACGGCGGGCTGCGCCCGCCGAAAAACCGCGGCGGCCCTCCGGCAATATGCCGGAGGGCCGCCAGCGGTTTGTGCGCGCCCGCGGGCGGCTGGCTTTTGCTATTCTACCGTCACAGTACCGTCCTCTGAAACGGTAACGCTCATGCCGGTCTTTACGTATTCCATGAACTCATCACCCAAACCGTCCACCGTGGGCATTTTTGCCCTGTCCGCCCAGACGTCCGCGAGTATTGCACCCGCCGCCGCAAGGGAATCAATGGTTTTGGTGAACAACAGGCACGCGGGCTGGCGGCCCATCGCCGCCGCGCAGTACAGCACCATACCGCCCGTGGTGGAGCCTATGGTCTGCGGCATTATCAGCGCCGCGCCGCACATGGGCTTGCCGTACAGGTCGGGGTTGTTCTGGTCGGAGCACGCGGCGGTCTTATCGCCGAACATCAGGGATTTCTGGAAGGACGCAAGCGTGTTGAAGCCGCCGTGGCTTACGAGCGCCTGTGCCTTAACCGTGCCAGGCACCACCGGCCTGCCTTTGAACTGCCTCATATCACTTGCCTCCTTTCGTGATCTTGGATAATATCTCATCGTCGGTGTAATAACGCGCGCTTGTGTAGGTGCGCAGCTTGTTGGAGCCGGTTATCACGGGCATCTTGCCGCACATGGGGTTGTTCATGTACATCAGCGGGCAGATATAGCTTGTGATAACGCCGGTAGCTTTAAGGCGCGGGGCATAGTCGGTTTTGTTGAACTCCTTTAGCACTGCGGGGGAGGAGGTGAATACCGTGGGTATCCTCACCCTTGCGTTGCCGGCCTGCTTAAGAGCGGCCTCCACGCGCTCCGTCCAGCCTATAAGCTGGGCAAGCGACATGTGCGGGCAGCCCATGAAGCACAGCTTGGGCTCAGCGGATTCATCCTTCCATATGCAGGGGTAGGAGTTTTTCACCCGCGCAAGCTCCGCGTCGTCAATTATGTAGGTTTGCGCGTTTTCAGCTATCAGCGAGGTGCCCAGCTCCTTGGCTTCGGGGGTAAGGCCGTCTATGTGGTAAAGCCCGACCGCGCCGTTTGACGCTGTTGCCGCGCCGAAGTCCTTGAGGTAGGCGGTGTTGTCCTCGTTCAGCTCGCTGCCTATGAACCTGTCCAGTCCGATTATATAAGGTACGTCCTCCATCACCTTCATGCCTATGGCGCTGCCAAGTATCTGCGCCTCGGGCCGTGCGGCGGTCTTAATTTCCACCTTCCAGGTGGCCTTGCGGCCCTCGTCGGTAAGCAGACCGAAGTGGGGCACGCAGCCCGCGATGGAGCCGAACAGCTCGATTATGCCGCTGTTGCGGTTGCAGCGCGCGCCCAGCACGCTGTTTGCGTATACCACGGCGGAGGATTCGGCCCAGCTGAGCACATCGCCCATTTTAGGCTTGTTGCCCACCTGATCCATGTAGCAGGTGCAGGTAAACGCGTCCTCGTTCATAAGGCCGAGCTTTTCAAGCTGCTGTTCATAGCTGGCCTGCTGGGAGTACATTATTTTGAAAAACAGGTTTTGTATAAGGTTTGCGGGCACGTTTTTATCCAGCGGACGGGGATCTGCGGAGAACTTCTGCCCGCTTATCGCGCCGCCCTCTATCAGCTTATCCATCAGCTCATACACGGGCTTCATCACGGAAAGGCCGAAGCTGGTGACGAGGTGGCCGTATTCGCTGGTGACGGGCTCCATGCGGTCCGCGCCGAAGGTCTCGCCGTACATGACCAGCGTTTTCATTACCTTGGCAAGCGTTTCGCCCCTTTCGCCGTTAAGCATAGCCTGCTGGTCCGGCATAAGCGTCATGTTGTATTCCATAGCGTTGCCTCCTTAAATGCGCTCGGCCAGCGCGTATGCTGCGCGGTTGGCCTCCAGTACGCGGCCCGCCTTAAAGCTGTCGCCGATGTTGTACAGCTCGGGCGCGGCATGCAGCTTCTGTGCTTCAAAGTACATGGAATCGTCCGCCCTGCCGCCCAGCGCCAGCACGGTTATATCCGCATCCAGCGCCTCGGTCACGGTGGATGCGCCCAGCTTCTTGGCAAACGGGTTTTCTATATTCTTGGGCAGTATGGGCTGCCAGGTGTTGTACGGGTCGGGTACGCCGGAGGAGGTGTTTTTCTCGATTATCACCTTGCCAGGCTCAAAGCCGGTCACCCTTGCGCAGTTGATAAGCTTTACGCCCGATTTCTGCATATAGTGGATAAGGTGGCCGCGGTTTGCGGTGCAGGAGCCGTCCATGAAGTTGGGCAGCATCTCCACCACGGTGACCTCCTTGCCGTGCTCGTAGGCCAGCCAGTACGCGGTCTCGCAGCCCACCACGCCGCCGCCGACTATCACGACCTTCTTGCCGTCGCCTATAAGACCGGGATCGGTCAGCAGGTCGGTGGCCTGTACGGGGCTTACCTTCTCCACGCCGGGGAGTCTGGGGGTTATGTCACGGGTGCCGGAGGCAAATACTATGGCGTCGTAGTCGTCCGCCTTCAGCTGCTCCACGGTGACGGGGCTGTTCAGCTTAACGGTTAGGCCAAACTGCTCCTTTGCAAGCGCCAGCTTGCGTTCGAGGTACTCGAGGTAGTTGGCGAGGTCGAACTTGATCTTGGGCACACTGCCCGCGATAATGCGCCCGCCTATCCTGTCGCTCGCTTCAAACAGCGTAACCGCGTGGCCGCGCTTTGCGGCGTTGAGCGAGAATGTTACGCCGGCGGGGCCTGCGCCCACCACAGCGATCTTCTTTACGTGCGCCACGTCTGGCAGTATGGGGGGCTTTACGTCCTCAAAGCCGGTGCGCGGGTTGACAGCGCACTGCGGGTGCCCGCCGTCTACAAATTCGTTTATGCAGCCCTCCTGGCAGCCTATGCAGGGGCGTATCTCGTTCACCCGGCCGGAGTAAGCCTTCTGCGGCCACTCGGGGTCCGCAAGCAGCGGCCGGCCCAGCATTATCATGTCGCACATATTCTTCCTGAGCGCCTTTTCCGCAAGATCGGGATAGCCCAGCTTGCCTACTGCGACTATGGGAACCTCCACGCCTGCGTTGCTCTTTATGCCGTTTAGCGCAAAATGCTCCTTTGCGAGCTTGGACATCTCAAGGAAGCAGCCCGCGGGCATACCGGCGGGCGGATGCGGCAGCCACCAGTTATCGTAGCAGCCCAGATCCACGTCGAACATGTCCACGCCGGTCTTTACGAGGTTTTCCATGTACTTTAGCGTATCCTCGGTAGTGCGGCCGGCCTTGAATTTTTTGAGCGCGGGTGTGCTCATGCCGTCCGCTCCATAGGTCTCGTTCAGCGCAAGGGACATATCTATCCTGTACATTATGGGATAGTTCGGCCCGACGCGGCGGCGTATCTCGGCTATAAGGTCGATGCCGAAGCGCTGCCAGTCCGCATAGCGGCCCAGCTTGCGGCGGTTAAAGGCGGGGTTGGTGCACTGCTCCAGCAGGTAGCCTTCATGCCCGTGCAGGTACACGCCGTCTATGCCGGAGGCCAGGGCGTCCGCCGCGGCCTGCCCGGCGTTTTTGATTATCTTTTTGAGCTGGCCGTCGGTGAGCCGCCAGCAGGGCACCTGCGGTATGTAGAAGTTCGGGTTATAGCTTGCGGACATGGGGAACTTCAGCTCGTTTACGAGGCATTGCGGGTTGCCCACGCGGCCCAGGCCGGGTGTGAGCTGTATGAACAGCTTGCTGCCGAAGGCATGGACGCCCTGCGCCAGATCGCGCCAGCCGGAGAACACCGTGCGGCTGCGGTCTATGCGCGGGAAGTAGGAAAGCTGCCCCATCTCGGTGATGGAGTTGTCTATGCCGTGGCTGATGGGTATAAGCCCGGTGGTGATAAGGCCCACGCCGCCCTTTGCGCGCGAAAAGAAGTATTGCAGCATCTTATCGCTTGGGCGGCCGGTCTCCTCGCACATGTCGATGTTGCCCATAGGCGCCATTACAAGGCGGTTTTTGATGACGGTTTTATTCACCTGTATCGGTGAAAACATAGCGTCGTAGGGATACATCTCCTGCGTAAAGCGGGCGGCGCCGCCGGCGCAGTTATCCCTGCCGGGCTTGTTGAACCACGAGCCGTATTCGTCGATTAGCGTCTGTACTCTCGGATCGGTTTTCAATTTAGTTCCTCCTTATGGCTTATTTGTCGATTACAGATAATAGTTGAGCAGCTCCGCATATTCGGTAAGCGAAGCGCCGAATATCACGCACAGCACTATGCAAAGCACTATGCAAATCGCCGCTATAAGCAGATATGCGCGCGCGAGGTTGGCCTTGTTCATGTTTTTGCAGCCGCCGCAGGCCCATACTATTGTGAGTATAAAGCCGATCACGGGCAGAGACATCAGTATTATCGCGCCCACATACGCCCATGCGCCCATGGTGGCGGGTATTTTGCCGTTGGGCTGCGCGGGCTGCATGGGCTGTACCGGCTGCATAGGCGGTATCGGCGGAGCGTACTGACCCGCCTGCTGTTCAAACGGCGCGCCACAGTTTACGCATACGCCCACGCCGTCCGGCGACTGAGCGCCGCATCTTGTGCAATAGAGCATGATTATATTCCCCCTTTATCATATGTGAAATGCTTGTCTGTAACCGTGCCGCAACAGCAAAAGCAGGCAGCGCGGGCAAATTATAACAACCTTGAAACGGCGCGTTAAGAAGCCGCAGGATGTTATTCGTTATTCTCCGCCGTCGCCGTCGCCCAAATTGGCGAGCTCGGCTTGCTTGTTGCGCTCGGCGGTGCGCCGTTCCACCCACTCGGATACCAGCGTGTACAATACTGCCATTATCGGCACGGCGAGCACCACGCCGCCTATGCCAAACAGCCCGCCGCCAAGCAGCACCGCGATTATCACCCACATGCCGGAAAGCCCCACGGCGCTTCCCACCACGCGCGGGTAGAATATCTGTTCCTCCAGCTGCTGTATGATGATCTCCATAAGGACGAACCACAGCGCCTTGGACGGGTCTACTATGAATATTATGAGCGCCGCGATTATCGTGGCCGACCACGGGCCGATTATGGGCGCCATCTGAGTTACGCCCACCATCACGCTTATAAGCAGCGCGTAGGGGAAGCCGAATATGCGCATACCTATAAAGCACATCACGCCAAGTATGCTGCACTCGGTTATCATGCCGAGTATGTATTTGTTCATCACGCGGTTTGTGCGGGTACAGAGCGAGAGCAGGCTTTCCGCGTGCTTGGGCGAGAGAATAGCGCGGAACAGCTGCGTAAACTGCATGAGCAGCTTTTCCTTGTTGAACAGCAGGTATACGCTGAGTATCACTGCGATCAGCCCCTTCACCACGCCGGCGGCGAGGTTGGCGGTCACCTTCAGCGCGCCGGCGGCCGCATCCACGATGAGGTCGTCAAGCTGGGAGAGCAGGCTCTGCACTGCGGTGTTTATGCGCTCAAGCGTATCGTCGCTGAGATTGAGCCGTTCCCATATATCCGTGCCCCACGCCGACAGGCTTGCAACATAGCCGTCGAAGTTTTCGACAAGCTGGCGTATGCTGTCCGTAAGGCGGGGCAGTATAAGCACCGTCAGCACTGCGAGTATGGCCAGTATAAACAGCAGCCCCAGCAGCATACACACCGCGCGCTTTGCGCTCTTGTTGTGCTGCCAGCGCGCGAACACGCGGTTTTCCAGGAAACGCATGGGCATATTGGCTATGAAGGCTATGGCTATGGCCGCGAACACCGGCCCCAGTATGCTGAACAGCCTGCTTACTGTGGCAAATACGGACGCGCGCTCCTTTACTGCAAAGTATATAAGCACCGTTGCTGCGGCGATAAATATGTACTTGCGGGTGGATAGCCACAGCTCCTTGATTTTACTCACCGGGCAAACGCTCTCCTTCCTTTTCGAATTTTTCTGCCAGAAGCTTTGCGGAAACGTATGCCGCGATCGCGTCTATGGCCATGCGGTTTTTGCCGCCCCGCATCACTGCGAAGTCGGCGTCCTGTATGTACTTGCTGATGTACTCCTCATACATCGGCTTTACGGTGGCAAGGTATTGCTCTGAGATGTTCTCTATGCTGCGGCCGCGCTGCCGTATATCCCTTTTGACGCGCCGCAGCAGGCATATGTCCTTATCGACGTGCATGTACACCTTGAGGCTCATCGCCTCCCTCATGCGCGGATCGCGGAACATGTGTATGCCCTCCACTATGAGCACGTCCGGCGGCGTGATAAGCTCGTCGGAATCGGCGCGCATATGGTTGGCGTAGTCGTAGCCCTTTTTGGTGACGGGGCGGCCGGCCGACAGCTCGCATACGTCAGCATACATCTCGTCATAATCGAATATGCCCGGTTCGTCGTAGTTTATATGCACGCGCTCCTCAAACGGGAGATGCGCGTGGTTGCGATAGTAGCAATCCTGCCCTATCACTCGCACATCGCAGGTGAGCGCTTCGCTTATCTCCCGCGCCAAGGTGCTTTTGCCGCTGCCCGATGCGCCGCATATACCGACTATTATCATAATGCCGCCGTCCCTCCGCGCAGTTTGCGCGCAAAAATACTATGAGAAGAATACACCTTGATTATACATTTATTCCAACCGTTCCCGCAATACAATACGCTAAAAAGCCATCGTTGTTTACGTTTTGTTAAAGCAAAATACGATACGGCATGTTATAATACACCGTATGAAGCAGAGATGTAAAAAAACGAATAAACTGCAGGCCGTACCGAATGCGCCCGCGAAGCTCCTTCGGGCATTTATCCGGTCGCTCAAGGCGAAAAACCCCGTAACGCTTATGTGGACGGGCATTGCCGCTGTTGCCGTGTGCCTTGTGCCGGCGCTGCTGATACTATCCAACTCGCCCGCGTGGCCTGCCGCCGCGGAATCCGTGATAACCGTGGGTACGTCTACCTCCGCCGAGGTGCGCGACGGCGTAGTGGATCTTTCCTCGCTGGTTATAACGCCAGCGCCTGAGCAGAATGCAACCGCGACCACGGTAACGCCGGAGCCGCTGATAATGCAGCGGGAGACCACCGGCACGCAGGTGGCTGAGCTTCAGGAGCGGCTTATGGATCTGGGCTACATGGACCCGGATGAACCCACCGAGCTTTTTGGCCCCAACACCGAGGAGGCCGTGCAGCTGTTCCAGCGCACTTTGGGCGTGGAGACAGACGGCGTAGTCAACCAGCAGATATACGATGAGCTGATGGCGAACAGCGCCCCCAAGTACATGGTGATGGAGGGCATATCCGGCACCGACGTCAAGGAGCTGCAGAAGCGGCTGCGCGAGCTGGACTATTTGGACGCGGCCACGGGCTACTTCGGCTCGGATACCACCGAGGCGGTGCGGGAATTCCAGTCCCGCAACAACCTTGATGTGGACGGCAAGGTGGGAGAGCTTACCCGCGAGGCGCTGTACAGCGAGGACGCTATACCCCACGCCATAAGCTACGGTGAAAAGAGCGACGAGGTGCTTGCCTATCAAAAGCGCCTGTATAAGCTGGGCTACCTCACCACGGAGCCGGACGGCACGTTCGGCAAGGATACCGTAGCGGCGGTAAAGCTTTTTCAGCAGATAAACGGACTTATAGCGGACGGCTACATAGGCCCCTCCACCCGCGAGCTGCTCATGAGCAGCGACGCGCAGGCCAACGCCATGACGATAGGCCTTTCCGGCAGTACTGTGGAGCGCGTGCAGAAGCGCTTAAAGGAGCTGGGCTATCTTAAAAAGGTGACCGGCTACTACGGCAGCGATACGTTCTCGGCGGTGGCGGCGTTTCAAAAGCTTAACGGCCTTTCCGCCGACGGCAAGGTGGGCAGAAAGACCATGACGGTGCTGTTCTCAGACGGCGCCGTGCGCAACACCGGCGAAGCGGTGTCCGGCTCCTCCGATTCTGGCAGCAGCTCGGGCAGCGGCTCCTCCTCCACCCCGTCGTATACCTCCTCCGGCGGCAGTGTAAGCGCATTTATCTCCGCTGCGGAAAGCCGCTTGGGCTGTAAGTATGTGCGCGGCGGCAAGGGCCCGGATACCTTCGACTGCTCAGGACTGGTGTACTGGTGCCTGCGTCAGGCGGGCGTGAGCCAGGGCTACCTTACCAGCTCCGGCTGGCGCAGCGTGAGCAAGTATCAGAAGGTATCGTCGCTATCCAGTCTGCAGCGCGGCGACGTGATAGTGTTCCGCGGTCACGTTGCGATCGCCATGGGCGACGGTACGATGATAGACGCCTCCAGCGGTAACGGTAAGGTCGTACACCGCAGCTGCACGGGCGCGTGGTGCCAAAAGTACTTTATATGCGCATGGCGCATATTCTGATAAAGGATAAATGATTTTTTGTGATGCGGCCCGGGCAAAGGCGATACGCCCGCACCCGGGCGCGCGCGGCGCATGAAATGCGCCTGCCGGCGGGCTTCGCCCGCCGGAAAAACCGGGAGGCTGGGCTGACAGATGCATCTGTCGGCCCAGCCTCCCGGTTTGCGCGCGCCGGGAACGGGGCGTATCGCCTTTGCCCGGGGGCTATACTGCTAATTCATGCCGCCGAAGCCGCGGCCTATCACTTCCCGCGATTCAATGATCGAGAGCAGCGCATTTGGATCGTGCTCACGCACAATGTTTTTCAGCCGTGCAAGCTCACTGTTTTTCACCATACAGTAAACCAGCTTTTTGGGCGCGTGGGTATAGCCGCCCTCGGCCTGTATGTAGGTCACGCCGCGGTGCATCACCTCCAGCACCGGCTGGGCGATCTCATCCCACCTGTCGGTTATGATAAATACCGTAACGCGGCGATTCATTGCGCGCAGTGCGGCGGTGAAGGACATGTTGGCCGCACAGGTGGCGAGTATGGAAATAAGCCCCAGCTCCAGCCCGCGGAATACGGCCAGGGTGCCCATTATCAGTATGTTCAGCATTATGGAAAACGTGCCCATGGATATTGAATACCTGCGCGACAGTATGGCGGTGATTATATCCGTGCCGCCCATGGTGGCGTCCCGCTTTACCACCGGTGCGGAGGATAGCCCCACCAAGGCGCCGCCTGCGAGCGCGGCGATCACAGGATCCTCAACGCCGAAGTCAAGCCCGCGGGTGAGCGCGCTGGCCAGCGCAAATACGGAAAAAGCCAGCACGGAAAACAGCACCGTGCGGGCTTTGAGCAGCTTGAAGCCCACCAGACATATCGGTATATTCAGCGTGATCACCGTTACCCATATGGGCCAGTCAAACAGATACAGCCCCAGCATGGCAATACCGGTTACCCCGCCGGAAAGGAAGCCGTGCGGCACGTAGAAGCCGTTTATTGCCGCAGCCTGCAAAAAGCACACTGCGATTATCAGCAGCACGGTTACCGCGTCGTGCCGGCGCGATACCGGAGCGTTTGGGTCTTTTGGGTCGGCCGCAGGGCGTGTGGGAGCTTGCATGGGGGCCTCCTAAAGAAGAAAGTGTAAATAATGGTGCGTTATGGTAGAATAAGGCGTGTTCTGTGCGGTATACTTTAGCGAATACTGCCAGCATACCGACAGCACCATGATATTGTATGTTTCGACGGATTACAAGAGGAGGTTTATATAATGAGCGTTTGGATAGCCATGCTGCTGGGATTAGTGCAGGGCCTGTGCGAGTTTTTGCCGGTGTCCAGCAGCGGGCACCTCGTGCTGCTGCAAACGGTGTTCGGCATAGACGAGGGCGCGCTGTTTTTTGATACCATGCTGCACGCCGGCACACTGGTGGCGGTGGTCGCGGTGTTTTACAAGCAGCTTTGGCAGATGATATCACATCCCATACAAAAAAAAGTAGGGCTGCTGCTTATTGCCACGGCGGTGACGGCGGTGTTCGCCTTCATATTTAAGGATGCGATAACCGAGGCGTACGAAGGCGCGCTGCTGGGCGTGGGCTTCCTAATAACGGCCGCGATACTGCTTGCAAACGAGCTTTTTGCGCGCGGCGACAAGGATATATCGCATATGAAGTGGTGGCAGGCGGCGGGCGTGGGACTTATGCAGGCCGTGGCGATACTGCCCGGCATATCCAGAAGCGGCTCCACCATCGCGGGCAGCCGGTTCTTCGGGCTGAAGAAGGAGGACGCGGCGGAGTTTTCGTTTATACTCAGCATCCCCGCGATACTCGGCTCGCTCGTATTGCAGGTACCCGACGTGATAAGCGAGGGCATGGCCACGCCGTGGCCGCCGGTGATAGCCGGCTTCCTCGTGGCGGCGGTAAGCGGTTATTTCGCGGTGCGCTTCATGCTCAGGCTTATCAAGAAGCGCAGCCTTATCGGCTTTGCCGTGTACGTCGCGGCGCTGGGTATGCTGATACTTATCGACCAGTACGCGGTGAACGCGTTCTTTGCGCACCCGTAAAACATACGAAAGGGCTGGTACGCGGCCTGTGGAAAAATGTGAAAATCCGGAATACCTCACCGGGCAGCTGATCACCTATATAGGCAACAAGCGCCTGCTGCTGGGCGACATAGAGCGGCAGGTGCTGGCAATAGCGCGGGAGCTGGGGAGGGACAAGCTCATATGCGCGGATATGTTCAGCGGTACGGGGGCGGTAGCGCGTATGCTCAAGGCGCACAGCGCGGAGCTGTATGCAAACGATCTGGAGCTGTACAGCGAGCTCACCAACCGCTGCTATCTTACAAATAAAAAGGATTTTGACACAGAGGGCTATTGCCTGCATAAGGAGCGCATGGAGCAAAAGCTTGCCCGCGGCGAATACGCTCCCGGCATAATTACCGCAAACTATGCCCCTGCGGACGATAACGCCATAAGGAGAGGCGAACGGGCGTTCTACACGCACAGAAACGCGCTGATAATAGACACTCTGCGCGCGGAGGCGGAGCTGCTGCCTGAACGGCTGAGGACGGCGTTTATAGCGACGCTTCTGTATCAGGCGTCGGTACACACTAATACCTGCGGCGTGTTCAAGGGCTTCTACAAGGATTCCGCTACCGGCGCGGGCAGGTTCGGCGGCAACGGCGGGTATGCGCTTCAGCGCATACTGGGCGAAATAGCGCCGCTTACGCCGGTGCTATCGAGCTTTGACGCGGAATGTACCGTGCTGCGGAAGGACGCAAACGCGCTTGCAAAGGAGCTGCCTCCGCTGGATATAGCGTATATCGACCCGCCGTATAACCAGCATCCTTATGGCAGCAACTACTTCATGCTCAACGCCATAGCGGAAAACCGGCTGGATGCGGAGAGCTGCAGCCGCGTCAGCGGCATACCCCGGGACTGGAACCGCTCGCGCTACAACCGCCGGGCGGACGCGCTTGCCGCGCTGGACGAGCTGCTGGGCGGCATAAATGCGAGGTATCTTATAATATCCTATAACTCCGAGGGCTTTATCACGTTTTCACAGATGCAGGCGTTGGGGGAAAAGCATGGCACAGTGCGCTGTGAGCACATCAAATACAACACGTTTCGCGGCAGCCGCAACCTGAGCGGCCGGGCGCGGTATGTGTCGGAGTACATATTCATTATAAAAAAATAAGGGGGATCAGTATCATGGAGGAAAAGACTGTACAGGGCGCACAGGACATGCAGACGCTGGAAGGCTATTTTATCGAGCAGCGCAAATACCAAAAACGTCAGGGCTTTCTGACGCTTATACGCACGGCGGCCGTAGTGGGAATGTTTGCGGTGCTGCTTATAGCGGCGCTTATGGTACTGCCAAGGCTCAATTCCGCGCTGGACTCGCTGGAGGGTACGGCGGAGGTGATAACCGCGCTGGAGCTTGAGCCCATGGTGGAAAGCGTAACGGAGCTGGCCACCGCCGGTACGGAGGGTATAACCGACGCCTTGGACGACGTGACGCGCGCGCTCGCCAAGATAGAGCAGCTGGACATTGACGGGCTAAACCAAAGCATAGAGGATCTGGGTACTGTGGTTGGGCCGCTTGCCAAGCTGTTTGGCAAGTAAAGCAGCGGGCTTGAAAAAAGAACCCTGTGTGGTATAATCGAATGGGTAAATTCGCCCAAATATTATCTTTGGAGGAACCTATGAAGAAAATAATAGCGCTGGCGCTGGCCGTAATGATGGCCGCTGCGTTGTGCGGCTGCGCGGGCGGCGCGCAGGATGACGACAAGATAACCGTGGCGGTTGTCGTCGCTGGCGGTTTGGGGGATCGCTCCTTCTACGATTCTGCAAACGAGGGCTTGGAGCAGCTAATTGCCGACTATGGCGTGGAGGGCAAGGTAATCGAGTGTAAGAACGACCCCTCCATGTATAAGCAGCAGCTGATAAACGCCGCTGATACCGCGGATTTCGTGGTAGCTGTAGGCTGGGAGTTTTGGGATGCGCTCACCGAGGTCGCGCCCGAGCTGCCGGATACAAAGTTCATATATGTCGATCAGGCGTTTACCGGCGTGGATAATGTGTTCGCAATCGAGTATGCGCAGAACGAGGGCAGCTTCCTGGTGGGATACATCGCCGGCAAGCTGACCAAGACCAACAAGATAGGCGCGGTGGGCGGCGAAGACGGCCTCACCATCAACGACTTCCTGGTGGGCTTCCGTCAGGGCGCGCTGTACGCCAACCCCGACTGTGAGGTGGAGTTCATATACGCAGGCACCTATGAAGATCCCGCCAAGGGCAAGGAGTGCGCGCTTACGCTGTACGGCAAGGGCTGCGATATCGTGTTTGCCGTAGCAGGAAAAACCGGCGAGGGCGTGTTCGAGGCGGCGGCGGAGCAGGGCTGCTACGCCATTGGCGTGGATGCCGACCAAAAGTACATCGATCCCGAGGTCATCATCTGCTCCATGATGAAGCAGGTCGGTAAGTCCATCTATACCACGGTGGCGCAGTTCATCGACGACGGCACATGGGAAGGCGGCACCGTCTGGACGGCCGATATGGCTACCGGCTTCATCGACGTGGGCTACGGCGACGATACCATGACCCAGCAGGTGGACGATGCGCTCAAGGCCGAGGTGGAGGGGATCAAGCAGCTCATAATCTCCGGCGAGATAACGGTCGAGACCACACGCGAATAAAACGACAGCTATGCAGGGGCGGATAACCACCGCCCCTGTGAAAAAACGGCAGCGTGCGTTTTGCGCCGCATATTTGGAATGGGGGCGATTCCCTTGGAAAACGTACCGGCGGTAGCCTTTGAGCATATTTCAGTGCAGTATACTTGGCGTGGCTGCAAATATTTGGAATGGGGGCGATTCCCTTGGAAAACGTACCGGCGGTAGCCTTTGAGCATATTTCCATGCAGTTCCCCGGCGTGCTTGCAAACGACGACGTATCGTTTGAGATAAAGCGCGGCGAGGTTTTTGCGTTGGTGGGAGAAAACGGCGCGGGGAAATCCACGCTTATGAATATACTCTACGGAATGCTCGCGCCCACGCTGGGCGAGATATACGTAAAGGGTGAGCGTGTCACGGAGCACACCCCCAAGGCCGCCATAACGCGCGGCATCGGCATGGTACATCAGCATTTCATGCTCGTGCCGAGCTTTACGGCGGCAGAGAACATAACGCTTTCGCGCGAGATGCGAAAGCACCGAATATTCACCGATAAAAAACGCGCAAACGCGGAGGTGGAGCGGCTCTCCGCCGAATACGGCCTTATCGTACCGCCCACAGCGAAGGTGAGCGAGCTCTCGGTGGGACTTCAGCAGCGCGTGGAAATACTAAAAACGCTGTACCGCGGCGCGGACATACTTATACTGGACGAGCCCACCGCGGTGCTCACCCCGCAGGAGACGGACGAGCTTTTTACCGTTATACGCAGCATAGTCAAGGAAAAAGGTATAACCGTGATAATCATCACGCACAAGCTGTACGAGGTGATGGAGATAAGCACCCGCGTGGGCGTTATGCGTCAGGGCAGGCTGGTGGGCGTGAAGAACACCTGCGATGTGGACGAACGTATACTCGCCACCATGATGGTAGGGCGGGATGTTATACAGGGCGACGTGGAAAAGACCGCCGCGGCGCACGGCGAAACGCTTATAGAGGTAAGCGGCCTTAGGGCCGTGGACGCGCGGGGCATACCCGCCGTGCGCGGAGTGGATCTGTGCGTTCACGCGGGCGAGATACTCGGCATAGCCGCCATAGAGGGCAACGGGCAGAGCGAGCTGGCGGACGCGATCTGCGGCCTGCACAGGATAAGCGCCGGCAAGGTGACGATATGCGGTGCTGACGCTACGGGCCTGTCCCCGGGCGCGATACGCGCGCTGGGCCTGGCGCACGTTCCGGAGGACAGGCTTGCTACCGGCGTGGACGCAGCCGCAAGCATAGAGGATAACCTCATCGCGGGCAAGCAGCGAAAGCCGGAGTTTTCGGGACTGTTCGGCTATATGAAGCGCAGCAGCATGGCCCGCTACGCCAAGGACGTGTTCGACCGCTTCGATATACGCGCGGCGGGCGTGGATACCACAGCGGGAAGTCTGTCCGGCGGCAATATGCAAAAGCTAGTGATAGCGCGCGAGTTTTCCTTCGACGCAAGGGTGCTGGTGATATGCCAGCCAACCCGCGGCGTGGACGTGGGCGCGCAGGACTACATACACGATCTTATAATAGAGCGGCGCAACGCGGGCAATGCGGTGCTGCTCATAAGCGCGGATCTTGACGAGCTGACCCGGCTTTCCGACCGGGTGGCCACCATGTTTGAAGGACGCATAACGGCGGAATTCCCCGCCGGTGTGAGCAAGGCGGAGCTGGGCTACTACATGACCGGCGACAGGAGGCAGGCGGATGAAGCGAATTAAGCTCGACAGACGGTATCTTGCGTCGCTGGGGATATCGGTACTGCTTGCGCTGATACTGGGCGCTATAATAATGCTGCTTACCGGAAACGATCCGCTGGGCGCCTACTACGAGCTTTTGCGCGGCGCGTTCGGCTCAAAGCGGGCGATAGGAAACACACTTGCAAAGACCATCACGCTGTGCATGTGCGGCTTGGCCACGGCCGTAGGCGCGCGCGGCGGCATATTCAACGTGGGCGGCGAGGGGCAGCTTTACCTTGGCGGGATGGCGGCGGCGATAATGGGATTTCTGCTTGCCGGGATATCGCCGGTAATCGCAATACCCGTTGCGCTGCTTGCGGCGATGCTGGTTGGCGGGCTTTACGCGCTGATACCGGGGCTGCTCAAGGTCAAGTGGAAGGTAAACGAGGTTATCGTAACGGTCATGCTCAACTCCGCCGCCGTATACTTTTGCAGCTATCTCGTAAACGGCCCGCTCAAGACGCAGGAGTACGGCATAGTGGCGGGCACCACCAGCATAGATCCGTCGTTTAGATTTTTTAAGCTGATACCGCTTTCCGATCTGTCCGCAAGCATATTCTATGCGGCGGTGATAGCGTTTCTCGTGTGGTTTATAATGCAGCGTACCAGCGCCGGCTTTGAGATGAAGCTGACCGGTGAAAACCAGCGGTTCGCGTTTTTTACAGGGCTTAAAACAGACCGGATAACCCTGCTGTGTATGCTGGCCTCCGGCGCGATATGCGGCGTGGTGGGCATGTTTGAGGTGTACTCGATACAGGGGAGGTTCGTGGAGACGCTCAGCAAGGATTTTTACTTCGACGGTATGCTCGTGGCGATGATAATGCGCTACCAGCCCGCGGGGATAGTCGCCATGAGTGTGTTCTTTGCGGCGCTGAAGGTGGGCGGCAGCGCCATGGAGCTGAACACCGGCGTATCCAGCGAGCTGATACTCGTTATACAATCTATAATAATCTTCTTTATGGCGGCGGAAAGCGGCATACGTGCAGAGCTTACGCGCAAGCGGGCGGACAGGACTGCGCGGGAGCGGCTGAGGGCCGCGCGGCGCGAGGAAACGGAGGCGGTACGCGATGAATGACATTTTTAACATAGCTCTTTTGCAGAACACCCTGCGCACCGCAACTCCAATAGTGCTGGCGGCGCTGGGCGGACTGTTTACGGAGCACGCAGGCATTATGAACATAGGCATGGACGGCATGATACTCGTGGGCGCGTTTGCGGCGGTGGCGGGCAGCTACTATTTCGCAAGCGCCACGATGGGCGTGCTGGTGGCGGTGCTGGCAGGCATACTGATAGGGCTTTTCTTCGCGGTGTTTGTGGTAAAATTCAAAAGCGACGAGTTCATAATAGGCGTGGCGCTCAACATATTCGCAGGCGGGCTTACGGTATTCCTGCTCAGGACGCTGTTTGGCGTAAAGGGCGCGTTCTCCTCCTCCGCGATAGTGCCGATAGCGCGGCTGAGCTGGGACTTCCTCAATAAAATTCCGGTGCTTGGGCCGCTGCTCAACAACAACACCCTGTTCGTGTACATATCCTGGGCGCTGGTGGCGCTGTGCTGGGTGTTCATCTATAAGACGCCATACGGGCTTTGGCTGCGCGCGTCGGGTGAAAATCCCAAGGCGCTTTCAAGCGCCGGCATAAGTCCGGTGCGCATGAAGTACATCGCTAGCATACTTTGCGGCATATTCTGCGGCTTTTCCGGCGCGCACCTTGCGCTGGGCTACCTTACCATGTTTACCGAGGGCATGAGCGCAAACCGCGGCTTTATCGCCTTCGCCTGCGTTATATTCGGCGCGGCGAATCCGCCCAGGGTGTTTCTTGCGGCGCTGCTGTTCGGCTTTCTTGACGCGCTGGGGCTCAGACTGCAGAGCGTGGGTGTGCCCAGCGACCTCACAAGCTGCATACCGTATGTCATAACCGTGCTGATGATGGTATATGTTGTGCGTTCGGAATATCACAGAAAAAACCGTATGCAGAAAAGGCTTGCGCAGCGCGCGGATACGAATTAATGACTTGTTCACCTTTGCGCCGGTGTAACGGTGCTATAATTTGGTAGACGACATATACAGGAGGCATTATGAAATACGTCCCCTTTGACAAGGCAACGCTTGAGCACATAACAGAAAAATACCCCACCCCGTTCCATATATACGACGAAAAACGCATCCGCGAACGGGTGCGCAGGCTGTATAAGGCGTTTGAGTGGAACCGTGGCTACCGCGAGTATTACGCGGTGAAGGCCTGCCCGAATCCGGAGATACTCCGCATAATAAATGAAGAGGGCGCGGGGCTTGACTGCTCCAGCCATACCGAGCTAATGCTCAGCTCGGCTTTGGGCGTTACGGGGAAAAGCATAATGTTTTCCAGCAACGTGACCCCCGCCGAGAACTTCGAGTATGCGCGTAAGCTGGACGCAATAATCAATCTGGACGATATTTCGCATATAGACTTTTTGGCTCAGCACGGCGGCATACCCGAGCTGGTCTGCTGCCGCTTTAACCCGGGCGGCGAGTTCCGCCTCGGCAATACCATAATGGGCAACCCCGGGGAATCCAAATACGGCTGGACGCGCGGGCAGCTCTCCACCGGCATAAAAAAGCTGATGCGCATGGGCGCAAAGCGGTTTGGCATACACGCGTTTTTGGCAAGCAATACCACCGACGAAAACTACTATCCCGCGCTTGCAAAGCTGATGTTTACCACCGCGCGCGAGCTGCATGAGGAGCTGGGCGCGGAGATTGCGTTTGTAAACCTTTCCGGCGGCGTGGGCATACCCTATTACGACGATGCGGACGCGATAGACGTATTGCGCGTGGGCGAGCGGGTGCATAAGGAGTACGACGCGGCGTTTGCCGGCACGGATATGCAGCCTGCGGTGTTTACGGAGCTGGGGCGCTACATAACCGGCCCGGCCGGGTATCTTGTTACCCGCGTGCTGCATGAAAAGCGCACCTACAAGGACTTTATCGGCGTGGACGCGTGCGCGGCCAACCTTATGCGGCCCGCGATGTACGGCGCGTACCACTACATAAGCGTGATGGGCAAGGAAAACGCACCGCACGATCACGTTTACGACGTGACCGGCGGACTGTGCGAGAACAACGATAAATTTGCAATAGACCGCAGATTGCCTGAAATAGACATAGGCGACCTGCTGGTGATACACGACGCGGGCGCGCACGGCTTCTCCATGGGCTACAACTACAACGGCCGGCTCAGAAGTGCGGAGCTGCTGCTTTCAGAGGACGGCAGCGTTAAGCTGATACGCCGCGCGGAAACTCCGGCGGACTATTTTTCCACGCTGGACGTGCTGAAAATGGAACAACTTACAGGCGGGAGGCAGAAGGAATGAAGGACATCGGCGAATTTGCACGGCTGCGTTTGGCGCAGCTGCCTACGCCGCTGCACCGGCTGGACAATATATCCCTGGCGCTCAAAAAGAACGTATATATAAAGCGCGACGATCTTACCGGACTGGGTCTGGGCGGCAACAAGGTGCGCAAGCTGGAGTATTTGCTTGCGGACGCGAAAAACTGCGGCAGCGACGTGGTGATAACTACCGGCGGCGCGCAGTCCAACCACGCGATGCTGACCGCCGCCTGCTGCAACAAGCTGGGGCTTGGCGCGGTGCTTGTGCTTATGGGGCGCGGCGTTACGGAGAAAAAGGGCAACCTCATACTGGACGATATACTTGGCGCACCTGTCAGCTTTGTGGACAGCGACGACTACGCGGACGTATATGCCGAGATGGACCGCATAGCCGGGGAGTTTTCAGCGCAGGGCAAGACCCCCTACCTCATTCCCGTGGGCGGCAGCGTGCCGCGCGGCAGTCTGGGCTACGTTGAATGTATGCGCGAAACCAGCGTACAGGCCAAGGATATGGGCGTGAGCTTCGGCCATGTAATTTGCACCGCTGGCAGCGGCGGCACACTGGCCGGTACCACGCTGGGCGCGGCGATATACATGCCGGAGGCGCAGGTATATGGCGTGACCGTGGGCGAAGGCGACTTCGAAAGGATAACCGCCGAGCTGATAGACGGTACCGCGCGGCTGATGGGCGTGCGCACCGACGCGTGGCCGAGGATACTGCCGTACTACGGCGAGGGCTACGCCATACCCTCCGCGGAGGGCAATGCCGCGATGCGCCTTATGGCGCGCAGCGAAGGTATAATACTGGATCCCGTGTACACCGGCAAGATGTTCGCCGGGCTGCTGGAGCTTGCAAAGAACGGCGCGTTTGACGATCCGGGCGATCTGCTGATAATACATACCGGCGGCGCGGGCGGTGTATTCGCGCTGGATATCGAATAAACGCAAAGGACTACGGACTGCTGCTGATGACCAAATTGATAGACATATTGCCAAAGGATATATTCGACGGCGGAGATATCGAATTGAGCGATATCCTCGCTTTCAGGTATAAAAAAACTTCGGACGCGCTCTGTGCGTTCCAGCCAGGCGAGCTTACCGCGCTGTATGCCGATATGTGCCTTATCCGCGAGACCGAGCTTATGCTTGACGGCATCAAGCGGCACGGCGAATATTGCGGCATACGGCATACGCATCCCGGCCCTGCGCACCTGTGCATAGGCCAGGAGGCGATGTACGCCGGCGCGGCGTATCTGCTGCGGCCGGAGGATGTTGTATTAAGCAGCCACCGCTGCCACGGCGACGTTATCGCCAAGGGCGCAAGCTGCATACGCGCGCTGCCTGACGATGCGCTCATAAGCATAATGCAGGGCTATCTCGACGGCGACGTATACCGCGCCGTGCGGGACGATACCCGCCCCGTTCCTCTTGTAGCGCGGGATTTTCTGCTGTACGGGCTTATATGTGAGATGTTCGCCAAGTCCACCGGCTTCAACCGCGGCTTAGGCGGGCCCATGCACGCTTTTTTTGCGCCGTTTGGCATATATCCCAACAATGCGCTTGTGGGCGGCTCCGCGGATATTGCCGTGGGCGCCGCGCTGTACAAGCTGATAAACAAGGCTCCGGGCGTGGCTGTGTGCGATATAGGGGACGCGGCGCTGGCCTGCGGGCCGGTGTGGGAGGCAATGAACCTTGCGTGTATGGATCAGTATCGCACGCTTTGGGGAACTGGCGGACCTCCGCTGATATTCAACATAAGCGATAATTTCTACGGCATGGGCGGCCAGACCCGCGGCGAAACCATGGGCTACCGTGAGGCCGGGCGCGTTGCGGCGGGCCTCAGACCGGACGCTATGCACGCGGAGCGCATAAACGGGCTGGATGTGCTGGCGGTAATAGACGCATACCGCCGCGCGATACCGCTGGCAAAGAGCGACGGGCCGGTGCTGCTGGATTTTGTAAACTACCGTACCTGCGGCCACTCCGCAAGCGATCACGGCGGCTACCGCAGCGAGGCCGAGGTGGAGGCGTGGCAGGAGCTGGACCCCATAGCGGCGTTTGGCGCGGAGCTGAAAGCTGGCGGCGTATGCACGCCGGAACAGCTGAACGCGCTGCGCGAGGATGCGCATCAAGCCGTACTTCGCTGCACGCGCCTTGCCGTGGACGACAGGATATCTCCCTATGACGATCCCAGCGGTATAGAACGCCTTACTTACTCAAACGTGCGCACCCCCGTGCTGGGGAAAAACAAGCCGGAAACGCTGCTTGATAAGGCGAGCAGTCCCGCGCTTACCCGGCTCAGCGGCCTTTCACGCTTTGGGCTGGACGCGGAGGGAAAACCGCTTCCCAAGGAGCGCGTATACCAGTTCCGTCACGCGATAGCGGAGCCGATAATAAACAAATTCTACGAGGACGGCACGCTTATCGCCTTCGGCGAGGACGTGCGCGACTGGGGCGGCGCGTTCGACGTATACGGCGGCTTTACCGAGAGTCTGCCGTATAAGCGCTTCTTCAACACCCCTATCGCGGAGGGCGCGATAGTGGGAGCGGCCGTGGGCTACGCGCTGTCCGGCGGCCGTGCGGTGGCGGAGATAATGTACGGCGACTTTTTGGGCCGCGCCGGGGACGAGCTGATAAACCAGCTCCCCAAATGGCATGCTATGAGCGCGGGCACGCTGAACGTGCCGGTGGTGATCCGCACGAGCATCGGCCATAAATACGGCGCGCAGCATGCGCAGGATCTCTCCGCCATGCTTGCACATGTGCCGGGGCTAAAGGTGGTATACCCCGCTACGCCGTACGACGCGAAGGGACTTATGCAGTCCGCGCTAAACGGCGCCGATCCCGTGATATTCTTCGAAAGCCAGCGGCTGTACAGTGTGGGCGAGCGGTTCCACCAGGGCGGCGTGACGGAAGCGGAATACGAAATAGAGATAGGCCTGCCCGATGTGAAGCGCGAGGGCACGGATGTTACTATACTTACAATAGGCGCGACACTGTACCGAGCGCTGGACGCCGCGAACATGCTTGCAGCGCGCGGAATATCCTGCGAGATAGTGGATGCGCGGAGCCTTGTGCCGTTTGACTATGCGCCGCTTATCACCTCCGCGGAAAAGACCGGCCGCGTGGTCGTGGTGGGCGACGCGGTTACGCGCGGCTCCTTCATGCAGACGCTTGCAAGCGGCATAGCGGAGCTTTGCACGTCGCTTAAAACCGCACCCATAGTGCTGGGCGCGCGCAACTGGGTCACGCCGGTGCATGAGTACGGCGAGCTCTTCTTCCCGACTGCGGCCGGCATAGCCGGCGCGGTGGAATGTGCGCTGGAGCCAAACGGCGAGAAGGCACTGAAAAGACGTGCGGAGCTGCTCAGGCGAAGCAGAGAAGGCGTATAAGGACATGAATTATATAAAAAGCAAAAAATACGACGAGCCGCGCATCAACGCGCGCATAATGGGGCCAAACCCGCTGAAGCTCACCGAGGAGCTTCTAAAGGACCATCGAATACCGCATAACGGGATCGTGATGGATCTGGGCAGCGGGCAGGGCGTGACGTCGGTGTTTCTGGCGAAGGAATACGGCTTTACCGTGTTTGCAGCAGACCTGTGGAGCGACCCTACGGACAATATGCGCTTCTTTACAGAAATGGGCCTTACAAGTAAGCAGATCGTGCCCATACATGCTGATGCGACCGAGCTGCCGTTTGCACATGACTTTTTCGACGGAGTGGTATGCACGGATTCCTACAATTACTTTGGCCGCGATAAGCGATACCTTGGTGCAAAGCTGCTGCCCTTTGTGAAGCCGGGCGGGTATATATATATCGTAGTGCCGGGCATGAAGCAGGATATGCATGACCGGCTGCCCGAGCCGCTGCTTGCGTCCTGGACGCCGGAGCAGCTGGACTATATACACGATGCGGCATACTGGAAGGACATTCTTGGCGAAACGCCGGGCGCGGAGCGTGTAGATATTCGGCAGATGCAGGGCAACGAGGAGCTGTGGGCGGATTGGATAATCTGCGATAACGACTACGCAAAAAACGACCGCGCCGCAATACAGGCGGGCGCGTGCGAGCTGCTGAACTTTATAGCCATAACAATAAAAAGAAAAGCGGAATAGAAATACAGAGCGAAAAGCGGGCGGAAATTATCCGCCCGCTTTTCAGGCTGTCGAAAAAGTCAAAATGACTTTTTCGAGCTTGCAGTCTTTGCCTCTCGCCTACAGGCTGTGCCTTTAGGCTCCCGGGCGGCAAAGACTGAGAGGAGCAGGGAAAATCTGCGATTTTCCTTCCGGTCTGACGCACCTGTCGTCAGACCGGATTTTACATTAAGGGCTTCGGCCCTTAATAATCCCGGGGTTCTTCGACAGGCTGAAGCGGGCGGAAATTTTCCGTCCGCTTTTAGCTTTATTTAAGCGATGCTATATGGTCCAGCGCGGAGTTTGAACCGATGATTATCAGCACGTCGCCCTCGCGCATGGGCTTGCCGGGATCCAGCGAGATTATCATGTTATCGCCGCGGCGTATGCCTATGACGCTTGCGTTGTATTCGCGCCGGACGTTGAGCTCGGAAAGGGACTTGCCTATCCAGCGCCGGGGTATGAGCATTTCATTTACGCTGTATTCATCGGACAGCTCAAGATAATCGAGTATGTTGTCCGATACCAGCGAGCGGGCAAGGCGTATGCCGCTTTCGTGTTCCGGCAGCACCACGCTGTCCGCGCCGGTCTTTTCGAGCAGGCGGGCATGCAGCGCGTCGCTTGCCTTGGCGATGATGCGCTTTGCGCCCATCTCACGGCAGAGTATGGTGGAAAGTATGGATGCGCGCAGATCGTCGCCCACGCTGATTATTACCATATCGAAGTTACGCACGCCAAGCTGCGCTATTGCGCGCTCGTCGGTGGTGTCCGCCTGTACGGCGTGCGTCACGGCGTCCTTGACGGCCTCTATGCGTGCAGCATCCACATCCACCGCCAGAACATCATGCCCCAGCTCGCACAGCGTCATGGCTACGGAGGTGCCAAACCGGCCCAAACCTATTACTACAAAACCCTTAGACATTGCAAACAGTCTCCTATCCAATCATTATATTGCCCTCGGGATAGCGCAGTGCCGAGGGCTTTATGCGGGTGAGCGACAGCGTAAGCGTAAGCAATCCCACCCGTCCGGTGTACATAAGCAGGCACAGCACTGCGCGCGAGGCAGTGCTGGCGTAAGTAGTGACGCCTGTGGAGAGCCCGACCGTGCCCAGCGCGGATGCGGCCTCAAACAGCAGGTCTATAAACGGCGCGTCCTTTTGCAGCAGAGAAAGCGCCATAACTGCGATTATGATGCAGGAAAACGCCGCAAGGAACATACACAGCGCCCTGCGCGCGGCAAGCGGGCGCAGCCTGCGTCCGAAGGCCTCCGCGTCCGGCCGCCCGGTTGCGAACGCCCTTACGGTGAGCAGCAGTGTGATCATCGTAGTGACCTTGATGCCGCCGGCGGTGCCAGCAGGGGAGCCGCCAATAAACATCAATACGCAGCTGAGCAGCTTGCTGGCGTCGTTCAATGAGAGCTGGTCTATTGTGTTGAAGCCGGCTGTGCGGCAGGTGACGGATTGGAACAGCGCGGCAAGCGCCTTGCCGCCTGTGCCGAGGCTGCCCAGGGTAGCGGGGTTGGAGTATTCCAACAGGAAAAACAACAGCGCACCGCCGAAAATAAGCGCTATCGTACCGCAAAGCACCAGCTTGGTATGCAGTGAGAAATAGCGAAAATAACGTTTGCTGCGCAGATCCGCTATCACCGCGAAGCCGAGACCGCCGACAATTATCAGCAGCATCACAACGGTGCACACATACGCATCGTCTGCATAGTGCATAAGCGAAACATAGTTGCCCATTATATCGAAGCCCGCGTTGCAGAAAGCTGAAATGCTGGTGAACACCGCCCGCCACAGTCCCAGCGGGAAGCCAAACTGAGGAACAAAACGGAGCGCGAGCAGTATGGCGCCCGCGGCCTCGCAGACGAAGGTGAGCTTGACCGCGCTGAGCGCAAGGCGCATAACGCCCTGCAGGCGGTCCTCACCCAGCCCCTCGGCGAGCGTCATGCGCTGCTTGAGCGATACCCTGTGCCTAAGGAGTATAAACAGCAGCGAGGCGGCGGTCATAAAGCCCAGCCCGCCCAGCTGGATAAGTGCAAGTATTATCGCCTGGCCGAACACCGTAAAACGGGTGCCTGTGTCCGCAATGACCAGCCCCGTTACGCAGGAGGCCGACGTGGCCGTGAAGAAGGCTTCGAACAGCGTGGTTTTAACATTGCTGGCAGAGGGCAGCATCAAAAGCGCCGTGCCAATGCATATAATAGCAAAAAAGCCCAGCGGCAGTATTTTTATGGGGCTTATGCCCTTTTTGAAACGGTTGTTTATATCCATGCCTTATTATACAGTTTAACGGGATAAGTTTCAATGCCGGTATGAGAGGGTACGCTTGCCTCCCCCCGGGGCGCGCACAAACCGCTATGCGGTTTGTGCCGCGTTGCGGCACTGCGCGCTTTGCGCGCAGCGCGCCCCGGGGGAGGCGGCGCTCATATCACAGCCCGTACAGGCTGCTGAATTTATCCGTCAGATAGTCGATGTAATACTGCGGGTCAAACGGCGCGCTGCAGGCGTTCAATACCAGCTCCGCGGGGCGCTTGATCTGGCCGTATTTGTATATTTTGTCCGTAAGCCATGCGACTATGGGCGCAAGCTCGCCGTTACCCGCAAGGCCGAATACGTCCAGCTCCTTCTGCATGGAGGAAAGCATCTGCGCTGCATACGCGCTGCCTATCGAATAGGAGGGGAAGTAGCCGAACGAGCCTGAGGACCAGTGGGAATCCTGCAATACGCCCTCGCGGTCTGTCGGCACGTCCACGCCGAGATACTCCTTATACAGCGCGTTCCATGCCGCAAACAGCTCCTTTGTGGAGAGCGTGCCGGCTATAAGCTGGCGCTCCAGCTCGTAGCGCACCATTATATGCAGCGAGTAGGTCAGCTCGTCCGCTTCGGTGCGGATAAGCGAGGGTTTTGCGATGTTCACTCCGCGGTAGAAGCCGCGCGCATCGACGCTTGCCATCTGCTCCGGGAAAAGCTCCTTTACCTTGGGGAGTATGTAGCCCGTGAAGGCCTCGCTGCGGCCAATGATATTTTCGAAGAAGCGGCTTTGGGATTCGTGTACGCCCATGCTCGCGCCGCAGCCCAGCACGCTGTCTGCAAGCGAATCAGCCACGTTCAGCTCGTAGAGCGCGTGACCGCCCTCGTGTATCACGCTGAACATATTGCTGGCCATCTGATCCTCGTGATAGTGGGTGGTGATGCGCACATCGTACTTGCTGAACTCCGTGGTAAACGGGTGCTCCACCTCCCCCAGCACGCAGTGATCCGGATCGATGGTCATAACGCCCATCAGGTAGGCGGAAAGCTCCCGCTGCAGGGGTATGGGGCAAATGGCGGATAGAAACTTCGCGTCGGGCTGGCCGGCCTTTTGTATAGCCTGTATAAGCGGCACCAGCGCCGAGCGGACCTTCTTGAAATACCCATCCAGCTGCTCCATGTTCAATCCGCGCTCAAACTCGTTGAGCCATACGTCGTAGGGAGCCTTGCCGGGATCCAGATAGCCCGCAAAGCGGCGCTGGGTCTCGATGAGCCTTGCAAGGTACGGCTCAAACGACGCATAGTCGTTTTCCACCTTGGCGGAATGCCAAACGTGGCTTGCGTCGTTTGTAAGCATCTGGAAGGCGACGTATTCCTCTACCGGTATGCGGGAGAGCTTGTCGTGCTCCTCCAGCACGTCCTCGGCCTCGCGGAACGTCTGGTGATCTATACCGGCGCCTTCGCCGGCGGCGGTTATCTCCCGCGCCATGGCTACAAAGCCGGGGTCGGTCTGCAGATTGTATTCCGCCTCGCTCAGCACGCCTATCGTTTCGCCAAGCTGGGCGCTGCCGCCTTTTGGCATAACGGTCTCCGAGTCGTAGCTGAGCGCGGCCAGCGCGTGGTTATAGGCATGAAGCGTCTTTTGATGCTGCTTGAAAGCCTCCACGGTTTTGTCTGTATTTATTGCCATGACGGTCACTCCTTAACGTATTTAACCACAGGCTTGCGCGCGGCGGCGACCTCATCCGGCCTGCCCACGGGGGTGGTGGCGGGTGCGCTGTGCAAAGCGCCGGGGTCGGCCTTTGCCATTTCCGCTATGCGCTTCATGGCGGAGATAAAGCCGTCCAGCGTTTCGCGGGATTCGCTTTCGGTAGGCTCTATCATGATCGCCTCGTGCACTATCAGCGGGAAATATATGGTGGGCGGATGGTAGCCGAAGTCGATCAGCGCCTTGGCTATGTCCGTGGTGTGTACGCCGTAGTCCATAAGCTCGCCGGGGGTCAGCACGCACTCGTGCATACATATCCTGTCGTGCGGCAGGCCGTAGGTGTTTTTCAGCGCGTGCTGGACATAGTTTGCGTTCAGCACGGCGTTTTGGCTTGCTTCGCGCAGGCCGCGGCCGCCCAGACTGAGTATGTACGCGTATGCCTTGGCCATCACGCCGAAGTTGCCGTAGAAGCTCTTTACCTTGCCTATGGAAAGCGGCCTGTCGTAATCCAGCGCGGGCACGTCGCCGTGCTTCATCACCACGGGGTAGGGCAGATAGGGTATAAGCTCCTTCTTTACGCCGACGGGGCCGGAACCGGGACCGCCGCCGCCGTGCGGGGTGGCAAAGGTCTTGTGCAGGTTGACGTGCATCACGTCAAAGCCCATGTCGCCCGGGCGGACGACGCCCATTATGGCGTTGAGGTTGGCGCCGTCGTAGTAGAGCAATCCGCCCGCATCGTGGACGATCTTTGCGACCTCCACTATGTTGCGCTCGAACAGGCCCAGCGTGGAGGGGTTGGTAAGCATAAGGCCCGCGGTATGCTCGTTGACCGCGGCGCGCAGCGCGTCAAGGTCTATGCCGCCGTCCGGCGCGCTGACGAGCTCCTTTACCGTGAAGCCCGCCATGGCGGCGCTTGCGGGGTTGGTGCCGTGTGCGGCGTCGGGCACTATCATCTCGGTGCGCAGGTAATCCTGCCGCATGTCGTGATATGCCTTGATTATCATAAGCCCGGTGAACTCGCCGTGCGCGCCCGCCGCGGGCTGGAGTGTGAACTTATCCATGCCGCAGATCTCGCACAGCGCCGCGTCGAGGTTTGCCATCAGGGTAAGCGCACCCAAAGCCTCGGGGGTATCCTCGTCCGCAAACGGATGCACGCCGTCAAAGCGGACGGCAAGCTCCTCGTCTATCTTGGGGTTGTACTTCATGGTGCAGCTGCCCAGGGGGTAAAAGCCGTTGTCCACGCCAAAGTTGCGGCGGGAGAGGTTGGTATAATGGCGTACCACGTCTACCTCGGCCAGCTCCGGCAGCGCGGGAGGCGCGTCGGAGGTAAGTGAATCGGGCAAAAGCGCGTCCAGCCTGGGTACGTCCAGCGCAGGAAGGTCCGCGCCCCGGCGGCCTTCACGGCTGCGCTCAAACAGCAGTGGGTATATGCTTCTTGTCATTTTACCGCCTCCTCAAAGGCGCATATAACGCCGTCTATTTCGTTGCGGGTGTTAAGCTCGGTGGCGCACCAGAGCATACCCTTATCCGAAGGATTCACACGGGACAGGCGCAGGCCGCCTATGTAGCCCTTGGCCTTGAGTACGGCGTTTATCACCGCGGAGTCGGCCGGGACGTCCAGCGTGAATTCGTTGAAAAACGGGGTGTTGGGCCAGCGCAGCTTAACGCCCTTTACGGTGCAGAGCCCCTCCAAGAGGTAGTGCGCCTTTTGTAGGCTTTGCTCGGCTGCCTCGCGCAGACCGGCAGGGCCCATCGCGGCAAGGTATATGCTGGCGGTTATGGCGCAGAGCATCTGGTTTGAGCAGATGTTGCTGGACGCCTTTTCACGCCGTATATGCTGCTCGCGCGCCTGAAGCGTAAGGACGTATACGCGGTTGCCGTCCGCGTCGACGGTCTCGCCCACTATACGGCCGGGCAGGTTGCGTATCAGCTTACCCCTTGCGGCCATAAAGCCAAGGTACGGCCCGCCGTATGCAAGCGGAAGACCCAGCGGCTGTCCCTCGCCCACGGCTATATCCGCGCCGTAGTCGCCGGGGCGCTTCAAAAGGCCCAGCGATATTGGGTTGACGCAGGCGATGAACAGCGCGCCGCCTTCATGCGCGGCGTCTGCAACGGCCTGCATATCCTCTATGCAGCCATAGAAGTTGGGAGAGGCTGCAAACACGCCCGCAGCGCCATCAAGGTTGGCTTTGAGCGCGTCAATATCCGTGCGGCCCGTATCGTCCAGCGGCAGCTCCACAAGCTCCAGCTTCGCAAAGCGCGCATAGGTGCGCATGGTCGCAAGAAAGTGGGGATGCAGTCCGGCGCTTATCAGCATCTTGTTTTTGCGCTTGGCGTCACGCGCCATATACATGGCCTCCGCTGCGGCGGTCGCGCCGTCGTATACGGAGGCGTTGGAGGCATCCATGCCGGTAAGCTCGCAGATCATGGTCTGGTATTCAAACGTGCCCTGCAGCATACCCTGACTCATTTCGGCCTGATAGGGGGTGTAAGCGGTATAGAATTCGCTGCGCATGGCAAGCTGAGACACCATCGCGGGAATATAGTGATTATACGCGCCCGCGCCGCGGAACAGCGGCAGCTTGGGGGCGGCGGGGGAGAGCGTATCGAACACGCGGCGCACCTCGGCTTCGCTCATGCCGTCGGGTATTCGGAGCTCTCCCGCCCTCAGCATAAGCTCGGGCGGTACGTCGTCATACAGCGCATCCAGTGAAGAAAGGCCAAGCTCGTTGAGCATGGCCTCCTGCTCCTGCGCCGTGTTTGGCACATAGCTTCTCATTTCGGTTTAGCCCTCCGATGCCACGAAGGCTTCGTATTCGTCGGCGGTAAGCAGCGAATCCTCGTTGAGCGAGGTAAACTCAAGCTCTGCGATAAACGCGCCGTAGGGATCGGAATTGATAAGCTCGGGCGTTGCATCCAAAGCATCGTTAACGGCTATAACCCTGCCTGCGGCCTGGGTATATATTTCGCTTGCGGCTTTGACGCTTTCCACTACGGCGAAGCTGGCGCCCGCGTCGAACTCATCGCCCACGGCTGGCAGCTCAACGTAGACTATATCGCCCAGTGAATCCTGCGCGTGGTCGGTGATGCCGAGCTTTACGGTGCTGCCGTTTACCAGCAGCCATTCGTGATCCTTGGTATACTTGCGATCGTTGGGTGTCATGATGAAAACCTCCTGATGATTGTTGATATTTGTTGCTGCGGTTTTGAAACAAAATCCCATTGGTTCTCGGTTGCTCTCGTTTTCCCGTAAGCAGCTTGAGAGAGGACGTTGCTTTCTCACAAGCGGAAAACAGCTTTAAGGCGTAGGTTGTTTTCTCTTTGCTTCTTTTGCTTTCTCACAAGCGGAAAACAGCTTTAAGGCGTAGGTTGTTTTCTCTTTGCTTCTTTCTCTTTTTTAAAAGAGAAAGAAGCTACTTGGCGCGCTTGTAGAAGGGCAGCGGTACCTGTACGGCTTTTAGACGTTTGCCGCGCACCTCTATTTCGAAATCGGAGGCTTCCGAAGCGGAGGCGTCCACCAGAGCCATGGCGTAGTTGCCGCCCAGGGTAGGGGCGACGCTGCCGCTGGTGACGTGGCCGACGTTTTCGCCGTTGGCGAACACGGGGGCGTGCTCGCGCGCTATGCCGCGGTCTGTGAGCTTAAGACCAATGCGGAGGCGCTTTGCTGGCGCAAGCAGGGCTTCTTTGCCGATAAACTCGGGCTTGTTGAGCTTTACAGCGAAGGCGATGCCAGTCTCCATGGGGGTGACGGTGGCGTCCATCTCATGGCCGTAGAGCGGCATGGCGGCTTCAAAGCGGAGAGTATCGCGTGCGCCAAGCCCGCAGGGCAGCATACCGAAGGGCTTGCCCGCCTGCATCAGCACCGAGTGGAGCAGAGTGGCCTTATCGGCCGGGAGATACAGCTCGAAGCCGTCCTCGCCGGTATAGCCTGTGCGGCTTATAAGCACCTCCGTGCCGCCAATCAGGGAATGGCGCATGAAGGAATAGTTTTTCTTGGGGATGTCCTCATCCGCCATGCCGGCGGCCTTGAGCATCTCCTCCGCCATGGGGCCCTGAAGCGCCAGCTGCGCATATTCGGGGCTGAGGTTTTTAATTTCGACGTCGGGCGTGGCATGCTCGATAAACCACGCGTAATCCTTATCGGTATTGGACGCGTTGACGACTATAAGGTAGTCGTTTTCGGCCAGCATATATACCAGCACGTCATCCACCACACCGCCGTCATCATAGCATACCATGGAGTAGCGGCAGCGGCCGGGGGTCATGTTGGTAAAATCGTTGGTAAGCACATGCTGTAAATAGGCAAGCGCACCGGGGCCTGCTACAGTGACCTCGCCCATATGGGAAACGTCAAACAGGCCTGCGCGCTGACGCACAGCGTTGTGCTCATCGATTATTGAGGAATACTGGACGGGCAGCTCCCAGCCGCCAAAGTCCACCATCCTGCCGCCCAGGTCAATGTGCGTCTGATACAGCGGGGTGCGTTTGAGCTGATCCATAGAAAGCCTCCGTAAAATATAATTGGAAAACCAAGCTGATTATATACCAAAGCGGCCGTGTTGACAACGGGATTTCCGCGTACGGCGGACAAACCTGTAAAATCCGCCGCTGACGGACAACAGGGGGCTGCATATGGACGGGGCCGGGGGCGCGCGGCGCGCGTAGCGCGCTGCCGGGCGCGGACATAGTC
>CAZXRQ010000003.1:0-61818 GCA_964642795.1 uncultured Oscillospiraceae bacterium | reverse complement strand
GACCGCCGACTATAAGGAGACCTATACAAAGGCGGGACGCGCCAAGAAGGAATTCGACGCGGTGCGCGCCGAGTGCGATAAGGAGGCTGCCGACGCGGAGCCGGAGCTTGCGGCGGCGCGTGCAGCGGCAGAAACGCTTGCAAAGGCGGTGGACCCGGCGCTGCTCAAGGAGTATGAGCTCGTGCGCTCGCATCACGCCGTGCCGGTAGCGAAGGTGGCAAACGATCAATGCGGGGGCTGCAATATGTCGCTGCCGACGGCGGTGGTGAAAAGGGTCAGCGCCGGAGTGGATATTGTGGAGTGCGAGAACTGCGGAAGGATACTGTATTAAAGAAATTAAATTGATATAGGTTTTGCGAGTAAGACAGACGACCGCGTGCGGCACACACCGCATGAGGAAAGTCCGAGCTCCATAGGGCAGGGTGCCGGATAACGTCCGGCGGGGGCGACCCCAGGGAAAGTGCAACAGAGATATACCGCCGCATTTATGCGGTAAGGATGGAAAGGCGAGGTAAGAGCTCACCGGCGGCATGGCGACTTGTCCGCCCTGTAAACCCCACCCGGTGCAAGATTGGAATGAGAGCGCTTGCGGTTTACGCCGCAGAAATGGCTGCCCGCCAGGCTCTTGATAATCGCTGGAGGATACCGGCAACGGTATTCCAAGATAGATGGTCACCCACATAGACAGAACTCGGCTTACGGCTTGCTCACCGCAGAATTTGCGCAGGGGAAACGGACATATCATCCGTTTCCCCTGTTTTTTCTTGTATATGTTTATGCAAGTATCACGCGCCGTACAGCTTGCCGCCCGCGCCGGACGCCGTAAGCGCGGCAAGGGCGATGGAATAATACTTTTCCGCTGCGGTGGAGCCGCGCGAGGTCATAACTATCGGCGCCTTCGCACCTACTATTATGCCCGTCATAAGCGCCTTGGCGGTGACTATATAGCATTTGCCAAGTATATTTCCTGCCACAAGGTTGGGCATTATCAGCACGTCAAAATCACCGCAGTACGGGCATTCGTAGCCCTTGTGATGCGCAATCTCGGCATCCATCGCCACATCATAGGATATCGGCCCCTCAACTGCACAGTTCTTGATTATCCCCTCCTGATTCATACGCTTCAGCTCCGCCGCATCCAGCGTTTCTATCATTTTGGGATTGACCTTTTCTATGCCGGCGAGCACCGCCACCTTAGGCAGCGTATAGCCCATGCTAAGCAGCGTATTCACCGCATTTTCGATTATATAGCGTTTATCCTCCAGCGTAGGGTATATCACCATGCCGCCGTCGGTATGCACTATCAGCTTATGATAGCCCGGCAGCTGAAAAAACACCACGTGCGTCATTATCTTGCCCAGGCGCAGATCATTCGCCTTATTGACCACAGGTGAAAGTATATCCTTTGTCTCCAGCATCCCCTTGACCAATATATGTGCGCTGCCGTCCTTGATCAGCTCCACGGCCGCCTGCCCCGCCGTACCGTCAGTTACTGCCTCTATGTTATAATCAGCAGGATTCTTATCCAGCGTGCGCAGGATTTCCTTGATTTTGGGGCCGTTGCCTACGAATATCGGCTCCGCGATGCGCTCACGCTGCGCATGAAGCGCCGCATTTATAACGGCCTCGTCCTCGGCGGCCGCCACGGCTATAACCTTAGTCTGCGGATGCGCGCGCACCGCATCGGCTATCTGTTCATAATTAGCGTACATATAACCCTCCACGTCATGCTATGACTGAATTATAGCATTGTGCGTCCCGCTAAACAAATATATAGTATGCGGCTATGGCAGATCTGTTCCGGTGGAAACATCCGTATCAGTAGAAATGTCGGTATTTGTGGGAACATCCGTACCCGTCGCCGCGGCAGCATCCTGCGGAGAGTATGTAGGGTCGCCCTTTGCGCTTAGGTTTATCACACCGCCCTCCAGCCCCATAGCCTCCAGCTCGTCCAGCACTATGGCAAGCTTATCCAGCTTGTCATCCAAATCCTCGGACTGTCCCAGCTGCACTGTAAAGCCGGAATCAGTCCGCATATACATACTGAGCGGGTTGGATATATCCACGGTGTCTATCGTTTGCAGCATGTCGTGGCGGCTTAGCGCCTGAATTATCGTTACCATTGCGCGGGAGTTGAAGTCAGTCTGCTCGCCCAGCATCTGCCCCACGCTGAAACCCATGGAGCCTACGCCCATAACGCGAAGCAGCCCCGCGGTATCGCCTGCCGGGTCTATCTCCAGCACATATCCCTCATCATCCACCAAGGCTATAACGTTCATACCGATTATTACAGCGGCTCTTTCGCGCTCCACTATGCTGATGCGTACAGCGCTTGGGTATATGCGCTCGATATCTGCGCGCTTGATGTATGGGTCCGCCGTGAGTGCGGCCTTTGCCCCACGCACGTCAATAAGCCACATGTGCGTGCCGCGTTGTATATCCGCTGTTTCCAGCACATGCTCGGTTGTTAGGGTGGTGTTCCCAGTAACTATCACGTTGTCAACCTTAAGCACAAAGTAGGCAAGCGTGACCGCGGCGGCAAGCAGCATAAGCAGTATTACCGTGCCAAGCGCGCGGCGCATTCTGCTTTTTCTTGTGTTTCGGCGGCGTTTTTTTGCCGCCTTCTTTGCGCTTTTTGCCCCGGTATCAGCCAAAGCTCAGTTTTCCTCCTCACGTCTTATCCGTGCACCTAATCCGTTAAGCATATCATCAAGGCGTTCATAGCCCCGGTCTATCAGTTCCGCACCCAGCACGGTGGTTTCGCCGTTTGCTCTCAGCCCCGCAAGCGTCAATGCAGCCCCTCCCCGCAGATCGCGGGCTGTAACTACAGCGCCAGTAAGCTGCCGCACGCCGCGTATTACCGTGGTTCTGTCCTTCTGCATGTAGACGGCGCCCATCCTCGCAAGCTCCGCAGCATGCTTAAAGCGGTTCTCAAATACGTTTTCCACCACAACGCTGGTCCCGTCGGCCACCGTACACAGTGCGAAAAATTGCGCCTGCATATCAGTCGGAAAGCCCGGATAAGGCAGGGTCTCTATCAGCTTTATCTCGCCGGGTCTTTCCGGTGCGGAGATGGATACGTAGCCGTCGCCATTGCATATTTGGCAGCCGGTCTCGCGCAGCTTTGCTATCATGCTGCCCATGTTGTGCGGCGCAGCATTGGTCAGCGTTATATCCCCTCCGGTAATCGCGGCCGCGCACAGCAGCGTACCCGCAACTATCCTGTCCGGCATTATGCGATATACGGTCTTTTGGCCTCCGCCTCCGCCGCAGACGTATATGTTGGACGTGCCGGCGCCTTCGATATCATAGCCGGCGCATCGCAAAAAGCTTTGCAGATCCTCTATCTCCGGCTCACGCGCGGCATTATGTATGGTCGTATCCCCCTGCGCTCCCAGTGCGGCCATCATTATATTTTCGGTAGCGCCAACGCTGGGATAGTCCAAATGTATCTCCGCCCCGCGCATACTCGAGCCGTCGCAGATTATCCTGCCGTGCTCCTCGCGTATGTCCACGCCCAGCATGGAAAGGCCGCGCAAATGCAGATCGATTGGGCGGTGCCCTATCTCGCAGCCGCCTGGATATGTGCATACCGCGCCGCCAAAGCGCTTCAGCAGCGGCCCCAGCATGAATATGGACGAGCGCAGCGCCTTGGAAATATCCTGCGGCATCACGCTGCTGTCCGCGCAGGAGCTATCCAACTCCAGCACGCCATCCTTCCAAACCGATATCACGCCAAGCGACCTGAGTATTGCAAGCATATTGTCAACGTCCACGATATCCGGGCAGTCCGAAAGCTCCACTCCCCGCTCAACGATGAGCGACGCCGCCAGTATTGGCAGCGCGGCATTTTTTGCGCCCGGTATGCGTGCGCTGCCGCAAAGCCGGCGCCCGCCCTCCACGATAAGCCTTGTCATCTACCGCTCCTCCCGCATATGCGTTCGCTTTACCTTTTTATCATATGCAGGGGAACGATAACGGGTTCTACTCTATTTCCACATCCCGCGAAATGCTGAGCAAAATGCCCATTGCACTCAAAAATATCATGAGCGACGTACCGCCCAGGCTTACAAACGGCAAGGTCTGCCCCGTAGGAGGCACGCTGCTGGTGGCTACTGCTATGTTTACGGCCGCCTGTACCCCCAGCACGCAGGTGATCCCCGCTGCGAGCAGGCTGCCAAATCTGTCCTTGCACTTTATGGCGATGCGTATGCCGCGATACACAACGAAGATGTATGCGCATATCAGCGCCGTGCAGCCCACGAAGCCCAGCTCCTCACCAATGATGGCATAGATCATATCGCTTTCGCCCAATGGCAGAAACAGCAGCTTTTGAGTGCTGAAGTTCAGCCCCTTGCCAAACAGTCCGCCCGAGCCCAGCGCATACAACGCCTGCCTTAGCTGGTATGCGCCCTCTATATCACTGGAGAACGGATCCATGAACATCAATATGCGCTCCCAACGGTAGGTCTCGGCCTTGGCGATAAGTATAAGTATGGGTATCGTCACGGCTGCCATAAGCAGCAGGTGCTTCATATCCGCACCGCCTAGATACAGCATTATCATGCCGGTCATAAACACTATCACCATCATGGACATATTGCGCTGCATAAGTAAAAACACCCCGAGCACAGCCATGATTATCAGCATCGGCACTATGCCGTAAACAAAGTTTTTCATGCTCTGCGGGCGCTTTGCCATAAAGGACGCCATGTACAGCACCAGCGCAAATTTAGCAAATTCCGAAGGCTGAAAACTGAAAACTCCCAAATCAAGCCAGCGCGAGGCACTGTTGATTGAGCCGCCCTGTATCAGTGCCGCCGCCATCATTGCAAGGGTCAGCAGCAGTCCCCAAACGCGCAGCTTTTCCCAAAAATGGTAGTTTATGCGGCTGATCAAAAGCAGCGCCGCCAGTCCTACACCCATGTACAGGGCCTGATCCTTCACATAGTACAGACCGTCCGCCTTGCGATAAAACGCATAATAGTAGCTTGCGGAAAACAGCATAACCAAGCCAAAGGCGCACAAAACCACCACTGTTACAAACAGCGGAAAGTCCATCTGCCCCGCCCTGAGCGATTTTCTTACAAGCGACCTTTCCATCGTCCTCCTATAATCCGTTTACTATGTCCTTAAATACTCTCCCGCGCTGCTCGTAGTCCTCAAACTGGCCCCAGCTCGCGGCCGCCGGAGAAAGCAGCACGGCCCCGCCCGGCTCCGCAATGGACGTTGCAAGCTCTACCATCCGCTCCAGGCCGCCGTCTTCTACCCGGATGTTGGTATAACCCGTCTTTTCCGCCGCGCGCAGTATCGCCGGCACGTTGCAGCCCGACGCGATCACGCCGGTGATTTTTCCGTCAAACGCCTCGAATAAAGGCGTAAAGTCGCTTTTTTTATCGTAGTTTCCCACGCCCAGCAGCAGCACCGTGGGGCGGCTCATAGCCTGCACCGCCTTTATGGTGGAATCCGGGTTGGTGCCCTTGGAATCGTTTATGTAGGCAATACCATCCTTCTCTCGCACAAACTCTATGCGGTGCTCTACGCCGCGAAAGCTCCTGAGGCCCTCGCAGACCGCCTCCGGCTCCAGTCCCATGCACATTGCAAGCGATGAAGCGCACAGCGCGTTCTGCACGTTATGCGCGCCTGGTATTATAAGCTCCTCCGCCCGTATAAGCAGCGTTTCCGTACCGTCCATGCGCCAAATGAAGCGGCCGTCGCGCAGGAACATGCCCTCGTCCAGCTGCTGTGTCTGTGAAAAGTACACTATCCTTGCCCCCGTCAGCTTAGCCATATCCCTGACCACCGGATCGTCATAGTTCAGCACGGCAAAATCCGCCCCGGTCTGGTTTTCGAATATACGGCATTTCGCGGCAACATAGTTTTCCATCCTATACTCAAAGCGGTTGAGATGATCCTCGCTTATGTTCAGCATACCCGCCGCATTCGCTCGAAAATGCTTTATGCTTTCAAGCTGGAGCGCCGCCACCTCCGCCACCACGAAATCGCCCGCCTTGACCTTGGGTGCATATTCGCTTATCGGCACACCTATATTGCCCAGCACATATGTGTGTCTGCCCGCGCATTTGAACAGCTCCCCGGTAAGCGCCGTAGTAGTGGTCTTACCGTTTGTGCCGCTTACGCACACAAATTTCGCATCCCGGTCGCAATACCGCCAGCCCAGCTCTATCTCGCCTATGACCTCTATGCCTTTCGCCGCCGCTTCTTTTGCAAAGGGCGCAAATATTGGTATCACGGGACTAAGCACCATAAGCTGCACCCCGTCAAGCAGCGTTTCAGGTGCTGCGCCCAAAGCGTCTGTATACTCTATGCCGTCCAGCGCCTCGTATAGACCGGGTATCTCCCGTTTCATATCGTTAATTATCACACGCCAGCCGTTGGCGTACAGCAGCCTTGCGCTGGCTATACCGCTTTTTGCCATGCCTACGATAAGCGCAGTCTTCTTCCGTTCCATACCGTTATCCTCCATTAAGGGCATTTCACCCTACAGTGCGAAAAAAAGCCGCCCGATGTGCCAAGATGCTTGAGACAACAGAGCCGCGCTCTGTCTCAAACACCAAGGAGCCCAACGCCGTGCCAAGCGCCAAAGAATCACGGCTGCCGGTCGCCATCGGGCGGCAAACTTATCTAAATCAAACGTATGCCAACAGGCACACAAGGCACAACGCCGTTGTGATTATCATATACATCGCAACTATGCGCGTTTCCGAATACCCCAAAAGCTCAAAGTGATGGTGCAGCGGAGCCATGCGGAATATGCGTTTTTTTCTAAGCTTATAGGAACCCACCTGCAGTATCACGGATATGCTGGAGGCCACGAAGCACGCGCCCATCACAGGCAAAAGCAGCACTGCACGCGAGGTAATGCTGAGCATAGCGAGCGCCCCGCCCAATGCCAGCGAACCCGTATCCCCCATGAATACCCGCGCCGGATATGCGTTGAAGCGCAAAAAACCCAAACAGGCGCCCGCCAACGCAGCCGCAAATATAGCCATGGATTCCAGCTCCGCGGCATATTGGGTAAGCCTCGCGTCCGCGGGGTCTGCCGGCGTAAGCGCCGCGCGTGCCATGTAAGCGAATACTATCGCCATGGTCATAGCGCATATCATGCTTGTCCCGGCGGCAAGCCCATCCAGCCCGTCCGTAAGGTTTACGCTGTTTACCATAGCGACCACCACAAACACGATGAACGGGATGTAAAGCTTGCCAAGCTCAACCTCTGCGTCGAAAAACGCGAGGTATATACGGCTGCCTATGTACGGGCTGTTGTAGGCATACAGCGCCACTATCAGCCCCAGCGCCAGCTGCGCAATTATCTTTTGGTAGGCGCGCAATCCCACGGTGTTTTTGCGCCGCACCTTGAGAAAATCATCCAAAAATCCAACCAGCGCGAAGCCGGTGGTTATCAGCAGCGCCGGAAACACCAGCTCCGTTGCGCCCAGTGCAAACGTCAGCGTACCCGCGATCACCGCAACTACCATCATTATGCCGCCCATCGTAGGGGTGCCGGTTTTCTTCAAATGCGACTGCGGGCCGTCGTCACGTTCCGTCTGCCCGAATTTAAGTTTTTTCAGCATCGGTATCAGTATGGGGCCCAATACGACGCATATGGCCGCCGCTAACAGCAGCGCATATATCAGCTTTTGCATATTGCCTCCTCCCGATACTCAGCAGCCGAGCAGCTCGGCTACAATTTCTTTTTCGTCAAAGTGACGTTTGCCGCCGTTTATTTCCTGATAATTCTCATGCCCCTTGCCGGCCAGTATTATCACGTCGTTTGGCTGTGCGTTGTTCAAAGCGTACTCTATGGCGCTGCGCCGGTTTTCTATAACTGCGTATTCGCACCCGGACTTTTTCACACCCTCCAGCACGGATTCGATTATCGCCATCGGTTCCTCGCTGCGCGGATTGTCGCTGGTGACCACCAGATAATCCGAAAACCGCCCGGCTATCTCCCCCATTATGGGGCGTTTTGCATGGTCGCGGTCCCCGCCGCAGCCAAACAGCGTCACTATCCGCCCCTTTGCAAAGCCTCGCACCGTTTTAAGTATGTTCTCAAGCGCGTCCGGCGTATGCGCATAATCCAACAGTACCGAAAAATCCCTGCCACCCGTCGGGAGCGGCTCCAGTCTGCCGGAAACGCTCGCCATACCCTCAAGGCCGCGTTTTATCGCATCCAGCGGATAGCCCAGCTTCTGCGCCGCCGCCGCCGTCCCCATGGCGTTGAATACGCTGAACAGCCCCGGCGTGGGCACAAATATCATTTCGTTCCCGGCGGGCGTATGCAGCTCAAACTGCACTCCGCGGGTGGTAATATCGATCTCGGTTGCGGATACGTCGGCACTCTCGCGTATGCCGAAGGTGGTATACTCCAGCCCTGTACCTTCCAGCATCTTTGCAGAATACGGATCGTCCGCATTGACCACCGCGTAATCGCATTGCGAGAACAGGCGCTTCTTTGCCGCCACATAGTTGCCGAAGGTCTTGTGGTAGTCCAAATGGTCCTGCGTAATGTTGGTAAACAGCCCTATGTCAAAGCGTATACCGTACACACGGTTTTGATCCAGCGAGTGCGAGGATACCTCCATTGCCACAAGTCCCACGCCCTCATCCTTCATTTGGCGCAGTATTCTCTGCAGATCCAGACTCTCCGGCGTGGTACGCTCTGTATCAATAACGGTGTCGCCTATCATATTGCGTATGGTTCCGATTATTCCAACCTTTTTTCCCATGCTCTCGGCTATTGCCTTGAGCATATAGGTGGTGCTGGTCTTGCCGTTTGTACCCGTGACGCCCACTATGGTAAGCTCGTCTGCCGGGTTGCCGTAGCGTGCCGCTGCCATCTCCGCCATTGCGATGCGAGTATTCTTAACCAAAATCTGCGGTACATCCAGCGGCAGCCGGCGCTCCACTATCAGCGCTGCGGCGCCTGCATCCAGCGCCTGTCTTGCGAATGCGTGACCGTCCGCGAACGTACCCACTATACAGCAGAACACGTCGCCCGGATTGATCTTCTTTGAATTGTACTGCAACTCGCCAACGGGTATGTCCTCCCCTATCATGGTGTGCTCCGTTGGCTTTGCAAGCTGCGATAAAAGCATGGTTTCCCCCTCCGTCCCGTCAACCGCCCATTTCCAAGTCTGAAAATTCCACCAGCACCTTCGTACCCTCCGGTACGCTGCTGCCTGCGACCGGCACCTGACGTATCGCCGTGCCGTGCTGGTCGACGGGGTCTATAAGTATTTGCAGGCCGTACTCCGCCAGCAGATCGTTAGCCTTTAGCCGGGTCAAACCGATAACATCCGGCACTGTGACCAAGCCGCCGTCGGGACCGTCCTCCTGCACGCTCTCCACGCCAGTAGCCTCGGTATACAGCAGCACCTGGCTGCCACTTCTTACCTGCTCGCCTGCGGCGGGAATCTGCGCTATAACAGTATCTTCTTCCTGATACGTCGCGTCAAGCCCCAAATCGTCCAATTTACCCGCGGCATCCGCAGCGCTCATACCAGTAACATCCGGTACGGTGACGCTTGGCTCGCTGACCTCGGGCAGATAATCGTTGTGACGCAACGTCTCCTCGAGTACGGTTTTTACAAACGGCGCCGCCACGGTGCTTCCGAATATCGTCCCCACGTTGGGTTCGTCCACAAGTATCAAGCACACATACTCCGGGTCATCCGCCGGAGCAAAGCCAATAAATGAGGCTATCAGCTTGCCCTCGGCTATTTCGCCGTTTAAGTACTTCTGCGCGGTGCCGGTCTTGCCGCCCACACGGTAGCCTACTATGCCAGCATTTCTGCCGCTGCCCTCCGCTACCACGCTTTCCAGTATGCTGCGCACCGTGGCCGAGGTTTCCTCGCTGATCACCCGCCGCACCGCCGTGGGCTCGTTTTGCAGTATAACGTCGCCGTTTTGCGCCACTATCCTGTCCACAACATAGGGCTGCATCAGCTCACCGCCGTTTACCGCCGCACACACCGCCGTACAAAGCTGTATTGGCGTTACGGCTATGCTCTGGCCAAAGCCTATGCGGGCAAGCGTGTTCTCGTTTACATACTTCTCGTGCGTTACTATGCCGGACGCCTCGCCCGGCACGCCGCTGCCCGTGCTTACGCCAAAGCCGAACGCACAGATATAATCGTAAAACGTATCCGTCTCCATATCCAGCGCCATCTGCATAAACGCACGGTTGCAGGAATTCATTGCGGCCTGCGTAAGCGTCTGATGCCCATGTCCGCCGGTTTTCCAGCAGCGTATCTTTTCGCCGTTGACTATATGATAGCCGGGGCAATCATACGTCGTATCCGTGGTAACTGTGCCGGAATCCAGTGCCGCGGCCAGTGTTATCACCTTGAACGTGGAGCCCGGCTCGTATGCGTCGGTGACCACGCGGTTTCTCGAAAGCGAAGCAAGCAGCGCAAGGTCGTCTCGCGGCGGAGAGTTGGGATTGTAATCCGGCTGGGTGGAAAGCGCAAGTATCTCGCCGGTGTTGCAGTTCATTATTATGCCCTGCGCGCTTACCGCATCATTTACCTCCAGCGCCTGTTTGAGCGCCTTTTCGAGATAGGATTGCAGCACGCTGTCCGTGGTAAGCACCAGCTCATAACCGTCCACCGGCTCCACTATCTCCTGAGTGCCATAGGCCAGCGCATTGCCGCGCGCGTCCGTTTCGGTAATCATGCGGCCGTCCCTGCCTGCAAGATAGCTGTTATAGCTTTGCTCCAGCCCGCTCTGCCCCACACCGTCCACCGTAGTAAAGCCCAAAAGCTGTGAAAACAGATTACCGCATGAATAGTAGCGCTTTACGTCCACCGCCGTGACCACACCCTTGCCAAGCTTCAGCTCCTCTATGGCGTCCACCATATCGCGTTCCACGCCGCGCTTTAGCACTATCTCCACCTTGGTATTGTCGCTCACCTTGCTCAGTACATAGTCATAGTCCATATCCAGCAGCTCGGAAAGCTCCGTGGCTATCCTTATACGTTCCTGCGATGAGTTTATCACCTTTGGCCATATCAGCACCTTGTATGCGGTGCCGCTCTGTGCCAGCACCACGCCGGTACGGTCTACTATATCTCCGCGCTTGGCGGTAAGCGTAGTATCCTGAGTCCACTGGGACAGCGCCATTTCCTCCAATTCGTCGCCCCATATCAGCTGTATGTAGAACGTACGGCCAATAAGCAGCAGGAATATTGCCGTTATAACGGCAAGCGCGATGAGCAACCTTTTTTTATTTGATACCGCAGGTGTGCCCATTCGTTCCCTCCGTCCGTTCAATCATCCGGCTCCGCTCCACTGGTCGTTTCCGTGGTCTCGGACTCCATGCTGTTCACACCGCTGATGCGCACTATTTGATCCGCCGTCGGATATCCCAGTCCGGCTGCAAGCGCCGTTTCGCGTGCGGCGTCGATGTCTATTACGCTGTTTAGCTCCACATTAAGCGCCGCTATGCTGCGCTCGCTTTCCTCTATGCTCTCGTTCAAGCTGTTTACCGCGGCATAGCACTCGGTTATGCGGGCATATCTTAGCAGCAGCACCGCAAGCACGGCAACCGTGATCCCCACGCATACCAGCGCCGCCAATTTTTTACCGGTGCCCTTTGTATGCGCACGGGGCGCCGCAGAACGCTCTGTTCTGGTACCGCACGTCGCATCACGTCGCGCGGCTGCCTCCATGCTCTGAGCGGCATGCGAATACACCCTCGTTGTGGGAACGCCGTATTCGTATTGAAGTTTTTTTGCCGCTACTGCCATTGATATTCCTCACTCGGTCCGGTTATACCGGTTTTCGTTCTGGGTTAAAGCTTCTGTACAGCCCTGAGCTTTGCGCTGCGGGCGCGTGGATTTTCCTGCAATTCCTTCTCAGACGGTACGATGGGCTTCCTGGTAAGTATCTTGACCGTAGGCGTCTTGCCGCAGGTACACATGGGCGCTTTTGGATCGCACGTGCAGGGATTTTCAAAGCGTTTGAAGGCTTGCTTTACCACCCTGTCCTCCAGCGAATGAAAGGTTATCACCGCCAGCACCCCGTCATGGTCAAGCAGATCGTGCGCATCCTGCAGCGCGTCTTCCAGTCCGTCGAGTTCTCCGTTTACCTCGATGCGTATAGCCTGAAAGGTCCTGCGTGCCGGATGCGGCCCGTCCCTGCGCGTTGCCGCGGGTATCGCCGCCTTTATAACCGATGCAAGCTGCGCTGTGGTCTCTACGGGTCTTGCCGCCGCTATCGCGCGAGCTACCCGTCCGGCAAAGCGTTCCTCGCCGTATTTGCGTATAACGTCCGCCAGCCTGTCCGCATCGTAGCCGTTGACCACATCATAGGCTGAAAGCGGCGCGTCCTTATCCATTCTCATATCAAGCGGAGCGTCGTCATGATAGGAAAAGCCGCGCTCCGGCGTATCCAGCTGGTAGCTCGACACGCCAAGATCCAACAGTATTCCATCCGCCTTTTCCACGCCGCGCTGTGCAAGCAAGCGCCTCATATCGAAAAAATTGCCGCGCAGCGCGGCAAACGCACCGCCGTCGGCAAACTCTGCCAAACGCTCCGATGCTGCGGCTATCGCCTCGCCGTCACGGTCTATGCCGTAAAGCACGCCCTTCCCGTCCAGCGCCGCAAGCACCGCATATGCGTGTCCTCCGCCGCCCAGAGTGCCATCGATGAATGTTCCGCCGCGCTCCGGCGCAAGCAGCTTCACGGTTTCTTCGAGCATTATGGGGGTATGTGAAAACCCGCTCATATCCCAAGCTCCGTAAGGTACGTCAGCACCTCGTCACTCATATCCTCGGCATCCTGCATATGCAGCTTCCAGCTATCGGCGTTCCATATCTCGATACGGTTGCCGACGCCTATAAGAACTGCGTTATCCGTTATCCCCGCCTGTTCGCGCAAAGACGCGTTGAGCAAAATCCTGCCCTGCTTGTCCAGCTCGCACTCGGCGGCGTATGCAAACAGCAGCCTCATGGCATTTTGTGCCTTAACATCGGTAAGCGCCAGGCGTTTGAACCTGTCCTGCAGCTCGCACCATACCGGTACGGACATGCCAAACAGACACCTGCTGTCCCCTTTACCCATCATCCCGCGGGTAACGACAACCGTGTCTCCCAAATCCTCGCGCCACCTGGCCGGAATAAATACCCGGCCCTTGACGTCCACGCTGTGCTCATATGAACTGATAAGCATGGGCACGTCCTCCACTCGAGAGCGGATACACCTCTGCATCCTTCTCTTTGTAATGGTATTATAGCACCACTTTGATGCACTTGTCACCACATTTATGAAAATATTATGGTATTTTTTGGCAAAACTCCTCCATTTACACAAAAAAACACCCCGCAGACCCTTATTCGCAGGTCAGCGGGGTATATGGCATTATTTTGCTCAGATTTCCATTATCAGTTTGGGGGTAAAATCGAGATGGTCGGCAGAGCACAGCGTATATTCTATCCCATTGCGGTCGCCATTGAATGCGCCATTGCACGCCTTGCCGTGCAAATGACCGTACACCACGCTGCGCGCGCCATATCGCTCGAACAGTTCAGAAAAGCCTGTGCCCGCATGTCGCTCGTTCAGCGGCGGATAATGCAGCATGCCGATTATGCGTCTGCCATCCTGCGGAGCGCACTTGAGCGACATCTCAAGGCGTAAAAGCTCGCGTTCGTATATGCGCCTGTCGTCCGCATCAAAGCCGTTGTTCCCCGGCGACGTCCAACCCCGGCTGCCGCATACCGCTACGTCAGAAAGCACATATGCATCGTTTTGCAGCGCCGCTACCGATCGCGGCAGCATTGCCCTTAAGCGCGAGAGTGAGCTCCACCAATAATCGTGGTTACCTCGCATAATTAGCTTTTGCCCGTTAAGCGCGGCAACGGCCTCTATATCGGCCGCCGCATCCTCAAGGCGCATAGCCCAGCTTATGTCGCCCGGCACCAGCACAAGATCCTCCGCGCCTACGCTTTCCTGCCAGGCATCCGCTATGCGTTCAAAGTGATTGTCCCACTTTGCGCCGAACACATCCATCGGTTTATCCGCATTGATGCCTAGATGCAGGTCGCCCAGCGCGAATATCCTCAAATGCGTTCACTCCTCGTCTTCATCGTCTGCCGCACCGTATTCGTCAGCGCGTATCTTGTCGAGGCTGACCTCCTTGTCTTCGGCGTCCTCTTCCTCCGGATCGTCTTCGCCAAGCTCTCTGTGTATCACCTCAAGCTCGCTTTCGGGTATGTCTGAATCTCCCGGAAGCGGCGTTTCCAGATCGCTAAGCTCTACGTCGGGCAGGGTCACGCCCCCATCCACCGTAAGCTCCTGTATAGGCTTATCCAGCTTCTCCTGCCGGCGTGATTCGCGCAGACATATGGCGCACAGCTCACCGCCCTTTACAGCCGGATTCTCGCCGCATTCTATGCACATGGTTATACTCTCGCTGTCCGCATCCGGTTTTCCGCGGTTCTTTTCATAACGTTTGCACACGTCGCAGCAGGTTTCGTCTTCTTTGATGTAATTTACCTCACATCTTGGGCACTTTTTGAGCGCCATATGATCGCCTCCTGATCGGGTATGTAAAATGCTAATCCATATTATGCTTATGGTATCATTCTATGTCAATAGGTTTTTCGCGCGCATCAAAAACTATGTCCCCGATGCGCCTGAGCATTTGCTCTCTCCCGTCTCCTCCGGAGGCTGAATACGGCAGCGCATACGGCGGCGCTCCCAGTGCCTTGGCGGCGGCGTTGGCTGCCTGCTGCCGCTTGCTTTTGGCTATTTTATCCGCCTTGGTAGCAATAAGCGTAAACGGCACGCCGTAATAGAGTATCCATTCGAACATCAGCTTATCCTCCGCAGTAGGCACATGGCGAATGTCCAGCAGCATAAAAATATGCGTTAGCCTTCCGCCGGAAAGATACTCGGTTATAAGCTCTCCCCATTTCTGCTGCTCCGTTTTTGGCGCTCTCGCAAAGCCGTAGCCCGGAAGGTCCACAAGATAGAACTCATTGTTTATTAAAAAAAAGTTGATAAGCCGCGTCTTTCCCGGCTCGCTCGATGTGCGCGCGAGCTTGCGGTTGTTGCACAGCGAGTTGATCAGGCTGGACTTGCCGACGTTGGATTTGCCCACCATGGCTATCTCTGCCGTGCGCGGCTCCGGGCATTCTCCGCCGGTTCCAACGCTGGTAACAAACGCCGCCTGTTTTATTCTGAACTCCTCCATACCGCACACCCGTATCCTTTCCGTTTTTGATTGTATCAGCCACGGCGCGTGCAGGCAATAGAATAATCCAAAAATAAAAGCTGCGCCGCTTTGAATATAAAAGCAACGCAGTCTATATTGCGTATGGTTATCCGTTGAGATATGTCAGCGCAAACTGCGCGTACAGCGCCGTACCTGTCAGAAGCGCACGTTCATCGAACACAAACCGCTCGTTGTGCTGAGGGTATCCCCCGCCGCCGCCTATCGCCGCAAACGCGCTGGGCACATACACGCTGAAATAGGCAAAATCCTCCGAACCCATGCCGGGCGCCGCCGCAAGCAGCATATCCGCCGGCGCCACTTTGGCTGCCGCTTCTTTAACGCAGTCCGTTGCCTTCGCGTCGGTTATCAACGATTCGCAGGTACAGCTATATTGTACATCCGCAGTGCAGCGATGAGCCTTGGCAACATTACCCGCAACGCAAGCAACGCTTCCCCCAATATCGTGCAGCAGCGCACGGTCGAATGTACGTACGGTCCCCTCCATCCGTGCCGATCCCGCAACGACGTTATAACGGCTTCCCGCTTTAAAAGTGCCCACGCTTACCACCAGCGGCTTCATGGGGTCGTTATTCCTGCTGACTATGGTTTGTAGAGAGGACACTATCGCGGCACCTGCAGTAAGCGCATCCGCACCAGTATGCGGAAGCCCCGCATGGCAGGACTCTCCATTAACGGTTATTGTGAATGTGCCTCCGCCCGCCATAAGCTGGCCCGCACCGGTCATTATGGTACCTACCGGCAGCTGGCTGAGTATATGCTCCGCAAAGCATACGTCCACCCCCTCCAGCACGCCCTGCTCTATCATGCGCTCGGCTCCGTTTCCAGTCTCCTCGGCAGGCTGAAACATCAGCTTGACAGTGCCATGAAGCTGCTGTCGGTTTTCGTTCAGCAGCCGTGCCGCACCCAGCAGCATGGCGGTATGTCCATCGTGTCCACAGGCGTGGGATATGCCCGGATTGACCGACGCGAACGGCAGCCCCGTATGCTCCTCTATGGGCAAGGCATCCATATCCGCACGAAGCAACACTGTATTTCCCGAAAACGCACCCCTGATCTCTCCCAATACTCCCGTTGGCTGCATCAGCTTGTATGGCACGCCCAGCTCATTCAGTCTCGCCGCCACATATGCCGTAGTACCGTGTTCCTCAAAGCCCAGCTCCGGGGTTTGGTGGATACGCCTTCGCGCATCCACCACATAATCGAATACTTTTTTTGCCTCGTTCAATACATCCATTTCGGCCCTCACGCACAGGCGCTTACAGGCCTATGGATATCGCTATCCACAAAAACGCCACCATCACCACAAATATTATCGCAAATAGCGGCAGAAACCATTTGTAGTATCGGCCTATGGGGATGCCAGCCATTATGCTGACTATGACCGCGCCTGCGGTAGGCCACAGCAGATTTGAGAACCCGTCGCCAAACTGGAATGCCAGCACCGCCACCTGCTTGGACATGCCTATTACCTCCGCTATTGGCGCCATCAGCGGCATGGTCACAAATGCCTGACTGGAGCCGGACGGAATAAGGAAGTTGAGTAGGCTTTGGAACAGCAGCATACCCACCGCTGCACCGTACAGGCCCAGCGTGGCAAGCAGATTGGACGCCCAATGGATTATCGGATCCTGTATACAGCCATAGGCCAGTATGAACAGAATGCTCCGTGCAAAGCCGCAGGCGATAGCCGGCAAAACCGCCTTGCCAAGCCCCTCTACCCAAATTTTGGCAACCTTGCTCGGGCTCCAAAGGTTCACGATGCCCAGCGCTATCGCCAGCACTATAAACAGCGCGGTTATCTCCTCAACATACCAGCCCTGAGTCGCAAGCCCCCATGCCATAACGCCTATCATGGCCGCAAGGCAGACCAGCGAAAGGATCTTCTTGGTGTCGAAACGGCTGTTCAGCCTTTCATCATCCATATGCTGATCCGAAAAATCTATATCCGCGGTTATGCTTTTGGCCGGATCCTTTTTGACGCGGGCAGCGTAAAGCAGCGTATATGCCACCAATATTCCCGTGGTTACCAGCAGTACGATAAGGCGGTAGCCGGAACCGGAGAACATCTCTATGCCCGCTATGGACTGCGCTGTTCCTGTGGTGAACGGGTTCCATACGCCCACGGAAAAGCCGAAGCCTACCGCGCACACGGACATGGACGCGCCCACCATCGGATCGTAGCCCAACGCCAGCGACAGCGCCACGAACACCGGCAGGAATGCCACGATCTCCTCATAGCTCATCGTGCCCGTCGTCGCCCAGAATGCAAATATGAACATCACTATTGCGATTATGAGCGGCGCGGCAGCCGGCTTTTTGCCCACGAGCCGCGCACAGCTTGCTATAGCCGCGTCCAACGCACCGGTCTTTTGCAGCAGATACAGCGTTGCGTATGCGCACAGTATCAGGAATATTATGTTTTGCGCGCTTGCAAAACCGTCCACGATGTAGGTGAACATTGCCCACAGGCCTATCTTCTGGGTCTTGCCCATGTTATAGTAGGCCTCCTGCACGTACACCTTGCTCCCGGTGGATTCGTCAAAGCCTTCGGTTCCCTGCCAAACGCCATTTGCATCCTGCTGCAGGTAAACGCCGCCCGGTATTATCCAGGTAAGAACGGTCACCACCAGTATTATAGCAAGGATTATAACCAGCGCGTGGGGCATTGTTTTCTTGCGTTTTTTCTTGGCTTTTTCTTCCGTTGCGGTCTCAGCGGTCACAGGAGCATTTTTCACTTCCATAATTTTACCTCCCTTTCAAAAACCATAAAAAGACATGTAGATACGGATGCAGCTGCTTGTATTTTTATTAAAAACCTTGGAGCAACTCCAAGGTCAATACTTTTTCACAATTTTTTTATCTATCACTGCACCGGTATCCAGACCTGCTCATAATCCTCGTTTTTGCTGCCGCCGTTGCGCACAGAAATTATCACGGTTATCATATCGCCGCTCATAACAAAGCCGTTTTCCAGTATGAACCGCCGCAAGCGCACAAACGGCTCGTAATCCACCACGGCATGGCAGCGAACGGCCGTGTACACGCATTTTTGCGGCGGCAATATGCGGAATTCCTCCGCATATCGTTCCGGCACCGCAACGATACCGTCGCGATCCATGACCACCACCGCGTTTTTCAGCGCACTGCAACGCCTTTCGTAATCGTACACATTATGCTCGTATCCTTCGGCCAAAAAGGCCTCCTTGTTGCATAGCATACAGAAGCGCGGCACTATGTTAGCGCCCAATTTGTCAAATGCAGCTGACGCGCCGATAAAGGAGTTGGTTATCTCACGCACTATCATGCGCGGAGAAAGGCAGACGGTAAATTTGTCTATATCATCGCTGGTGCGGCGGAACGTGTCTACGTAATCCTGTGTTACGCGATATAGGCTGCGCAGCTCCTCTATGTGCGCAAGCAGTGCCATGCTTCTCTGCGCAAGCACCTGCTCCGCACGTTCGAAAGAGCCCTCGTCCACCAGCTTCTTTATTTCCTTTAGCGGTATGCCCAGCCGCCGCAGCCGTATAACGTAATCCAAAAATATCATGTCCTCGCGGCTGTACACGCGATAACCGTTGACGTCCTTCTTGGGTGACAGTATTCCCTTTTTATCGTACAACCGCAACGTATCCGAGCTGACGCCGTAGTAGGCTGCCAACTCACCGATGTGGTATTTACGCTTCATACCGCCACCCCCACGCTGTTGTTGTTATGCGGGCCTGCTATCAGCGCGCTTCAGCCCTCTATGAGCGATGTACCGGTCATCTCCGCAGGCTTTTCAAGTCCCGCAAGCTCAAGCAGCGTAGGCGCAATATCCGAAAGCCTGCCGCCCGCGCGCAGCTTTGCATCCAGCCGTGTATCGTCTGCAAGTATCAGCGGCACGGGATTAGTGGTATGCGCAGTAAACGGCGTTACCCCGTCCGCATCCAGCATCTGCTCGCAGTTGCCGTGGTCTGCCGTGATTATCGCGCGCCCGCCCGCGGCAAATATGGCATCCAGCACGGTTTTAACGCACTCGTCCACTACGGTCACAGCATCCGTCGCCGCCTGCATAACGCCGGTATGCCCTACCATGTCCGGATTTGCGAAGTTGAGTATCATCACGTCGTATTTGCCGCTTTGTATGCGTTTTACCGCCTCCTCCGCCACGGCGTACGCGCTCATCTCGGGCTGGAGGTCGTATGTAGCCACCTTTGGCGAGGGTATCAGCGCTCTGTTCTCGCCTTGGTTGGGCGCTTCCACGCCGCCGTTGAAGAAAAATGTAACGTGCGCGTACTTTTCGGTCTCGGCTATGCGAAGCTGCGTCTTGCCGCAGGCAGCCAAATATTCTCCCAGCGTGTTTTTGAGCGTTTCAGGTTTGAAAGCTACCTCAAGCTTTCCCTCAAAGGTCTTATCATACTGCGTCATGGAAACATAGTATAGCGGGAAACAGCCGTTTTCGCGCACAAATCCGTCAAATTTAGGCAAGATGTAGGCACGGGTTATCTCGCGCGCCCTGTCGGGCCGGAAGTTGAAGAATATCACGCTGTCATTGGGTGAGATATTCGCTATTGGCGCGCCGTTTTCAGTGATAACAACCGGAAGTACAAATTCGTCCGTCACGCCCGCATCGTAGGAGGCCTGCATAGCGGTTTCTGCATCGTCAAAGCGCTCGCCCTCCCCAAGGGTCATTGCGTTATACGCTTTTTCCACGCGATCAAAGCGATTGTCCCTATCCATAGCATAGTAGCGTCCCATCACAGTAGCTATCCTGCCGCAGCCCAGCTCGGCAAGCTTCTGTTTCAGCTCGCGGATATAGCCCTTGCCGCTTTCCGGCGGCACGTCGCGCCCATCCATAAAGCAATGCACATACACGCGTGTTAAGCCGTTGTCCCGGGCAAGCTTTACCAGCGCGTACAGGTGCGACAAATGGCTGTGTACACCGCCGTCGGAGCACAGGCCCAGCAGATGCAGCGCGCTGTTGTGCGCCTTGCAGTTTGCTATTGCGCCCAAAAACTCCTGCTTTTTGAAGAAGTCGCCGTCCTGTATGGATTTCGTGATGCGCGTAAGCTCCTGATATACTATACGCCCAGCGCCGATATTCAAGTGGCCCACCTCGCTGTTGCCCATCTGCCCGTCCGGCAAGCCTACGTCCAGGCCGGATGCGCCTATCTGCGTGTGCGGGTATTTTTCCATCAGCGCACGGATATTCTTGATCCCGGAGGCAGCTATCGCGTTGCCCTCGGTTTCCTTGCAGCAGCCAAAGCCGTCAAGTATTATCAAAGCGGTAAGCTGCTTCATTTGTAGTTGACCACCTTGGCAAAGTCCTCGGCTTTGAGGCTGGCGCCGCCTATCAATCCGCCGTCAATCTCCTCCATCGCCATCAGCTCCGCAGCGTTGGCGGGCTTCATGCTGCCGCCGTACTGTATGCGCACGGCGCCCGCTACATCCGAGCCGTACAGCGCAAGCAGCACATCGCGTATCTCACCTATGGTCTCGTTGGCCTGCGCGCTGGTGGCGGTCTTGCCGGTGCCTATCGCCCATATAGGTTCATAGGCTACCACCAGCTTTACCGCATCCGATGCCGGAATATCCTTAAGCGCGTTCTCCACCTGTGCGCTTACCCACGCCTCGGTTTGGCCGGCCTCGCGCTGCTCCAAACTCTCGCCTACGCAGATTATTGGAATAAGTCCGGCTGCAAGCGCGGCCTTTGCCCTGGCATTAACGCCCTCATCCGTTTCCCCGAAATACTGGCGGCGTTCGCTATGGCCGATTATTGCGTATTCCACGCCCAGCTCGCACAGCATGTCCGCGCTGATCTCGCCGGTAAACGCGCCGCTTTGTGCCCAGTGCACATTCTGCGCGCCTACCTTTATGTTGGTGTTGCGCGTAAGCTCCACAGCCGCCGCAAGATCGGTGAACGGCGGGCATATCACCACGTCGCATTCCGCGTCCTTCACCAGCGGTACAAGCTCCGCTACGAGCGCCTTGGTCTCGGAGACCAACTTGTTCATCTTCCAGTTGCCTGCAATAATGGGTTTTCTCATGATATCTCTCCTGTGTTCAATATTATTTGTCATTTAGTGCCGCCACTCCCGGGAGCGTCTTACCCTCGAGAAACTCCAGGCTTGCGCCGCCGCCGGTTGATATATGCGTCATCCTATCCGCATAGCCCAGCTTCTTCACGGCGGATGCGGAATCTCCGCCGCCAATTATCGTAACGCCGCCAGACTCCGCGCAGGCCTTGGCCACCTCCTCGGTACCGTGTGCAAATGCGGTAAACTCGAATACGCCCATAGGCCCATTCCAAATTACAGTCTTTGCGGTCTTTATCTCCGCAGCAAACGCTTTGCAGGTCTCCTCGCCGATGTCCAAGCCCTGCCAGCCGTCCGGGATAGCGTCCGACGGCACGGTCTTGTACGAAGCATCCGCGGCAAACTTATCTGCAATAACGGTATCAACTGGCAACAGCAGCTTTACGCCGCGCGCCTTTGCTTCCGCCATAAGCTCAGACGCAAGGTCTATGCTGCTTGCATCCAATAGGGAATCGCCTATGCTCCAGCCCTGCGCCTTGAAGAACGTATACGCCATACCGCCGCCTATAAGCAGCGTGTCGCACTTTTTGAGCAGGTTTTGTATAACGCCTATCTTGTCGGATACCTTTGCGCCGCCCAGTATCGCCACAAACGGGCGCTGCGGGTTGTCCAAGGCCTCGCCCATAACGGAAAGCTCCTTACCTATGAGGAAACCGGCCACTGCGGGCAGGTACGCTGCAACGCCCACCGTGGACGCATGAGCCCTGTGTACCGTGCCAAACGCGTCGGATACATACAGCTCTGCAAGCGATGCAAGCTGCTTTGCAAACTCAGGATCGTTCTTCTCTTCTTCTTTATGGAAGCGCAGGTTCTCAAGCAGCAGTATATCGCCCGGCTTCAACTGCGCCGCCATGCGCTCCGCCTCCGGGCCCACGCAGTCCTGCGCGAAGTATACGTTTACGCCGGGCAGCAGCTCTGAAAGCCGCTTCGCCACGGGCGCAAGCGAGAACTCCGGCTTCGCCTCGCCCTTGGGTCTGCCTAAATGCGAGCACAGTATCAGTTTTGCGCCATGCTCCAGCAGGTACTTAACGGTGGGCAGCGACGCGACTATGCGCTTATCGTCTGCGACTTCGCCGTTGTTGAGCGGTACGTTGTAATCCACACGCACCAATACGCGTTTATCCTTTACATTTACATCTTCTACTGTCATTTTCGCCATGATAATTTCCTCCCGTTGAAAAATAAATCTGCAAGCGTTTTTACGCCCGTTATTCACTATTTTATATTGTACCATATTGCGCCAATAAAGTGGCGTGGATTTGTAGACATATTGTTAATTCAAATAGCGTCGTGCCACGTCATTATGGACGGTTTCAGCCCGCTGTGCTATAATTGCGCTATGATGAGAAAAGCCGTCGCAATAATGCTTATACTGGTACTCGCGCTCGCCTGCGGATGCAAGAGCGAACCGCAGCAGGTCGTGGATGTGTTGGGCTCGGAGTCCACGCAGGCCGACGCGACCAGCTCCGACTCCGCTGCGCAGGGCTCAGTTACCGGCGCGACTGTCAGCGTCGTCGATACGGTCGCATATGTATTCGATTGTGCCGAGGGCGTTACGCTCTACGGCGCTGTGGAATACCAAAACACCGGCGATGTGCCCGTCCGTATCACACAGGCGTCCTTCAGCTTTACCGCAGGCGGGCAATTCATACCCCAGCAGTTCACGCCCATACTCAGCGAATACGACATAGTCCAGCCCGGACAGTCATCATACATCGCCATGTGGTTTAAAGACGATACGCTTTCCGCCGGCGCGTCCTGCGAGCTTGAAGCCGGCCTAACCTGCGAAGCCTCCTCCGTAGAGCGCAACGATATCGCGGTTACGGATCTGTTCCTCGCGGATAACTATCCCGGCTTCACCACGCTTTCGGGCAGTATTCGCAGCACCTCAAGCGAAACCTGCTCGCTTAACATGATATACGTCGGCTTTTACGGCTCAGACGGCGGCCTGCTCGGCGTATGGCATTTTACCCGCAACGCACAGCTTGAGCCGGGCGATGAAAAAGCCTTCGTCGTCAACATGACGGAGCTGCCCATATCCGGTCTTGCAGAGCTTGCATCAGAGGCGCGCGGCACCGGCTTCGGCTTCAATTAATAACGCTATCGTCGGAAAGCAACAAGTAATTTCATGGAACAAAACAAAAATACCCCTGCCCCAACGCTTTGGACAAAAGATTTTACCATAATCACCCTGGGCAGCGTCGTTTCCATGCTGGGCAACGCGCTGTCCGGTTTTGCTATGGGGCTGCTGGTGCTCGACTACACTGGCTCCACGCTGTATTATGCTATATACATGGCGATGTATATGCTGCCCCGCGTTGTCACCCCCATCATAGCCGGGCCGTTTTTGGATCGTTTCTCGCGTAAAAAAGCCATATATATGCTGGACTTTTTATCGGCTGGATTGTATCTTGCGCTTGCCGCGATACTGCTGTTCGATCTGTTCAGCTTTGCTCTGTTGGCGGTCATGTGCCTTATACTCGGTACTATCGACAGCGTGTATCTCGTCGCATATGAGAGCTTCTATCCGCTGCTGGTAAGCGAGGGCAACTTCGCCAAGGCCTACTCGGTATCCAGCACACTGGAAACGCTGACCATGGTAATGATACCCGTCTCCGCGCTGGTATACAACTCCATAGGCATAGTACCGCTTTTTGCGTTTAACGCCGTAAGCTATCTTGTGGCCGCAATAATGGAAACCCGAATTTGCGCCAACGAAAAATATATTTCCGACCGCGCCGAAAGCGAGGTACCGGCCGGAGCAAGGCCCTCTCTGTTAAGGCGTTTCAAAACCGACTTCCGCGAGGGCATGAGCTACCTTATCAGCGAAAAAGGGCTGCTTGCGATAGTTATATACTTCACCTTCAGCGCATTCGGCTCCGGCGCGTCGTCGGTCATCACCCTGCCCTATTTCAAAGCCAATTTCAACAACGGCGAATATGTCTTTATGCTGGTATGGGGTATGGCAATGTTGGGCCGCATGATAGGCGGCGGGCTGCATTACAGATTCAAACTTCCGTTTAAGTCTAAGTTCGCCATAGCCTTTGCCGTATATTTGATAATATCGTTTTTAGAGGGCTCGTACCTTTTCTTCCCCATAGCAATAATGATGGTGATGTGCTTCTTCAACGGTATACTCGGCATAACCTCCTACAACATACGCATATCCGCCACGCAAAGCTATGTTCCTGACGAGCGCAAGGGCCGCTTCAACGGCGTATTCTCCACGCTGAGCACCGCAGGAATGCTTGCAGGCGAGCTTGCCGCAGGCGCGTTGAGTGAGCTTTTGAGCGAACGTCTGGTGCTCGCCGTCTGTATGGGCATATGCGTTATCGCCGCGCTGGTGTTTATTGGCGGCAACCGCAGGTCCGTTGCAGAGATATACAACAGGCAGGCATAGGCTGATTGCAAACGCTCTTCACAAAATCAAAGGGCGGCCGCTAAACCGCGGGATTATTAAGGGTCTAAGCCTTTTAATGTTAAGTCCGGTCTGGCGACAGGTGCGTCAGACCGGAAGAAAAATCGTAGATTTTTCCTATTCTTTTCAGGCTTTGCCGCCCGGGAGCCTAGCGGGCGCAGCCGGTAGGCGAGAGGCAAAGACTGCAAGCTCGAAAAAGTCAGTTTTGACTTTTTCGATAGACTAAAAGGGCGGCCAGCGGCCGCCTTTTAACTTTATTTTACTCTTAGCCGCAGATTATCTCCTTAGCCTTTGTGATGAACGCATCCACATCCGCCTCCGTAGTATCGAAGGAGCCCACCAAGCGAATGGTATCCACACCCTCGTCGGCGTCGTAGAAATCCATGAACTCGCGCAGCGGCGCTATCGCGTCGTGCGGCAGCTTTAGGAACACCTCGTTGGCCTGCGTGGGCCATGCGGCGGAAACGCCGGGAAGCGCACACATGCCGTCGGATATACGCTTTGCCATGGCATTGGCGTGCCAAGCGCATTTAAGCCACAGATCGTCGTCCAGCAAGGCCTCTATCTGCGCCGCGATATAGCGGGATTTACTTACGAGCTGGTTGCAGTTTTTGCGCACATACGGAAAATGCTCAAGCGGTATAAAGGATACCACCGCATCCCCTATCATGCCGCCGTTCTTGCTGAAGCCGAAGCTAAGTATATCCACACCCGCGTCTGCCGTTATCTCCTTCGCCGTACAGCCCAAACCGACTATGGCGTTTGCAAGGCGCGCCCCGTCCATATGCAGCAGCATACCGTGCTTGTGTGCAGTATCGGCTATCGCGGCCACCTCGGCAGGGGTATATACCGTGCCGACCTCGGTGCTTTGCGTAATGGATACCACCTTGGGTTGGTTATAGTGCTGCACACCACATTTATGCACGGCTATGTCGCTTATCATCTCCGGTGTAAGCTTGTTGAGCTCAGTGCCCTTCAGCGCGTACAGCTTGCCGCCTATGATGTGCTCCGGCGCGCCTGTCTCGTCGGTATTGATATGCGCAAGCTCCGTGCATATCACGCCGCCCCATGTTGGGCATACGGAGGCAAGCGCTGTGACGTTTGCACCGGAACCTGAAAGCACAAAGTAGGCCTCGCGGCCGCCGCATACGTCCGCCACGCGCTGCGCCACCTTGGGGCAGTATTCGGTATCCTCACCGTAGGAGTGGAGGTGCCCGGAGTTTATCTCCATAAGCCGCTTCATCACGTTCTCGTGAGCGGGCGAGCAGTTGTCGCTTGCAAAAAACTTCGCTTTATTCATGACTGCACCAAATATGCGTTGATAAACGCATCCAAATCCCCGTCCATAACGGCCTGTATATTGCCGTTTTCGACGTTTGTACGATGGTCCTTAACGAGCGTATAGGGCTGGAACACATAGGAGCGTATCTGGCTGCCCCACTCTATCTTCTTCATCTCGCCCTTGATACCGGCCATCTGCTCCATGCGCTCACGCTCGGCCAGCTCCATCAGCTTACCTCGCAGCATACGCATGGCCATCTCTTTATTTTGAAGCTGGCTGCGCTCGTTTTGGCACTGCACCACTATGTTGGTAGGTATGTGCGTTATGCGTATTGCCGAGCTGACCTTGTTTACGTTTTGACCTCCCGCGCCGCCGGAGCGGTAGGTATCCACGCGGATATCATCCGGGTCTATCTCTATGCTGTTATCGTCGTCGTCAAATATGGGCGTAACGTCCAGCGATGCAAACGACGTATGCCGCCTGCCGGACGAATCAAACGGCGATATGCGCACCAGTCTGTGCACACCCTTTTCGGCCTTGAGGTAGCCGTAGGCGTTGTCGCCGTCCACTTCAAAGGTAACGCTCTTTATGCCAGCCTCGTCGCCATCTAGCAGATCCAGCTCCTTTACGGTATAGCCATGCTTTTCGCAATAGCGGGTATACATGCGGTACAGCATCTGCACCCAGTCCTGCGCCTCGGTTCCGCCCGCGCCCGCGTGCAGGCTGAGCACGGCGTTGTGTTCGTCGTATTCGCCCTTTAGCAGCGTTTCGAGCTTGAGCGCCTGCACATCTGCATCAAAGGAGGCGTACTCCTCGTGTATCTCATCCACGAGGCTTTCGTCGTTTTCCTCCTCCGCCATCTCAATAAGGGTCTTAATGTCCTCGCCCCTTGACTCCAGCTTCGCATACTTATCCAGCCGGTTCATGATGACCTTCATTCGCTGGTTGACCTTATTTGCGTTATCAACGTCGTCCCAGAAGCCCGGCGCGCCCATATCGGCTTCAAGCTGTTCCTTTTCCTGCTTCAATGAAGCCAGGTCAAAGGGACTCACCTGCCTTTTTAAGTGTTTCGATGGTCGCGGCGTACTGCTGCCGCACCTCATCCAGTTGGATCACTCTGCATCACTTCCTTAGCTTATTTATATCGGGTATATCGTATCATATCATGCGGGTATTGTCACGGCAGAAGCGCTTACAGCGCCGCTGAATATCTGTTATGCCGGCTATACGGACATCGGCAATACGCCGAGTATCGCCAGCGGGACAAATCCGGCCTTGCACCAAAATCCCAGTGCAATGCGTTTTTTCTGCTTAACTCCGATGTTGAGCTCGTGGGAGTGATTGCGCTCGTATTTGCTTATCCCCCAATGCAAAACCACACCCGCAATAAAGGACGAGGCCGACAACACCATCAAAAGCAAGCCCGCAAATCCCTTAAAACTCATATCCTCTCATCCTGTCTGCCGTTTCCCGTTGATTGTATCATTGCTGCGCCAACCGCGCCTACTTTCCCGCGCCACAGCAGTTTTTGTACTTCTTGCCGCTGCCGCAGGGGCAGGGATCGTTGCGGCCGATCTTCTTGCCGCTCGCGCGCGCGGGCTGCGCGGGCGAATCGCCCGAGGTCTCTATGGGGTTAGCAAGCTGCTCGCGCTTCGCGGGCGCCGCCTTTACGGAAACATGATACAGCGTGCGCACCGTGCGCTCGCGTATGCCGTTGACCATCTCGTCGAACATATCGAAGCCCGCGTTGCGGTACGCCACCACCGGATCGCGCTGGCCCAGCGCCTGCAGGCCTATACCCTGCCTTAGCTGATCCATCGCGTCGATATGATCCATCCAGTGCGCATCCACAGCGTTAAGCAGCATACGGCGCTCCACCTCGCGCATGTCTATTCCCGCGCCCAATTCATCTATCTCGCGCTCGCGCTTTGCATATATCTCCATTGCGCGCTGCATGATGGCCTCCAGCATATCCTCGCGGCCGTTAGCCTGCTCAAGCTGCATACGCATGTCGTCGCCGGTTATCTGGGCAAGCTCACCCATAAGGCCGGACATATCCCATTCATCCGGCTTAACATGCGCCGAGCAATACAGATCGACACGCTGCACCAGGGTCTCCTTTATCATATCGGTTATGAAGTCGTGTATATCCTCCCCCATAAGCACCCTGCGCCGCTCGCCGCAGATTATCTCGCGCTGCTTGTTCATAACATCGTCGTATTGCAGCACGTTTTTTCTTATATCGAAGTTGTAGCTTTCCACGCGCTTCTGCGCATTCTCTATCTGCTTGGTGATAAGCCCTACGTCTATGGGTATATCGTCCTCCGGCGAAAGGCGCATCATAAGCTCCTTTACACGCTCGCCGCCGAAGCGCTGCATAAGGTCGTCCTCCATGGAAACATAAAACCGTGTGGAGCCCTTGTCGCCCTGCCGGCCGCTCCGTCCGCGCAGCTGATTGTCTATACGGCGGGATTCATGCCGCTCGGTTCCAATTATGTGCAGGCCGCCCGCAGCGACTACACGGTCGTGCTCTACGTCCGTTTCCTTCTTGTAGCCCGAATACAGCTGCTTGTATTGCTCCCGCGCCGTTAATATGTCGGCGTCATCGGTATCCGCATGGCCAGTAGCTTCTTCAATAAGCCAATCCTCCATGCCCTGCCGTCTAAGCTCCTGCCGTGCCATAAAGTCCGGATTGCCGCCCAGCAGTATATCCGTGCCGCGGCCCGCCATGTTGGTCGCGATGGTCACGTTGCCGTATTTGCCGGCCTGTGCAACTATCTCCGCCTCCTTGGCGTGCATCTTGGCGTTGAGCACCTCATGCTTTATTCCGCGGCGTTTGAGCATATCCGACAGCAGCTCGCTCTTTTCCACGGATATCGTGCCCACCAGTACTGGCTGCCCGGTCGCGTGTATCCCGACTATTTCCTCCACCACGGCGGCCAGCTTGCCCTTTTCGGTGGAATACACCACGTCGTTATTATCCACACGCGCACAGGGCTTATTGGTAGGCGTCTCCACAACGTCAAGGTCATATATGGACTGGAACTCCATCTCCTCGGTTTTTGCGGTACCAGTCATGCCGGCGAGCTTCTTATACATGCGGAAGTAGTTTTGGAACGTGATTGTCGCAAGCGTCTTATTCTCGCGCTCTATCTTCACGCCCTCCTTGGCCTCCAGCGCCTGATGCAGCCCATCGGAATAGCGCCTGCCCAGCATAAGGCGGCCGGTGAACTCGTCCACAATAAGCACCTGCCCGCTCTGCACAACATAATCCTTATCCCTTGTAAACAGCGCGTGTGCTTTAAGCGCCTGCAATATGTAGTGATTGCATTCGGTATTGTCAGAATCGGATATGTCGGCAAGGCTGAAAAACTGCTCCGCCTTTTTCATTCCCTGTGTGGTGAGCGCGACGGTACGCGCCTTGATATCCGCCATGTAATCGCCGCTCTCGGGCTGCTCCTCGCCCATCATAAGCTCGGACTTCGTCTTTTTTTCTATGTTGGCGCCGCGCTCCAGTTTGCGCACGAATTTATCCGCCTTGGAATACATATCGGTGGATTTTTCGCCCCGGCCTGAGATTATCAGCGGCGTGCGAGCCTCATCGATAAGTATGGAGTCCACCTCGTCCACTATGGCGTAGTTCAGCTCGCGCTGCACCATGCTTTCCTTATATACTACCATATTGTCGCGTAGATAGTCGAAGCCGAACTCGTTGTTTGTACCGTAGGTGATATCGCACCCGTATGCCTCGCGCCGTTCGTCGCCGGTAAGCTCATGCACTATGCAACCCACCGAAAGGCCGAGAAATTTGTATATCTTGCCCATCCACTGCGCGTCACGCTTGGCTAGATAGTCGTTTACGGTGACAATATGCACGCCATGCCCGGTAAGCGCGTTAAGATACGCTGGCAAGGTCTCTGTGATGGTCTTTCCCTCGCCGGTCTTCATCTCGGCTATACGGCCCTGGTGCAGCACTATGCCGCCCAGCAGCTGCACATCGAAATGGCGCTGGCCTATCGTGCGCTGCGCAGCCTCCCGTACCACGGCGAAGCTCTCCGGTATAAGCTCATCCAGCGATTCACCGTCGGTTATGCGGCGCTTGAACTCATCGGTCTTAGAGCGCAGCTCCGCATCGGTCAGCGCGTGAACGGCCGGCTCCTGCGCATTTATTCGCTCCATCATGGGACGGAGCTTCTTTATTTGGGCTTCTGCCGTGTTTCCCAGCAGTCTATCTATAATGCCGCTCATCTGTTATCCTCCAAATCAAATCAGCTTTGATTTTATCATCAAACCTTCCCATTTACAATATTTCCACCGTATACGTTACAATTTGCTCAACAATGTGCTATAATTCCCTTCATGAATATGAATAAGGATTCCGTGCTCGGCATTGTATATTGCATCCTCGGCAACATATTGTTCGGCCTCGCTTTCATAGCGGTTCGCTTGGGTATCAACGACGCCCCGCCGCTTACGCTGTTGGCATGGCGCTTTTTTATATCCTTCATCGTATTCTCCCTGCTGCGTCTGTCCGGCATAATAAAGTTTAGTCTTAAGGGCCGCAATCTAAAGCCGCTTTTAGTCATGGCGCTGTTTCAGCCTATAATATACTTTACCTTCGAGACCCTCGGCATACAGATGACCACCGCCACTGAAAGCAGCACCGTACTTGCCTGTATGCCCATACTCACGCTTATACTTGCTGCGATAGTGCTAAAGGAAAAGCCCACCGGCCTTCAGATAGTCGGCATAGTCGTTTCCGTATTGGGCGTTACGCTTACAAGCATAGTAAAAGGGCTTTCAGCGTCCTTTAACGCGCTCGGCTACGTTATGCTCATAATAACCGTATTCTCAGACAGCCTGTACGTCATATTCACGCGAAAGGCTACGGAATTCTCCAGCGCCGAAAAGACCTATGCCATTATAGCGTCCGGCGCCATAGTATTCCCCACTGCCGCGCTCATAGTAAACGGTGTAAACGGCACGCTGGGCGAGCTTGTACGCGCGCCGTTTGAAAACACGAATTTTCTTCTCGGAGTATTGTTTTTATCCATAATAAGCTCCATCGCAGGGTTTTTCATGGCCATTCGCGGCATAGATCTTATAGGGCCTACGCGCGCATCCTCCTTTGCGGGGCTTTGTACTGTCGTTGCCGTGGTATGCGGAGTGGTGTTCCTGAGGGAGGACTTCTCTTTGCTGCAGGGATTGGGTATACTTATGGTACTTATAGGCGTATATGCAGCAAACGTACCCGCCCCCGCCGCACCCGGCTCCGCTGCGCCTAAGGAGGACAAATGCGAAGATGAGGCCGATGCTTAAAACCATACTGATAATCGCAGGATCGCTGCTGATAGCGGATACGCTTTTTGTGCGGATGCTGTCAAACGGCAACCTCGGCACATATCTGCCCGCGATACTTGGCCTGCCGCTGCTGCTTGCAGGCATATTTTTTGCGCCGCTTTGCGCAGGCCTTGCGAATACAGCAGGCCTATTCATCAAAATAGCCGCGGCCGCGTACGCTGCGCTTATTCTGTTTTTCTGCGTTATGAGCGGCATAATACTTGGCGCGGCAACCACCCCCGTGCAGTCCGCGGACGTCATAGTCGTGCTGGGCTGCGCCGTACGGGGCGACCGCATCTCGCTTACGCTCAAATACCGGCTGGATACCGCAAACGACAGTATGCAGCGCTTCCCCGACGCTTACGTTATCGTAACGGGCGGACAGGGGCCCGGCGAGGATTTGTCCGAGGCGCAGGCCATGTATGATTACCTGGTTTCCTGCGGTGCCGACGCATCGCGCATAATTATGGAGGATCAGGCGAAAAGCACCTATGAGAACTTCCTTTACTCTAAAGAGATAATCGCACAGCACGGCGGCACGGACATAGCGTTCGTCACCACGGGCTTCCATGTGTTCCGCGCAGAACGCGTGGCGCGGTCGCTTGGTTTAGAGGCCTCCGGCATAGCAGCGCCGGACATATGGTATACCGCACCCAACAACCTTTTGCGCGAGTGCATCGCCATAATCAGCTATGCCATAAGCGGGAGGCTATAACACACTAGTTTTTGCTTATACCTCATTGACATATAATATATTAAACGCATATAATCTCACTTAATTGTAATAAGCATTGGTTTGGGAAGGAGGCGCCGTTGTGGGAGACGTTATAGCAACTTTTGGCGAAATGGTATTTAATGAGGCCGTTATGAAGCAGCGGCTCTCCCCGGAGGCTTACAAGGCGGTAAAGGATACCCGCCGCCGCGGCAAGCCGCTTGCGCCGCATACCGCAGGCGCCGTTGCTTCCGCCATGAAGGACTGGGCGCTGGAAAAGGGCGCCACCCACTATACGCACTGGTTCCAGCCGCTCACCGGCGTTACCGCCGAAAAGCACGATGCTTTCATCGCCCCGGGAAAAGGCGGTACGGCCGTGGCGGAGTTTTCCGGCAAGGAGCTTATCATGAGCGAGCCGGATGCGTCCAGCTTCCCGTCCGGCGGCCTGCGCCCCACATTCGAGGCGCGCGGCTATACCGCATGGGATCCCACGAGCTATGCCTTCATAAAGGACCATGTGCTGTACATCCCCACGGTGTTTTTCAGCTACGGCGGCGACGCACTGGATAAAAAAACGCCGCTGCTCCGCAGCGTTGAGCTTATTAGCGCCGCATCCTGCCGAATGCTTAAGCTGTTCGGCCAGGAGGTTGCGCGCGTTACCCCCTGCGTAGGCTCCGAGCAAGAGTATTTTTTGGTAGAAAAGGAGCTGTTTGACAGGCGGCGCGATCTGCTGTTCTGTTCGCGCACACTGTACGGCGCAAAGCCCCCCAAAGGACAGGAGCTTGACGACCATTACTTCGGCACGATACAGCCCCGCGTAGCCAGCTTTATGGCGGAGCTTAACCGCGAGCTGTGGCGGCTGGGCGTATATGTTAAAACCGAGCATAAGGAGGTAGCCCCCGGGCAGTACGAGCTTGCCTCCATATATACCGACGCCAACACCGCAACCGACAACAACCAGCTCATAATGGAGCTAATGAAGAAGGTCGCGCTCAAGCACGAGCTTGTATGTCTGCTGCACGAAAAGCCTTTCATGCGGCTCAACGGCAGCGGCAAGCACAACAATTATTCGCTTTCCACCGACGCCCACATTAACCTGTTTGAGCCTGGCAAGTCCCCGCAGGACAACATACTGTTTTTACTGTTCGTATGCGCGCTGATAAAGGCCGTGGATGAATATCAGGATCTGCTGCGCGTATGTGTGGCCGGCGCGAGCAACGACTGCAGGCTGGGCGGGCAGGAAGCGCCGCCATCGATAGTTTCCATATTTGTGGGCGAGGATCTTACGGAGCTGCTCAATGCAATCGAAAACGACGACGAGTACACGCAGCGCGCCGTGCGCCTGCTGGAAAGCGGTACGGCCGTGCTGCCCAAGCTGCGCGTGGATTCCACCGACAGAAACCGCACGTCGCCCATGGCGTTTACCGGCAATAAATTCGAATTCCGTATGCTGGGCTCATCGCAGTCCATAGCCGACGTAAACACCGTGCTGAACACCATACTCGCACAGGCTCTCGGCGAATACGCCGATGAGCTGGAAGGCAAGCCGGAGCTGGAAAACGCGGCTTTTACCCTTATGCGCAGCGAGATAGGCAAGCATAAGCGCATACTGTACGCCGGCAACGGTTACAGCAGCGAATGGGTGGAGGAAGCGCACCGGCGTGGTCTTGACGACCTGCCTACCACCGTGGACGCGCTGCCCAGCTTCATCGATAAAAAGAACGTCGCGCTGTTCACCCGCCACGGCATATTTACCGAACGCGAGATGGTATCCCGCTACGACGTAATGCTGGAAAGCTACGTCAAGGTGATAAGCATAGAGGCTAAGACCATGCTGGAAATGGCCCACCGTGATATCTTCCCCGCCGTATTTGCCTACCAAAAAGAGCTGGCCGGAACGATCGCCGCAAAACAGGCGCTGGGAATGTCCGTGCGGCCCGAGAGCGGCCTGCTGGAGCGCATGGCTTCGCTTTCGGATACGATGTATACCCATGCGCTTGAGCTTGATGCCAGGCTGGATAAGGTTAAGGCCGAGCCCAATACTTTGGATGCGGGACGCCTGTGCCGCGATCTTGTACTGCCCGCTATGAGTCAGCTGCGCGAGGCCGCCGATAAGCTGGAGGTCGTTACCGCCAAAGCCTACTGGCCCTTCCCCACATATGAAGACCTGCTGTTGAGACTATAAGCAAACGCGATATGCTGTGCGTTGTGCATAATATTCTTGGCATTGTATCGGAATTAAATAAATTTATCGTAAAAGTGCTTTTATCATCGAAACGATATTGACACGCCATTAACAACCGATTATGATGGGGGTGCGGATGGTTTATTGCTATGCCGCAAATTTTGCACGAACATCGTGGGAGGTACTTTGAAAATGAATGCCTATATCCAGGAAGTCCTTGATAAGGTGAAAAAGCGCGACGCTAATGAACCCGAGTTTTTGCAGACCGTAGAAGAGGTCTTCAAATCATTGGAGGTTGTCGTTGCCCAGCATCCGGAATATCAAAAGGCCGGTTTGCTTGAGCGTATGGTAGAGCCGGAGCGCGTTATCGAATTCCGCGTAACCTGGGTCGACGACGCCGGCAAGGTTCACGTCAACCGCGGTTTCCGCGTACAGTTCAACAGCGCCATCGGGCCTTACAAGGGCGGCCTTAGGTTTGCCTCCCATGTCAATCTTTCCGTTATGAAATTCCTCGGCTTTGAGCAAACCTTCAAAAACAGCCTTACCAGCCTCCCCATCGGCGGCGGCAAGGGCGGAAGCGATTTTGATCCCAATGGCAAGAGCGACGCTGAGATCATGCGTTTCTGCCAGGCTTTCATGACCGAGCTGCAGCGCCACATCGGCCCCAGCATCGACGTGCCCGCCGGCGATATCGGCGTAGGCGGCCGTGAGATCGGCTATCTGTTTGGACAGTATAAGCGCATTCGCGGCGCATATGAAAACGGCGTACTCACCGGCAAGGGCCTGTCCTACGGCGGAAGCCTTATCCGCCCGGAAGCCACCGGCTACGGCGCTGTGTATTATCTGCAGGAAGTCCTCAAGCATGAGAACGATTCCATCAAGGGCAAGACCGTTGCAGTCTCCGGCTTCGGCAACGTGGCATGGGGCATCACCAAGAAGGTTGCAGAGCTTGGCGGCAAGGTCGTCACTCTGGCCGGCCCCGATGGCTATATCTATGATCCCGACGGCATAGTAACCGAGGAAAAGATCGATTACATGCTCACGATGCGCGCCTCCGGCCGCAACCTGGTCAAGGACTATGCCGACAAGTTTGGCGTACAGTTTGTCGCAGGTGAGAAGCCCTGGAAGCAGAAGGTCGATATCTGTATGCCCGCCGCCTATCAGAACGAGATAGACATGAAGCAGGCTGAGCTGATACTCGCCAACGGCACCAAGTACTACATCGAAGTAGCCAACATGCCCACCACCAACGAAGCGCTGTCTTTCCTCCAGAGCAAGGGCCTCGTGGTCGCTCCCAGCAAGGCCGTCAACGCAGGCGGCGTCGCCACCAGCGCGCTGGAAATGAGCCAGAACGCCGAGCGTCTCAGCTGGAGCGCCGAGGAAGTCGACAAGCAGCTCAAGACCATCATGGTCAACATCCATGCCGCTTCCGCCACAGCCGCCGAGAAATACGGTCTTGGCTACGATCTGGTAGCTGGCGCCAACATCGCCGGCTTCATGAAGGTCGCGGATGCCATGATGTCGCAGGGTCTTGTCTGATAACAGACAGATCATCATTCAATCAAAAGAGGATGCCCACGCATCCTCTTTTTTTGTACCCTCCCGATTTTGCCGGTATCAATCAATATCCAATGCTGTTTTTATGGCTTGATACAGCAGCTCCGGCGTCCTGTTAAACAGGTCATCCATGTATACGCGCTCCGTGAGCTTGTGAAAATCCTTTCCCCAAGGGCCTACATTTATGCACGGCATGGCTATTACCGCCATATCCTCCAGCGCCAGCTTATAGCTTATTCCATACATCGGCATCTGCTCCATAAGCAGCCTTTGTGTGCCCTCAGCATCCGCCGAATCCGGTGCGCTGACATAGCTAAGATCCGATATGCCGTTATAGAACGGCTCCGTCTCATACGGCTGATCAAAATGCGCCGCCGCATATTCTGCAAGCAGCTCGCCTATGCGCGCAATACTGCGGCTGACGCCGCTGAAATTGCCGTTGGTCACCGCCGGATAGTACGGCGGCATTAGCCCGTATATGACCATCGGAACGTCCGACAAGGCATTGCAAGCATATTCCAGCAGCGCACGGTATGCGTCCGCATATGATGCGCTGCCGCAGGCTATTCTCGCGGCAAGCTCTCTCACCAGGCCGTCGTACCCGGCCATCCAGTCAGCGCCGCCCGCCTCCGCTGCCTCGCGGCTCAGCTGCGCCCAATCCATCACCCTGGGCGTCCATGATTGTTTTTGCACACCCGCAGCTTCGCGGGCCGCCAGGCATTCCGCAAACGCCTCCTCGCATATGCTATGCAGCCGGTTTAGCACCTCGGCAGGCTTGGTATAGAACGTCATCACGCTCAAGCAGCCAAATGCCGAGCGCGGCATGGACACGTTATAGTGCGTTTTATCATCGCGCAGCATAAGCCATGTTGGGGCAGACGCGCCGTCCCCCGTAAGCGGCAGCCCCTCTGTCCGCGACACTATGCGGCTCATCACTGCCAGCGGGTTAATACCCCTGCCAGGCATTCCCGCATGTGACATGCGCCCCCGCGAGTATACAAACGGCAGCAGCTTGCCTATGGAGCCTATTGAAAGCATACCGGTATGCGGCTCCTTGCGCAGATGCGGCTCTGAGTTTATCATAAGACGGTAATTCAGGCCGTACTTATCCTTCAGCTCACGCAACAAAGCTACCGCTTCCCTCATGCCCGCCGACAGATTTTCCTCATCCGGTACCGCCAATACCATAAGTGTGCCGTGGAAATCTCCTTCCTCCGCCAGCCGCGACAGCAGCGCCATCTGTATGCAGCCGCCGCCCTTCATGTCGCATACGCCGTGGCCAAACATAAAGCCGCCGCTATTTAGATCGCCGGCTGCCTCCGGCTCAAGCCCCATCCCGTCCTCCTTCAATACGCTGTCAAGCGCAGCCGGTCTGTAAGCAAGCTCCGCAAAACGGCCGTAATCCTCTATGTCGGTTACGTCGTAATGGTGCATCATTACCACGGTTTCCTCCGACATGCCGCGCAGCATAGCGCAGCACACGGAGCGTCCCAAAGGATCATCGGGTACAGGGTGCTTTATCAGATGCTCCGGGTGCCGTACAAAATACTTCTGCGCCTTGAAGCTAGCGATAAAAAAGTCCGCTCCGCTGTTCTCCTCCGGCGTACCGGTGCAGCTCTCCGCCGATACGTAGCCCTGAAGCAGCTCGCGTATGTCCTCCGCTATTCCGTTAAGTATATCCATGCTGTCCTTTCGGTATATCCACGTTCCCCTGTGTTGTCAGGGAACCGCATACTCGCCCAAACACGAATTGTACAGCTTCAAAAATCATATTGTCAGCATATACAGCCATATTTTAGCCGTGCATAACAGCATTGTCAATGCAGCGGCCATCCGCGCAACTCACACCATTTTGTATATGTATAGTTTTTCCGTCGCCACAAATACACCACAATTCTTCATAGTTGTGGCGTATTGATGCTTTTGTGCATACAAAATTTCGAGTTAGAATACCACCATAGAATAAAGAACAAGGAGATGCTCGATATGGATAACATGCAGTTTAACGAACAAAACACCGCGTATCCCGAAAGCGGCACACCTATATATCAACCACAACCCGTTGCGCAGAAAAAGCGTGTAAGGACCGTAAGCGTACGGCTTATGGTAACGCTCGTGCTCGTATGCGCGCTGATATGCGGCTGCGGAGGCGCTGGACTTATGTATGCGCTGACCTCCTCCGGCGACGAGTCCACCGCCTCGGCAGATGCCATAAATGACAAGACGGTTGCTGAAAGCGAATCACCCTCGAATTCCAACACTGCCTCCGATTCCGGCTCCTCTCTCGCCTCAACCGGTATAAGTACAGCGGTTTCAAGCAACAGCACCGCAACGTCCGATAATGCGCTGCAGGCCTGTATGGGCACCGTGGTGGGTATAGACGTGACCTATACAAGCTACAGCTCATACTACGGCTACGACAGCAGCGGAAGCGAGACCACAGGCTCCGGTTCCGGCGTTATTCTCACATCCGACGGTTACATAATAACCAATAACCATGTTATTGAGAGCGCCACCGGCATAACCGTTTACCTGCAGGACGGCGCCGAGTACGCTGCTGAGCTTATCGGCGTGGATGCACAGACGGACATCGCCGTGTTAAAAATAGACGCCTCCAACCTGCCGTTTGCCACCGTAGGCGATTCAACGCTTACCAACGTAGGCGACACGGTTTATGCAATAGGCAACCCGCTCGGCTCGCTCGCATGCAGCGTGTCCAGCGGCATAATCAGCGGCCTTGAGCGCACCATAGAGGTCGACGGCATATCCATGACGCTCATGCAGACCGACGCGGCGGTCAACCCCGGCAATTCGGGCGGCGGCCTGTTCAATGAAAAGGGCGAGCTGATAGGCATCGTCAACTGCAAGAGCCTTGGGCTGGAGGTTGAAGGCCTGGGCTTTGCAATACCCATGGAGACCGTATTGCCTGCAGCAGAGGATCTTATGGACTACGGCTATGTCAGCGGCCGGCCGTATATTGGCATCAGTATGCAGGATGTCAGCCTGTTCTCCAACAGCGGCGGGCAATCCGGCTTCGGTTACTCGCAGGGCGGCTACATCACCCGGCCCATGATAATCGAGGTTGCCACCGGCAGCGCCGCGGAAGCTGCGGGATTGCAGGTGAACGACATAATTTTCGCATTTGACAACACCGAGGTAGCAAGCTATTCCGAACTTTCCTCACTGCTGTATGAATACGAAGCAGGGGATTCGGTAACAATAACGGTGATGAGAGGCAATGAGACGCTGAACATTTCCTTAACGCTAGGCGAACGCTCGGCAGCTTAAGCCCTTCAATACGCAGCTTGCGGTCATTCCGCGGAAAGCCCCCCTTTCCACGATGACATACCCCCAACCATCTTTGGTGCGCCGCTCCCCATCGGCCACCGCAAAAGAAGCAGCTAAGCAGGCTGCTTCTTTTGTATCATATCTATTTGCGGACAAAATCGCACTCGTAGTGTATAATGGTATCAGCATCAACTCGGGGGTGTACTATGGAAAAAAACAGTTCTCAAGCCCGGCTGCTGGACGTAAGCAAAAAGTCCTTTATCAGCGCATTGGTGATACTTTTTTGCCTGATGCTGCTTACCTACGCACTCACCTTCATACTGCCGTCCGGCGAATACCAACGCGAGATCGTGGACGGCCGCGAGGTGGTCATACCCGACACCTACGCAGCTACAGAGGGGGGCCTGCCATTTTGGAAGTGGCTGCTTTCTCCGTTTTTAGTACTGGGCGCGCAGGGCAGCACCATGATAATTGCCATATGCGCCGTGCTGCTGGTCATAGGCGGAGCGTTCACCGCGCTGGACGAATGCGGGTTGATGCGCTACATGCTCTCGGTTATATATCACCGGTTCAAGAGTCGCCGCTATACGCTGCTTGCGCTTACGTCGCTGTTCTTCATGGCGTTGGGCGCGCTGGTGGGCTCCTTTGAGGAGGTGGTGCCTCTTGTGCCGATAGCTGTCGCGCTGGCCTATTGCCTAGGATGGGATGCGCTTACCGGGCTGGGGATGAGCATACTCGCCGTATGCTGCGGCTTCTCCACAGGCGTGTGCAATGTGTTTTCCGTAGGCACGGCACAGCAGCTTTCCGGACTTCCCATGCTGTCCGGCCTCTCCTTCCGCGTACTATCCTTTGTTCTCATATATCCTCTGCTATATCTGTTTTTGCGCTGGTATTCCCGGCGTATAGAGGCAGACCCCACCCGCTCGCCTATATATGATGCGGACGCTGCGGACAGATGGGCTGCTGTGCGCACGGAATACACCCATAACCCGCGCATGAGCCGTGCGCTTGCGGCGTTTTCCATAGTGCTCGCGACCGGTATGCTGCTGGTGATATGCTCTACCTTCCTGACGTTTTTACAGGATATACTTCTGCCCATAGTCGCGGTGATGTTTCTGCTTGCCGGAACGCTTGCCGCACTGCTCAGCGGCTTTGGCACCAAAAACTATCTTGGCGCATTCCTGCGCGGCATGAAGAGCTTTTTGCCCGCGCTGCTGATGATACTTATGGCAAGCTCCGTGCGCTATACCATGCAGGAGGCCAAAATACTGGACACCCTGCTCTATACCGTTTCCGGCTGGGCGTCCGGCGCATCCAGCGGCGTGGTCGTGCTGCTGATATATGCGCTGGTGCTAATAATGAACTTCTTCATAGGCTCGGCGTCGGCAAAGGCTTTCCTGTTAATGCCGATAATCGCACCGCTCGCGGATATGTGCGACGTTTCCAGACAGGTGGCGGTGCTGGCCTTCGCCTACGGCGACGGCTTCTCAAATATATTCTACCCCACCAACGCTGTGCTGCTGATAAGCCTCGGCCTTGCGGGCGTGGGCTATGGCAAATGGGCGAAATGGAGCATCAAGTTCCAGCTTCCTATACTGGTTCTTACGGTGATACTGCTGCTCATAGCAAACGCTGTGGGATACAATCTAATATAGCAGGGGATTTGATATGAGTATCTTTAAACCCGCATGGATGGACTATAACGAAGCTAAAGCGCTGCGCGCCGTAGCCTCCATGAAAAACGAAGCACAGCTTACCAGCGCCGCCCAAAAAGCGCCGCTGCCCGCTGTGCAGCTTGCGGCGGTACGCAGCATAGCCGGCCAGGGTATGCTTATGGTGGTAGCGATGACTCCGCCGTCTGCTCAGGCGCCCCGTGTTCCGAACGGATGTCGCCCCGAAACAGTCGAAGCAGCGGTACAGAAGCTGACCGGCACGTTTCTGCTGGATTTCATTTTAAGTCTCAGGCCCTTGGAGGAAATGCAGCATACGGCGCTGGCCAGGTTACAGGACGCCGAGCAGCTCGAATACGCCGCTGAAAACGCATACCATGATTCTGTTCGGATCGCCGCATGTGAGCGCTTAGGCGGGCATATTTTTGAAGCAGCTCCCGCAAGCCCCGGTATATATGAATGCAGCCGCTGTAAAACGAGTATAACCGTATTGGATGAAGACGGTAAAAACAAGCTCAACGACTATAAGAAGGCCGAAACGCGCGACGTATGGTGGGATTCCCGCGCAGGTTATACGCGGTACGCTTCCGGCATCGAGCATTATCTCTGCGTCAAGTGTGGCTGTATTACCCCGCACCTTGTAAAATCGGCCGAGAAATATCATGCGCCTTCAACCATGTATTCGCACAATGACAAGCTTCAGGAAAAAAGCACAAGCTCGGAATGTCTCGTTTGCCATGACTCGTCAGCTTATACAGGACGGTAGTGATGCATGTCTCCTGTAAATGAATTGCGGCGGTCTGCACCAGCAGGCCGCCGCTTTACAATTGCTTATCAGCGCTTTATTCTATTTGAACACCACGGTCTTGCCCAGCACCGGCACCTCGCGCGCCTTGCCCTGCCATGCGGCGGCAATACCCAGTATTGCAAACACCACAACGGCCACCCACAGCGCAAAGCCGGCTATCCAGCCTATCAACGGCACATAGCTAAGCATACTTGCCACAACGCTTGCTATAAGCAGCCAAAATCCCTGGTTACAGTAGAACATGCCCATGGGCGAGCCTTTGGCGGCGACCAGAGGCAACCAAAACAGCACCGGTATATTTGCAAGCGCCGCTACGGCCTTGTTTTCATTTATATCCTGCTGAGAAAAGACTGTTGAATATTCCATTTAATACCTCCTATACTCCCTTGTGCAACAGCATAACACAAGCGCAGGCAAAAATCCACATCAAGCGCTCACGCGCAGCCCCTTGGGAATATGGTTTTTTATTACCCCGTCCACCGCCTTGCCCAAACCCAGCGCATGGCCCTCCACCGAAACCGCACACCAGCCGTTTCGGGTATCGCATGGGATACTCTCGCCGCGCAGGAACGCCGAAAGCCGCGCATCCTCCGCATCCAATGTGACCATGTTCGCCATCAGCTGCTCTGCCCTCAGCGCCAGCGCATGGGCGGGTATAAACCGGCCACGCACAAGCTCGCCCATGTTTGTACCGGCACACCATATATGCAATGCGGAAAGCGGCGCCGGCAGTCCCGCCGCACACAGCACGCGTCCGCCCGGCAGCTCGTATGCAGCCGGCACAGCCACAAGGTTTTTATCGCAAAACTCCACATATGCGCCGTTTCTGCACGGGGTAAGCGCAAGCTCGTGATAGTCCTTACGCACGCCGTCCCGTTTTTGCAGCACCGCTATAAAATGCCCCTCTCCTGCACAGGTATGCGGCCAAAGCCTTTGCATATGCTCAATACGCATGTCCGCATGGGCCAGTAAAAACGTCTCTACCACGCCCTCATTCTCATCCGTGGAAAACGTGCAGGTGGAATATACAAGCCGCCCGCCGCCGGCAACACAGGTATATGCGCTTTCCAGTATGGCGAGCTGCCGCTGCGCGCAAGCCTTCACATGCGCCTGTGACCATTCGGAAACGGCTGTATCGTCCTTTCTGAACATGCCCTCGCCGCTGCACGGTGCATCCACCAGCACCACGTCGAAATAATCCGGCAAGGCCTTGGCGATATCATCCGGGTACGCGCATGTGACGGCGGCGTTTGCAACGCCCAGCCGCTCCAGCGTATACGCAAGCGTGCGCGCCCGGTTTGGAACTATCTCGTTTGCGATAAGCAGTCCCTGCCCCGCCATGCGCGCGGCTACGCCGCCCGCCTTGCCGCCGGGAGCCGCGCACATATCCAGTACGCGCAGCTCAGGTGCTGTCGATATCCCCGCAGCCGCTATAACGCTCATCGCGGAAGGCTCCTGCATATAGAACAACCCCGCCGCATGGTACGGATGCGCGCCAACGTGCAAAGGATCGCCAGCCAGCACAAAGCCCTCGTCCAGCAGCGGCGACGGCTTAAGCGGCCAAGGCGAAGCGGCCGCAAAGCCGGCAACCGTAGTTTTAAGCGTGTTTACGCGCAGGCCGCGCACGGGCGGTTTTTCGTATTCCGCTATAAAAGCGGAAAAGCCCTCCTCCCCAAGCTGTGCCTTTATGCGCCGTATAAAGCTGTCAGGTAGATCTTTCATATTACTATTATAACAAAAACGGGAGCTTGCGTCGCCCCCGTTATCACGCCTAATTACTGCAATATGCTATCGCTTGCCTCCTCGCGGAACTGCGTGGTATACAGGTCGTAGTAGTAGCCCTTCTGCTTGAGCAGCTCCGTATGCGTGCCGGCTTCGGTTATGTGACCGTCGCGTATAACGAGTATCCTGTCCGCATTGCGTATGGTGGAAAGCCTGTGCGCCACTATGAAGCTGGTGCGGTTGTTAAGCACGGTGGTTATGGCGTGCTGCACAAGCTGCTCGGTCTCGGTATCCACGCTGCTGGTCGCCTCGTCCAGCACGAATATGCGCGGATTCTTCAATATTACCCGGGCAAAGGATACCAGCTGTTTTTCACCGGTGGATAGCCTTGCGCCGCCCTCGCCCACCTCGGTATCGTAGCCGTGCTCCTGCTTGAGTATGAACTCCTCCGCGTGCACCATGCGCGCTGCGGCGCGCACATCCTCGTCCGTAGCGTCCTTTCGGCCGTAGCGGATGTTGTCTCTTATACTGCCGGAGAACAGATGCGGCGTTTGCAGCACGTAGCCCAGCCTGTCCTGAAGCCAAAGCTGGCTGCGCTTGCGGTAGTCCACGCCGTCGATGAGTATCTCGCCCGACGTAGGCTCGTAAAAGCGGCATACGAGGTTCACAATAGTGGACTTCCCCGCGCCGGTCTCGCCCACAAGCGCGATATTCTCGCCGGGTCGCACCTTAAGGCAAAAATCCTCCAGCACCTTTTCACCGCCGGCATAACCGAAAGAAACGTGCGTAAACTCCACCGCGCCGGTTATATCCTCCCAGTTTTCACGCTTGGGCGAAAATGCGTCGCCGTATTTTTCTATCACCTCGGGAGAGTCGACTATCTCGCACGGGGTGTCGATAAGATGTATCACCCGCTCGGCGCTGGCCTGCGCGCTCTGCATCTCCGCCAGTATACCCGCAAGCTGCTGTATCGGCTCGAAAAAGTTAGCGGTATAGCTGATAAACGCGGACAGCGTACCGAAGCTGGCGCCCAGGAATATCACCTCATAGCCGCCGCGGTACAGTGCAAGCCCTGTGCCGATACTGCCCAAAAACATCACTATGGGCATGAAAAGTGCTGAGAGCATTGCCGCGCGCACGCTGGCACGTCGCATCTCGCCCGTGAGCACGGTAAACTCCTTGGTGTTGGCGTTCTCGCGCACAAGGGTCTTGCTGGTCATCGCGCCCATTATCCCCTCGTTGAAGGAGCCGGTTATTTTGGAGTTGGTCTTCCTTACTATGCGCTGGTATTTGAGTATGCGTTTTTGAAAGAACACACTTATCACAGCCAGCGGAGGTATCACCACCAGCACAAGCATGGCAAGGCCGAAATCCAGCACCATCATGGCGACTATAACGCCCACAACATATGCAAGCGCCCACATTAGATCCACTATGCTCCAGGCTATCATCTCGGACAGGCGGGCGATATCGCTTACCATGCGCGCCATCAGATAGCCAACGGCAGTCTTGTCGTAGAACGAGAAGGACAGCTCCTGAAGCTTTTTAAAGGCGTCCTGGCGGATGTCGTAGGAAACGTTCATCTCCAGCCTGCCCGCGAGCTTAACGAACAGATACACTCCGGACGACTGCAGCGCAACAAACGCGATGTACAGCGCGCAAAACCAGCCCATGCCGTCCATGCTGCTCTTTTCTATGAAGTTATCTATGGCGTAGCGGCTCATCAGCGGGTAAACAATATCCACCAGCGCCACCATCACAAGTACTGCAACCAGCGCGATAACACTGCGTTTATAGTTCCATGCGTAGCGAATCAGCCGCTTCCATATCTTCAAATCGACCTTTTGGTCGTAGCTCTGTTCCTCAATGGCGCTCATTGATTATCATCTCCTTTATCGAGATCATCGCGCAGCTCGTCCTCCAGCATATCCTGTATGCCGGCAATGCGGCGATAAAGCCCCTCTTGGTTTATTAGCTGCTCATGCGTGCCCTGCTGCACAAGCCTGCCGTTCTCCAGCACCAGTATCTTATCCGCGCGGCACAGCGTAGTTATCCTATGGCTGATAATAAACGTAGTCGCATGTTCCTTCATGTGGGAAAGCGCGTCGCGTATGGCGGCGTCGGTCTCGGTATCCACGGCGGAGAGCGAATCGTCAAATATAAGTATTGGCGCATGCTGCATCAGCATACGGGCTATCGCCACGCGCTGCTTCTGCCCGCCGGAAAGCGTTACGCCGCGCTCGCCCACGATGGTGTCGTAGCCGTTTTCGAAGCTCTTTATCACGTTGTGCACCGCTGCTATCTTTGCCGCGCCGAACACCTCCTCGTCGGGGGCCTCGGGGTTGACTATGCGTATGTTGTCCATTATGGTGCGGGAGTACAAAAACGGCTCCTGCAGCACTATGCCTATATTGCGTCTGAGGTGCGCATGGTCAATATCGTTTATATCCACGCCGTCTACCGTGATGCGCCCGGCCGTGCAGGTGTACAGTCTTTGCAGCAGCTGCACAAGGCTGGTCTTGCCGCTGCCAGTACTGCCAAGTATGGCCACGGTCTGCCCCGGCTCTGCGGTAAAGCTGATATTCTGGAGCACATCATCATATGCGTCGTAGCCGAAGCACACATTTTTGAACTCGATGTAGCCCTTTATCACGGGCGTAAGCGCCGCGCCGGTCTCCCGCTCTACCGGCTGGGAGAGTATATCGTCCAGTCGGTTCAAAGACACCGTAGCCTTGCCCAGATCAGCCAACACTCGCCCCAGCTGCCGCACAGGCCATGTGAGCATACCGGTGTAGGTCACGAACACCAGCATATTGCCCAGCGTAAGCGTGCCCCGCACACACATCATAACGCCTACAAACAGCGTAATGGCGATTTGAATATATCCCAGGAAATCGCTTGCGCCCCAGTACATACCCAGCATTCGGATAAGCTTGTACGTCTTATCGCGGAAGTCTCTGTTACATTCGGTAAATTTTTCCACCTCGGAATGCTGCTGGCCAAATGCGCGCACCACCCTTACGCCGGTTAGATTCTCCTGCAGCGTGGCGGACAGCTTGCCCTCCGCCTCGTCGCTGAGAAGGAACTGCTTCTGTACCTGCTTAAAGTATACGAAGCTGGATGCACACAGTATCGGAAGCAGCGCCACGGACACCCACGCCATGCGCACATCCAGCCGGAACACTATCACGCAGGCTATCACTGCCATGGCCACCGTGCGCACAATTTCCAGCAGCTGCACGCTGATAAAGCGGCGTATAGTATCCACATCCGAGGTGCAGCGCTGCACAAGGTCGCCGGTGGAAACATGCTTGTAATAATCGTATGGCACCCGCTGCAGGTGTTCGTAGAGCCCGTCGCGCAGCGTCTTTGCCACGCCCTCGCTGGCCAGCGCCACATACCGCCGTCTCAGCAGCGTGGCTATGGCGTTCACCACCGTGCAGGCAACCAGCGCCAGCGCGCATATATAGATATTCTGCCGCAGAAACTCACGGTCGCCCAATGCATTCATCGCATTCTGCATGATGTCCGGCAGATTGCTGGTCTGCGCGTCGATCACACTATCCACCGTAAAGCTGACGACCAGCGGCCCGCAATAAGCCGCAACAACCGCTACCAGCAGCGCCACGCTCGCAAACAGCAAATACCAGCCGCTGCCAGTAAGCGCCTTTCCTACAAGTTTATAATTAACTTTTCGCTTTTGTTCTGTATTATTCATCAGTTCCCTCCAAAGGGTTATTTTCGCAGTCTAAAAAGGCCATGGATTCATAATGTCCACGGCCCTGTTTTCACAATAAAACGTTTGCGGTGTGATTATACCGCATAAGCAGGCCGTGCATATTTACGATACTTGATTGCAACGCTGACCATTCTGTCACGACCTCCTTGTAAATAATTGAACCTAAATCCATTCGGTATTATACTCCTGCCGTTAATATTTGGCAAGCGCTGCGCCAACTATATATTATTCGAGCGCATATGCCTTTATTAGCTCAAGCGTATTCCTCACGCCGTCCACATGGCTGCGCTCGTACCCGTGCGATGCATACACGCCCGCGCCTATCAGTGCATGGCGTATATCGTACCCCGCCGCAAGCGACGCCTCCGCATCCGAGCCGTAAAACGGGTAAACGTCCACCGCATAGTCTATCCCCTTATCCTTGGCAAGACGTATAAGCTGCGTAGTCATCTCGTAGTTGTACGGGCCGCCGGAATCCTTAGCGCATATGCTTACCATGCGCTCGTCGCAGGTAAGTCCTTTGCCAACGCAGCCCATATCCACGCAGAGCATTTCGTTTATATCCACTGGCAGCGCCGAGCAGCCGTGCCCGACCTCCTCGTATACGGTAAAGTAAACGTACAGCTTACGTTTCAGAGCAATACTATTGTCCGCGATATACTTGGCAAACCCCAAAAGCGTAGCCGCACTTAGCTTATCATCCAAAAAACGGCTTTTTATATAGCCGGTATCCGTCACTGTCAGACGCGGATCGAAGCAGACATAATCCCCCACGGAAATACCCAGCGCCTGGGTATCCTCCGGTTTGGAGACATTCTCGTCTATCACGACCTCCATGCCGTCAAAAGCCCTTTCGGTCTTGGCATATTTATCGTTTACATGCACGGAAGGGTCATTCAGCTGCATACAGCCCGTAAATGTGCTGCCAAAGCGGGTATGTATTACGCAATTCTCGGTTTCAATATTGTTGGGCTGAAGGCCTCCCACCCTGGTAAGCTTCAGCCGTCCGTTTTCCTTTATCTCCGCTACCATGCCGCCCAGCGTATCTATATGCGCAGCAAGCATGAGCGGATCGCCCTCGCCGCCAAGATCCGCTATTACGCAGCCCTTTTTGGTGATCCCGGCGTCAAAGCCAAGCTCTCCAAAGCAGGCAACGGCATACTCCGCAGCCTCGCGGGTAAAGCCGCTGGGGCTGGGTATAGCCATGAGCTCGCGCAGTTTATTAAGTATGTATTCCATAATTCAAACCTCCGTTATCCGCTTTACTAAAAATCAATAGTAGTATACAAGCGCAAAAACTATCGTAAACACCGTGCCGGCCACAAACAGCAGCGCAAGCAGAAGGCTGAGCACTCTATGCTTTCTTTTCATATCAACCCGCATCCTCCTCATCATTTTCCGCGTCACCGGAATCCGGCTCGGCCTGTGCCGCCTGCGCAGCCGTCCATTCATCGTACGCGGCGGCGTCCGAAACGAATGTTATACTGCCCAACCCGCTTTCATACTGGGGCTCCGGCGTACATTCACCCACCACGCATATATCCTCATTCTGTGTAAATATGAACATGCCCATGCCCTTGCTGCCGCCGGCAGCGCGCACGGTCACCATGCCCTCTATACATACCCGTTCCAGCTCCGCGCCGTGATAATCGCCGCCGTTCTCCGCCGTAAACGAGGAGCCCGGCTTCATAACGAGCACGCCCACGCATTTTACGGCATTATAGTTTGTTTCCGTATACGCGCTGAGCGCGGCGTTTTCCATCAGCGTAAGATCTCCGTTGGTCGTTATTACGGCATTAAGCACTGCGTTTGTAGCCACGCGGGCGCCATTCGCCAGCGTAAGCGTCTTCGCGGTTATGCCGCAGCCCGCCTGTGCTGTAAGCGTCAGCGTACTGCCCGCGCTTACGGTCACCGTACCGGGCGATACCAGCGCATTGCCGTCAGCTATCACTATACAGTTTTCGCCGCCTACAACCGCATCACCAAGGCAGCCTATGCCGTCGTCGTGCCCGTCGATCGTAACGTCGTTGAGCGTAACGGTGCAGCCGTCCTCCATGCGCAGCACGCAGTCCCCGCTGCCGGTTATGTTATATTCGCTGCCGTTTATGATCACCGCTCCACGCTGTGCGGTAAGCCGCAGCATCTCGTTGCCAAGATCAATGGGGGCAAGCAGCGTGGCCGTGTCCGTATCGCCGTTTTCAATGAAATCTATAAGCCCCTCTGCGCTGACTATTCCTTCGCCATCCACAGTATCTGCAATGTCTATCTGATCGTCCGGCAACATATCGCCGCTACATGCCGAAAGCGCCGCACAGCACAATGCGGCGAGAGCAGTAATCAGGAATATTCCGTTTATAAGCCCATTTTTTCTTTTCATAGAGTTTATTTTACCACAAGCCGCCGCCGTTAAACAGCCCTTTTATCGCGGAGGCGCATACAGCTCTACTATTCGCTCCGCTGCGTGCATCCCGTCCACCGCCGCACTCACTATGCCGCCAGCATAGCCCGCGCCTTCGCCCGCCGGATACAATCCCTTTGCATTCAATGCGGAGCCGTCCGCGTCCCTCAGTATGCGCACCGGCGAGCTGGTACGGCTCTCCACAGCGGTTATCACTGCATCGCCCATGTCAAACCCCTTGAGTTTATGGCCAAATGCGGTTATCGCGCCGCGCACGCCTGCGCACACAAAATCCGGCAGGAAATCCAGCGAGCATACGTTGACGCCAGGCAGATGCGTAGCGGATACGCTGCCCAAGCTCCCGGAGTTTACGCCCGACATAAAGTCCGCGCTGCGTTGAGCCGGCGCAAAATAGCCGCCTCCGCCTTGCCGGAAGGCTTCGCGTTCCAGCGCCTGTTGGAAGCGCATACCGTCTAGTGGGCCTTCGCCAAAATCGCACGGGGCCACCTGTACCACTATTGCAGCGTTGGAGTTTTCATCATTTCGCGCATGGCGGCTCATGCCGTTAACGGCTAATTCTTCCTGCGCGCAGGCACTCTCTATCACCACGCCGCCGGGGCACATACAAAAAGTATATACTCCCCGCCCATTCACGCTGTCCGCAAGGCGGTATTCCGCCGCACCCAGCCGTGGATGCCCGGCCATCGCTCCAAACTGTGCCGCGTCTATCGCGGTGCGCGGATGCTCTATGCGCACACCCACCGCAAACGGCTTGGGCGCAAGCGCCATCCCGTTTGCACAGAGCATGGAGTAGGTATCCCGCGCGCCCTGCCCGGTGGCCAGCACGCAGGCGGTGCACTCTAGTCTTTCAACATTGCCGTTATTACGCACGTTTACGGCGGTAAGTCTGCCATCCTCTGTATGCAGGCCGCAGAGCTGCGTTTCAAATAGCACCGTGCCGCCAAGAGCGCATATTTCCTCCCGCATACGCTTTACCACACCGCACAGCTTATCTGTGCCGATGTGCGGCTTAGCCATTACTGTTATCTCCTCCGGCGCGCCAAAATGCACGAGCAGCCGCAGCACCTCATTTGCCCTAACGTCCTTTATGCGGGTGGTCAGTTTTCCGTCGGAAAATGCGCCCGCACCGCCCTCGCCAAACATGACGTTGCTATTCTCATCCAACACGCCGCTCTGCATAAAGCGCACTACATCGCTTGCGCGGCGGTCGCCGTCCCGTCCGCGTTCAAGCACTATGGGCTTATAGCCGTACCGCGCAAGCGTATATGCTGCAAACAATCCCGCCGGTCCCAGCCCTGCCACTACTACCGGCGCAGTAAGCGGAGCGTTGCCCACGCGGGGCTCCTCCGGCGTATTCTGCGTCACACGCCGCACCGAATGGCCGCTTTTTGCATGGGAAAGCGCACGCGTCTCGCCGCCAGTAAGCTCCACGAGCACGGTGCACAGATGATGTATATCCTGCTTCCTCCGGGCGTCCAGCGCCATGCGAACTACACGCAGGGCCGCTATATCCTGCGCGTCTACTCCAAGAATCCCCGCCGCCTTTTGTGTCAGCGAGGATTCGTCTTCGTTAAGGTTGAGTTTTATGTTGTCTACCGTCAGCGCCAATGCCGCGCCCTCCGTCAGTTGCCCGTCACGGTTATCGTAACGTTTTCGACCGACAGCTCAACGTATATGCCCTGCTGCTGTTCTTCTGTGGAAAACTCGATCTTGACCGGCAGCTCATATACGCCGTTTTCCAGCGCGCTCGCATCGACAAATGCGGTTATGTCGCCGCGCTGCAGGCGGTTCATAATGGATATTGGTCCGGTGGCCACCACGGTGACGGTCTCAGCGCTGAGCGCGCCGTTCTGGGAACGTGAAAGCCCCTGTATCTCTATAGGTATGGTTGCATAGGTTATGGTCTGGCGTATCTGACGTATGTTGACATATACGCTTACCGTGGAATCGCCAAGCAGCGTGAGCCCTTCCGGGATGGTTATCTCCAATTCCGCAAGCAGACTCTCCGTGCGCCCGGACACGTTTACCGGCTGTATATCCAGCGCGGTATATTCTTCCAGCTGTGATTCCTCCCCCACGACCGTTACGCTCGCAGGTGACGAAACTATCTCGATTATTTCGTAATTCTCCGGCAGGTTGTTCTGCCCCAGCACCACCGCGTCAACATCAACGGGCAGCGCAACGGCGCGGTATATGCTCATGGTTACGGTAACGGAGGGCAGCTCGTTCAAAAACAGTGACGAGCTTATTTCATTTCCGTCCGCATCCAGCAGCGTAAGCTCCACGGATTCGTATATGCTCTGCGTGCGCTCGGACAGATCCAGCGTACATATGGCCTTTGTGACCATGGCCACGTCCTGGGATGCGCCCTGTATTTCTATCTCGGCACGGCCGAGCGTGGGCTCGTCTCCCCAGTAGCCCGTCGGCAGCGAGGAGGCGTCATACAACAGCTCAACCGGTATCTTTCTGGTAGCCAGGCTGTCTATCTCGATCTGCACGCTGTCCGGGCTGGTTGTAAGCACGGTACCGTTGGCCGTAGTGGCCGTAATAGGCAGATTGTATGTGCCGGGCATGGATACGTTTCTAAGGCTTATCGTGGCGCGTACGTTGTCCGCCGTAAGGTCTGCATAGTTGGTAAGCTCCGTACTGATACGGGCGGATACGCTTTCCAGCAGCTCCTCGCGGTTACCCCGAACCACCAGCTGCCTTGCGAGCAGATCCGCCTCGCCATCGAAGCTCACCGCAACATCTGACACCGTTTTGATACGGCTCGGATTTTGATCCATCATCACATAACCCCACAGCAGCATAGCAAACAGCAGCGAGATTATTTTGATCATCACATTTTTTGTGAAAAAGCCCTTAATTAAGCTTTTGAAGCTCTTTTCCTTGGTCTGCTCAGTTTTCATTTTTCTTCCTCCGCTTGAACAGGTTGAAGGCGAAGGATTCCTTCTCCACCACAAATATGGACGAAAGCAGATTGTTAAGCGCCTTTTCGTCGATATAGCGCATAAGCTTGCCGTCCCTTGCGCAGGATATCACGCCGGTCTCCTCGGAAACTATGATTGTTATGCTGTCGGACACGGAGGAAATACCCAGCGCGGCCCTATGGCGCGTACCCAGCTCCCTGGCTACGGCAATATCTTCGGCCAGCGGCAAAAAGCAGGCCGCGGCTTCGATAAGGCCGCCGCTGATTATCACCGCGCCGTCGTGCAGCGGGGTGTTTGGCTCGAATATGTTTTCCAGCAGAGGGGCGGAGATAATGCCGTCTATCCGCGTGCCGGTGCGCACTATATCCGCAAGGCCCGTACGCTGCTCAATGACTATCAGCGCGCCCACGCGCCGCTTTGCAAGGCTGGTTATCGCAAGCTGCATCTCCCGAATGGTATGCGCGGCCTCCGCATCGGTAAAGCCCTTTATGCCGTCGCTCAGGATCAGCTTGCCGCGTCCTACACGCTCGAACGCACGGCGCAGCTCCGGCTGAAACAGCACGACTATCACCACTATCCCGCTTACCAGCACCGAGCTCAGCATCCAGGATACCGTGGTCAGCTGCATGGCGTCGCTCGCCACAGCCAGCAAAAACAAAGCTGCCACACCCTTGAGCACCTGATAAGCCCGGGTCTCCTTGGTGAGCAATATCAGACGGTACAGCAAAAAAGTGATTATAGCAATATCCAGCACGTCGTTCCACCTGAATTGTGCAAAGCCACTTGTTATAGTCTTTACAAGCACATCGTAGGACAAGCTGTCTGCCGCCTTTCGTTCTATTTGACAAATATAGATTATATCATCACGCCATCGATAAAGAAGCGTCTGCAACAAGACTTAATGGTTTATTTACATTCGTCAGATTCTGCCAACAGCTGTTCAAGGTGCTGTATTGTAAGCACATAGTTTTCGTATTCGTTACACTGCTCGTTAAGCCGCACGCCTGTAAGATTGCCCGTAGTCGCAAGCGCATCAGCGCCCGCGGCGTCCAGTTCTTCTTGCATAAGCTGCGCCTTTGCCTTCATTTGCTGAAGCAGGTCGTAGGTTATACGTTCATCCCTGCCATATTTCTCCATAAAAATCGCCCCTTTTGGTTTTGGCTGAGCAGCATATATATACACTGCTACGTATGTATTTTATCACACAGCCTGCGCATCATCAATACCTAATCACAGTGATATCCAGGCAAAAATCAAAAGAGCCGCGGGGACGGCGCACAAAACCGCCGCTGCCAAAACTCCCCGGCGCGATTTAATACAGTGTATCAGATATAGCGCGCTGTACGCCCACGCACACATTCCAAATAGCATAAACCAGATCATTATTCCATATACTCCGCCATAGACATATCCATCACATCCAGTTCCACCGTAAACGTGGCCGTTGCAGCCATATAATGCCGTTTCCAGTCAAAGCTCTCCCACTGTGCGGTATCATTAAAGCACATAGCGGCATATCTGCCCAGACCCATCGCGTCGCTGTTCAGCTCGCGGCACGTGTTATATACGCGCGTAAGCTCGCTTTCGATGTAGCGGGAAAGCTCCTCGCATACCCCCTCGTCCCAGCGCAGCTTGGCGCTGTTTTGCCCGTCCTGCTGTATTTCGCAGCGCAGCGGCACGGTTATGTCTGCATGGCATACGTCGCCAAGCTGTATATCCACCTTTGGGCCGCCGTTGCTTCTAAGCAGCAGTACCAGCTCTTCATCCTCGCCGGCATAGCTCATATGCCCCTCTTCAAACACCCCCAGGGTCATCAGAAGCAGCATAGTATCCTCTGCGCTAAGCGCTCCGACCATGCTCCATTCGTCAAATATCGCCACGCCGTAAGTGTAGCTCTGTATGCCGCCGCTTCGGTATATGCCCACCGTGGTGTACTGCTCGGACTGCTCCTCTCCTCCTTCCGCCGCCGTGGCTGACCTATCCACCCGACCCAGCGTCAGCACGGGGTCAAACGTACCGCTGCGTATGCCCTGCAGCGCCCGCGCCTGGTTAATTGACGTAGTCATCCCCTCGCCTGTAAAGTTCTGCATATAGCTGTATTGCAGCTTGGTAAGGTTCAGCTCGCCGCCGGTCTCCAGTCCCTTGATAAAGTCCTCCGCGCTTTCTATCGCCACGGCCAGCTTTACGGATTGACGTATTCTCAGATTATTCCGTGAAAAGCTCAAAAACTGCTCCATCTCCCCACTCTTTGCCACCTCGTCAGAGAAAACCATCAGATTCAAACGCGATAGATTCAGCTCAAACGGCAAGCAGCCGTCCAGTATCGCAAGCACCTCCATTATGGTATCGCCCTCGGCGGTCACCACCATGGCGCCTCCCGTGGTAGTCTGATCCGAGCTGCTCTGCTCGTCCTGCTGCAGCATCAGCGTTACTTTGTAGCGCAGCTGCTCTCCGGCGTCCACTCCTGCTATCACGGCATAACCGTACTGATCCAGCGCGCTTGCACCGAGACATCCCGCGCACATTGTGGCAGCCAGTATCAGCGCCAGCGCCTCAAGCACCTTTTTCATCGCACTCACCCCGCCGTTTCAGCAGCCGCGCCTTTATCAACCCCGCCCCCGCAATTATCAGCATCAGTGCTGCAAAGGGTATACAGCCGTATTCGCCGATCCATTCCTGCACGGGACTTGAAATAAACACGGTATTGCTGCTGCCTGTAAGCACGCAGGCAAACACAGTAACAGTCATAGCGGCCGACGCCGGGCGCACATCCCGTACTCCCTTTTCGCCGCATACCAGCAGCGCCGCGGAATATATGTAGAACGCCGCCGCTACAAAGCTGCACATGAGCCATAAAAACGCCGCTATCTTATCCAGCCGGTAAAAATACCCTTCATCGATCAGCATCATATTCTGCCGGTACAGCGGAACAAACATCTCGCTCAGATCCGCATATGTGTAGGTCAGCGCCAGCACAAGCTGGGTTATAAGCACCATGCCGCCCGCCGCGCCCGCCGCGATAGCGCCGTACCTGCGCATGTTTTTCTCTCCCTGTACACCCTGCGTCACCGCGAGCAGCGCAATGAACGCCGGCAGCGCCGTGAACTGATGCTGCACAGTATGCTTCAGCACGGCCATACCGCCGTCCCCCATGAGCGGATACATCCTAAACAGCGCAAAATCGCTCATGGGCCCCAGAAACCCCAACAGTATCATCACCGCCGCAAACATGGCAATACATTTTGCCAGCCTGCCCAGGCACTCAAGGCCCAGTATAGCCGGCAGCGCCACCGGAGGCAGCATCCACGCAAGCACATTCTGCACCTGTACGTCGATATAGATAAAGCTGCGCATTATTGCCGCAAACTTCGCCAGCAGCGCGTACGCCGAATAGAGCAAGTACAGCGAAAACAGCACCCTTACCGCCGCGCCTGCGCCGCCCAGCACAAAATCCATCAGTCCGGCCAGGTTGCGGCTTTTTGCACGCTTTACGGCATATGCCGCAAGCAGAAATATCAAAAAAGCCAACAGCACCGCACAGGGCGCCCACACATACGTCGAGTTGCCGTACTCGTATGAACGCCTCGAATCCAGCAAAAACACCACGCTCACATACAGCGCCATACCCACAAGGCTTACGGCCTCCTGCCCGCCTATTCGTCCTTGCTCAAGCCTTATCATCATCCGCCTCCTGCATGGTATTGGTAAAGTCCGTCGCCTCGGTATGCGGGGTTATGCTCCCCCGCCGCACCAGCGGATATTTGGAATAGGTCTTGGGGGAGAACGGCGCGAGGAAAGGTACGCCGTAGGACTTAAGCGAGCATAGCCACGCAAGTATTATCACCAGCGCTCCCGTCATGCCCAACAACCCTCCGGCCCATGCCGATATGGTTATTATCACCCGCAGTATGGATACCGCTATCTGCGTAGAATAATCCGGTACGCAGAAATTGCCCAGCCCGGAGAGCGCCACAACTATCAGCACCACAGAGCTTGCAAGGTTGGCCGCCACCGCCGCCTGCCCAAGTATAAGGCCGCCAATTATGCCTATGGCCTGACCTATGCTGCCCGGCACCCTAAGCCCCGCTTCGCGTATCAATTGAAACACCACAAGCAAAAACAGCATTTCCGTTCCCAGCGGCGCAAACACCATTTTGCGTGAGCTTATCAGCGTGGACAGCACCTCTACCGACAGCAGCCCCTGGTGATGCAGCGCAAGCGACAAAAAATATGCCGGCAGCAGCACGCTGATAGCGGCGCCTACATAACGCACGGTACGTATCACCGTGCCCTGCGGGCGTCGCAGATACGCATCCTCCGGGCTGGTCATAAGGGTATGCAGCGTTGTAGGGGTTATGTTTGCAAACTGACTGCCATCCAGCAGCACAGCAACATGCCCCTGCATAACATAAGCCGCCACCCTATCCGGCCGCTCCGTGGAAAGCAGCTGGGGCAGCGGAGACAACGGGTGCGCCTCCGTAAGCTGCTCCAGTACGCCTATGTTTTGCAGCACGCGCGTTTTGGCGGACGCAAGCCTGCGCTTTACCTCGTTTACAAGCGCCGCATTTGCAACGCCGTCGCGGTATATCACAACCAGCTTGGTACCGTTATCCGCGCCGGTAGGCCGTATTTCGCATATAAGATCCTCCGTGCGCACCAGCCTGCGTATCAGCGTTATGTTTGTGCGCAGATTCTCGCAAAAGGCCTCCTGCGGGCCGCGCACCGTCTTTTCGTTCTGCGGCGCGTCCACCGTGCGATGCTCGTAGCCGCGCGTATCCATCACCAGCGCACCTTCTTCACCGTTTATGAACACGGCGGTAAGTCCGTCCAGCACTGCGGAACGGATTTTGCTCCATGTCTCCTGTTTGGCCGCCTCACAGAAGGTAAACACATGCTTGCAAAGATAGTCCGCATACGGCGCGTTTACCCCGTCCAGCACATCCTTTCTCATGCCGGCGCGCAGTATGAAATCGTTTATCGCATCGCCGTTGACCATGCCCGTGATAAATACCGCCATAGCCGTTTCCCGGCCGCCCAGCGAAAATTTTCGCAGCACTATATCCGGGTTTATGTCTATGCGAAACTCACGCCGCAAGCGTTCGGCATTTTGCTCTATATCCGCGGCCACACGCTCGTCTGTGCTGAACTCTCGCGGTGCAGCGTCCCGCCATCCGCCCCAAAATCCCGGTTCACCGCGCTCCGTTTCCAGCAGCTCAAACTCCTGCGGTCTGTTTTCAAAGCTGAACGCAGCCTTTATACTATCCCATACAGCCATGCAAGCACCCCTTTCATATCTGCAAGTATTTACAAGCGCTGTAAAAATTATCCGCATACGCAAAAAGCCGCCAAAGGCGGCTTTTATGAATTCTTTACAGGCGTTCCAAGGTTTGTCAGCGTCCAGCGCGATACGCCTCCATAACGCAGGCCTGATGGCGCGGGCACTCGGCGCTGGTCTCGTGCACCTTGGAGCCCTTCAGATGTATACAGAAGTGCCCGTCGAAGTTATTGCTAGGCGTGGGGTTCACCATATGCGGCATACAATGCATACTCGCCGCCACGGTCTTGCCGTTATATGTGACCCAGATCGGTCTGCGGTTCCACGACCACGAGCCGCCCGCAATGCGCTTCATTATAGCGGTATCGGCAGCGGTTATCGGCTCGCAGTCGGCATGATACCAGCCGCCAAATCTGCGCGCGCGGAAGCTAAGGCCGGTGCGCACATCCGTTACCGTGAATCTTGCGCCCTTATTGAGCCATTCGTTGCCGCCATCAAACCAATTCAGCAGTACTACCGAGCCCTTGAGCTGGTTGTAGGTAGCGGTCTCCTTTTTTAGCTTGTTGTTGCGGTCGTATATGGATTGCAGCGTTTCGGGGCCGGCTATGCCGTCCGCCGAAGAAAGCCCGCACGCCTGCTGAAACTCCAGCACAGCGGCACGGGTAGTACTGTCGTATACGCCGCTGACGCTTACGCGGGCCAGGAAGCCGCGCTCACACAACGCGTTTTGCAGCTGCTTTACCTCCGCACCCTCCATGCCGGGCTTGAGCATACTGCCGGCGGCGCTGTCGGAATTAGTCATACTGAGCTGCGTGCGGTACACATAGCCCGCCTGATCGTCCGCCACGACGTAATACCATTCTCCCAAAACGCTTTTGATCCTTACGCCCTGTCCTGCCAAAAGCTCCTCTATTACATATGAGTTGGCATCCGGACCGCCGCGCAGCATAGAGCCATCCTCCAAAACATACGCGCCGCGGCTCTCGCCGGAATCCACAAACAGATAATCGCTGCGAACATATCCCACCGTGCCGTTGTACAAAACGCGGAACCAGCTATCCTCGTTGGCGAGCACCTCGACGGTATCGCCAATGTTCAGCTCGAACAGCACGTCGGACTCCTTATCCGCAGCCACGCGCATATTCACGCCGTCTGCGGTGATCTGGCCGTACTGCGACTCATCCTCCGCAAACGCAGTAGTGCATATGCAAAGCGAAAGCAGCAAGAGCAACGCCGCAAGCCATTTATATTTTTTCATCATACCGGCTCATCCCCTTTCTCAGCCGCATATAATCCACCCAGTTGGATTATATCCCTTTTCATGTCGTCCAGCAACGCCGGATTGTATATGGCGCTCGCCGGATGATACAGCGGAAACAGTATAAAATCCGCCCCCGCTACGCGCATGGCCGCGCCATGGCGACCGCCTATCGTACAGGGTGCGATTCTGCCCAGCAGCGCCAGCGCCTTTAGCGGAGTGTTGCCCAAAGTAGCTACGATACGCGGCGCAATGAGCGTTAACTCACCGTCCAGCACATTCAGTCCGGCGGTTATCTCGTCCTTGGCCGGCGCGCGGTTTGATACGGTACGCGGTTTAACGACGGTAGGGCGGAATTTAACGGCGTTGGTTACGAATACCCCGCCGCGCTCAATATCCGCAAGCGCCAGCAGCTCCGAAAGCGTAGCGCCCGCCTTCCCCACGAACGGTCTGCCCGCCGCGGCCTCCTCGCGGCCAGGCGCTTCGCCTATTAGCATCATACGTGCATTTATCGCACCATCGCCAAACACCGGATGCGAATAATCACCGGTTTTATCGGAGACTATATCGGCAATCCGCAGCCGTTCGGCCTCGTACAGCGCATTCAGCGCGCATCTTACATGCTGCTCCATCAGCCGCCCACCGGCGGGTTCGCCATCGAGATCACCGTATAGTTGTATTGCAGCTGATCGTAGCTGTTTTGCAGCTGCGCTTGATCGCGCTCATCTATATGGGTTTGCAGCATGTTTACGCCGTTTACCAGCGTTGCTCTATCGGTCTCGGACAGGCTCTGCGTAGAATTAAGGTAGATGTTCACCTCATATATCAGCGTCTGCGCCTGGATAATCAAATTATCCAGTTCGGCGGTTTGGTTCTGCTGCCACCACGGGGTATGCATAGAGCACAGGGAGCTGGCATAGTAGGTTTCCGCATATTCCTCGGCGGTCATGGTGGTGAACACCACGTTGGAGATGTACTGCATAACAAGCGCCGGATCGAACTCCGCATACATGCAGTACGGGTCTACCACAACTATGCTCGCGGATTCTATCACGTTTGGGCAGTAGCTTGACGCAGGCTGACCGGAATCCGCACAGATGCTGGTGGCTATGTGCATATCGCACAGCTCGGTCGGTACTAACTCCTTTTCGAACCAGTCCGTGACCGGCACATGCCCGTCCGCATCAAGATAGCATGCGCCCGTGGCAAGCTTGCCAGAGAGTGAACACACCGTACATTGGGTAAGCCCCAGCTCCGACGGTGATTCGTCGATTATAGGCTTATCCGCCAGCCCTTGGTGTATCTCGCTCATAAACGCCTGCCACAGCGGCGCCGCGTAAACTCCGCCGGTAGAGCCCTTTTTGAGCTTATATGAATAATCGTCATGGCCTATCCACAGCGTAGCCGTATAATACGATGTCATACCCGCAAAGTACACGCTGGAATAATCCGAGTTGGTGCCGGTCTTCCCTGCGACGGTAATGCCGTCTATCTGCGCCTCGGTACCTGTGCCCTTTTCCACCACGTCGCACATCATATCCGCCAGCATATACGCAGTGGAGGTTTTGAACACGCTGCGTGAGTCCCGCACCTCGTCAGCGTCCAGTATGACCTCACCGTTGGAATCCACCACGCGCAGGAAGGACAAAGGCTCCAAGTATTCACCGCCCGACGCAATGGTGCCGTATGCCGCGGCCATCTCTATGGGGGTTATGCCGCTGGTACCCAGCGCAAGGCCGGAACCGCCCACGTTTATGCGCGAGGGATCTACCCCGAGATTTTCGAGGTATGTTGCGGAGTTATCCAGCCCAACGTATTCAAGCAGCGTCCGCGCCGCCACCACGTTGAGCGACGACGTTATGCCCCGTCTGAGCGTTACGGGGCCTATGTATTTCTCGCTGCCGATCGACGGATAGCCGCTCTCGCTGTCCCAGCCCTCTATTGCGGCAGGAAAATTAGCTATCACGGTCGCCGGGGATGCGCCAAGATCCAGCGCAGGCCCGTATACCGCGATCGGCTTTATCGCAGAGCCCACCGGCATTGAGCTTTGATAGGCACGGTTCCACTGCTTGCGCATAGTCGGGGATTCCCGTCCGCCCACTATGGCGATAAGCTCGCCAGTGTTGTGATCCAGCACCACTGCGGCCGCCTGCGGCTGTACGGTCACGGTAACGTTGCCGTCGCTGCCTGTGGATATCACCTCCGCCCCGGAGGGATCGGCAAGCTCAGGATAATCCTCCCAGTTGGTTATGGTGTCCTGCACGGTATGCTGTATCTCGGTATCCACCGTGAGATATATTTCATAGCCGCCGTTTCTAAGCTCGTTCTCCACGGCGGTGCGGTTAGCGTCGGTAGCGAGCAGACCGCGCTTTTCCAGCAGATGCGTTACTATATCGCGGATGCCGTACTCCACGAAATAAGGCATATCGTAAAGCTGCTTCTGCTCGGACTCCTCAAGTATTGTCACGGTATCGTTGAGAGCAGACTCATACTGCTCATAGGTTATGAAGCCCGCCTCGTACATCGCGGTTATAACGACGTCGGTACGGTTATTCGTAATATCCATTTTATTAGTGCCGTCGTCGTAAAAGCGCAGGTATGTATTGGCGCGCGGGTTGGTTTGGTACGGCTTTTGCACCATACCTGCAAGCATGGCGCACTCGCGTATAGTAAGCTCGGACAGCTCCTTGCCGAAATAATCCATGGCGGCGGTCTTTACACCGTAGTTTGAATCGCCCAGATACACATCGTTGAGATACGCTTCGAGTATATCGTCCTTGCTTATTAGCTGCTCCACCTCCAGCGCAAGGTATGCTTCTTTTATCTTGCGCTTATAGGACTGCTCGTTGGAGAGTATTTTATTTTTGATCAGCTGCTGGGTT
>CAZXRQ010000002.1:46988-63888 GCA_964642795.1 uncultured Oscillospiraceae bacterium | reverse complement strand
AGACCGGATTTTACATTAAGGGCTGCGGCCCTTAATAATCCCGGGGTTTATCGGCAGACTGGAAGCTGTGCGCGAAACGCCACCGCGGCGCGCATGCGCATGAAATGCGCGGGTGGCGGGCGAAGCCCGCCAAAGAACCGCGGCGGCGATAGCCGCCGCGGTTCAATGCGCGCCGCGGGGACGGTTTCGCTTAAATCGCCCGCGTCGCCCTAAGCAGCCACACCTGCTCCTCGGCGGTCATATGCGGCGATAGCTTCTCGTATACCGCGGAATGGTACTGGTTCAGCCGTTCGCGGTCCAGCTCGCTTAGATATTTCGGCTCTACCGCGTCCAGATCGATGGGCGCGTAGGTAAGGCACTCGAAGCGCAGGAACTGGCCGTATTCGTTAAGCTCGTCCTTTACGCATACCAGCTCGTTCTCCAGCCGTATGCCGTATTTTCCCTCAAGGTATATGCCGGGCTCGTCCGTGGTGACCATGCCGGGCTCAAGCGGCGCGCTTTCGTTACGGCCGGGGGTCTTTTTCCAGCGGAAGGCGTTTGGCCCTTCATGCACGCCGGAAACAAAGCCCACGCCGTGCCCGGTGCCGTGGTTATAGTCGAGGCAGCTGTCCCAAAAAGGCCCGCGCGCCAGTATGTCGAGGTTCATGCCGGAGCAGCCCTGCATGAATCTTGCCGATGCAAGGCTAAGCATGGAGCGCAGTACCACCGCGAAATGCTGCTTCATCATATCCGAGGCGGCTCCGGTCACAAAGGTACGGGTAATATCCGTGGTGCCGGTAAGGTACTGTCCGCCGGAATCCAGCAGCACGAAGCTGTCCTTGGCGATGGGCGCGTTGCTTTCCTCTGTCGCGCTGTAATGCATTATTGCGCCGTGCGCGCCAAAGCCGCATATGGTATCGAATGAGGGCGAGATGTAGCCGGATATATTTGCGCGCTGCGTGTCTATAAAGCGGGCCACGTCCAGCTCGGTCAGCGGGGTACCGCCCGAGTATTCCTTAACATATCGCATCGTGCGCGCCACGGCCACGCCGTCCGGGATGTGTATGCTGCGCAGATGTTCAAGCTCCGTAGGGTTTTTGACGGCCTTCATAAGCTGGGTGGGATCGGTGCGTTCGATCAGTATTGCGCCGGAGCGCTTAGCCCGCTCGTACAGCGCCATGTTGACCCGCGAGGGATCCAGCATAACGTGCTTGCCGGCGCAGCTGCCGGCGTATTCATATGCGTCGGAATAGGGGCGCAGCGTGATCCTTGCGCGATCCAGCTGCTCGCGTATGGGCGCGGCCTTGGCCTCGTCCATAAATAGATACGCCGCGCGCGGCTCCACCGCCGCAAACGCCAGCACCATGGGGGTATTTGTCACATCGGTGCCGCGAATATTGAAAAGCCAGCATATGTCGTCCAGCCCGGCCATGATGTGAGCGTCGCAGCCCTCATTTTCCATGGCTTGGCGAAGCTCGCCCAGCTTGTCCGCGGCGCAGACGCCGGCATATTCGTCATCCAGCGCCCATGCGGGCTTATCGCTCATGGGAGGGCGATCCTCCCATATTTCGCCTGCGAGGTCATGCTGAACCTCCAGCCTTACGTTCTTTGCGGCAAGCGCATTTTCAAGCTCGATGCACATGGAGGCGGGAACGGTGCGGCCGTCCATGCCCAGCACGGCGCTTTCCTTCATGGCGCTGACAAGGAATTCCTTTACCGTGGGTACGCCGGGCTGTCCCATGCGGTACAGGTCTATGCCGCTGCCGGCAAGCTCGCTGGCAGCCTGTAAAAAATAGCGCCCGTCCGTCCAAAGCCCGGCTTCTTTATCCGTTACCACCAGAGTGCCTGCGCTGCCGGTAAAGCCGGAAATATACTGCCGCGCCTTAAAATATTCTCCGACATACTCGGAGGAATGGAAGTCCGACGTGACTACCAGGTAAGCGAACATGCCGTGCTGCGCCATACGCGCGCGCAATGCTGTCAACTGAGGACGAATCATGGTCATAGCGCTCCTTTATCAATAGTATGACGGGCGGCCAGCCAACTGCTGCGACCGCCCGTAAGTATTATATTTGCATGGCGCAGCCGCGTCAAGTAAGCTCGTCGGACAGCCACGCCTGCTCCGGCGTTACCTGTACGGCAAACATCCTGCCGGCGTCCTCGACTACCTTGGGCTGATGGTACTTGAATACCATTATATTGCCGTGTATCTTGCCGATTATCTCAATTTTGCCGGTGGGATGGCTCATGGCAAATTTGAATCGCTTGGCTATACCGCTTACCTTGGATTTTGCGTCCTCGACTATGTCGATTGCGCGCACCAGGGGTACCTGGAACTGCTCCTTCACCGCGGCGACGGGACGGCACTGGAATACATAGTAGGGAAGCACGCCCGCGGCGCTCAAGCGGTTGAGCAGCTTTGCAAGTACGGCAGGATCGTCGTTCACACCGCGCAGCAGCACTGTCTGGTTGTTTACTGATATGCCGGCGTCCTTCAGCCTCTTTATAGCGGCGCGCGCCTGCGGGGTAAGCTCGCGCGGATGGTTGAATTGCGTAACGACATACAGCGGCTTAATGGACGCATAGCGCTTCAGCATATCTACAAGCTCGGGATCCTTGTTTATGCGCGAGGGCAGCACCGCCGGCGTGCGCGTGCCTATGCGCACAAACTTGAGGTGGTCTATCGTGTACAGGTCTGACAGGAAGCTGTCCAGCACACGGTTGGAGTTCATCAGCGCGTCGCCGCCGGATATGAGCACATTGTCTATCTCCTTATGCTCGCTTACATATGCGGCCGCGTCCTGCATAAAACTGAGCATCTCCTGCTCGCTTACGCCGACGAGCCGCTTTCTGAAGCAATGGCGGCAGTACATCGCGCACAGATTGGTGGAAAGTATCAGCGCGGTGTTTTTGTATTTGTGCTGCAGCCCCTGCAGCTTTGTGTTGTCGGCTTCGCCGGAGGTATCAAAGCTGCCGGAGAGATCCGCCTCCATTGCGGAGGGTATGCACAGCTTGCGTATTGGGTCGTCGGGATCGTCCTTATTGATAAGAGAGAGATAATAACGGGGTATCAGCAGTGGGAATTCTTCGGTTACGGCTTCCAGCGCGGGAGTGTCAGCCTCATTAACATAGCCAAGCTCCTTCAGCTCCGCCACTGTGCGCACGCTTTCGGCAAGCTCGTTTTTCCACATCGCATTTCCTCCTTTCTGAAATGTATAAAGAAAATAAAAAGATATATTATTATACTACACAAAAATTGTAATTATGCATAAAAGCCGAAAAGTTTGCAAAAATATCACCCCGTGACAGCTGGCTATTGCCTGCGGCCGGGGGATGATGTAAGATATAAATGTATAATAATTACCAGACCGAAAGGCGTGTTAATATGGCTCATTATATAACGGAGGACTGCGTAGGCTGCACGCTCTGCAAACGGAGCTGCCCGGTCAATGCGGTAGACGGCGCGTTGAAGGCGCGGCATGTGATAAACGCGGCGCGCTGCATGGACTGCGGCGTGTGCGGCAGGGTGTGCGCAGCCGGCGCAATACAGGATGAGCGCGGCGCAAGGTGTAAGCGCGTGTCCAAGAGCGAATGGAAAAAGCCAGCCGTGGAAGCCGCGCTGTGCAGCGCGTGCTCCGTGTGCGTGGAGATATGCGGACGCGATGCGCTGGCTATTTCGCTGCCCAAATTCAGAGGTGATCTTGCCGTGTTTGCTGAGCTTGCGCATCCGGACGCCTGCGTGGGCTGCGGCATATGCGGGCGCGTATGCCCGCTGCACGCCATAACGATGCAGACGCCTGAGCCTGCAAAAGAAGCGGAGGTGTGAGCATGGTGCTTCCCGTTTACAAAAGGATAAACCTTACCACCGGCGAAACGGCGGACTATCCCATAAGTGAAAAGCTGTTCAGCCTGTATATAGGCGGCAAGATGCTTGCAGGCAGGCTGCTTTACGACCTGCAGCCGCCGCGCATAGACGCGCTGGACGAGCGCAGCGTGCTGATTGTCAATACGGGGCCTGTAAACGGTACGGGCGCGCCATCCTCCAGCCGGTTCAACATGTCGTTTAAAAACGTAATGACGGGGGGCATCGCCACTAGCAACTGCGGCGGCCAGTTCGGCGTGCAGCTCAAGCGTGCGGGCTACGACGGGCTTATTATCACCGGGCGCGCGGAATCGCCCGTATATATCGAAATACTCGACGGCAACGTGCGCATACTTGACGCAGCGCCATATCTGGGTATGGATACAGAGACTGTGCAGGCGCAGTTTGACCCGCACTGGGGGAAGCTCGTGATAGGGCCTGCCGGCGAGAATCTGGTGCGCTATGCGTGTGCGGTCAGCGGCGAGCGCGTGGCGGGCCGCTGCGGCGCGGGCGCCGTGATGGGCAGCAAAAACCTAAAGGCAATGGTGGCATACGGCACAAAGCTGCCGCCGGTCGCGGAGCGTGAGAAGTTCGATAAATACGTTAAAAAATGGGTGGAGTTCCTCAAAAAACACCCCATGAGCGGCGATACGCTGCCGCGCTACGGCACGGTGGGGCTGCTGAAGCCGGCTAACGCATCCGGCGCGCTGCCCACCCGCAATTTCCAGTCTGGCCACTACGAGCGCGCCGACGATATCTCCGGCGAGACGCTCAGCGATACCATACTTACCCGCAACTCCGGCTGCGTAAGCTGTCCCATACGCTGCGCGCGCCGCGTAAAGGTTGAGGGCCGTGAGGTGAAGGGGCCGGAATACGAGACCGTGGGGCTGCTGGGCGCGGATATTGACAACAACGACCTTCAAAGCATAAGCGACATAAATTACTATGCCGATCTCTGGGGGATGGATACCATTTCCATGGCGGGTACTATGGCGTTTGCCATGGAGCTGCAGCAAAAGGGAATGGCGGACTTCGGCCTGAGCTTTGGCAATATGGAAAACATCAAGGACGTGATGTGGAGGATCACTAACCGCGAGGGTATATATTCAGAGCTTGCAAACGGCTCTAAATGGCTTGCGGAAAAATACGGGGGCAAGGATTTTGCCATCAACGCCAAGGGGCTGGAGCTTGCCTCCTACGAGCCGCGCCGCTCGGTGGGCATGGGACTGGGCTATGCCACGGCAAACCGCGGCGGCTGCCACTTGAACGGCGGTTATCTTGCGCTTTTCGAGTCCGTAGGCGTGATAAAGGTGGATAGCCAAACGCCCAAGGGCAAGGCGGAGCTTACCGTAATGTTCCAAAACCTGCTGGAGGCTATGTCCGCGGCTGGCTTTTGCCTTTTCACGGCGCAGGCGGTGGTGCCGGCGTTGATGTTCCGCCTTGGCCCGGAGCATCCCGTAACAAGGGCGGTGGATCGCATCCTCTTAGGCGTGCGGCTGGTGCTGCGCCCGCTGGGCTGGCTGCTGCCGGGCATTTTGCCCTTCAATACGATGTATCTTGCGCCGCAGTCCGAGGTGCTGAAGCTGGTCACCGGCATACCCGTGACCACGGGCCGCTTTATGCAGGCGGGTGAGCGCGGCTATAATACCGAGCGGCTGTTCTCGCTGCGTGAGGGACTTACCGGCGCGGACGACGCGCTGCCTGCGCGCCTTACGGAGGAGCCTCAGGAGCAGGATAAGCCAAACAGCGTGGTGCCGCTTGATAAGATGCTGCCGATGTATTACCGCGTGCGTGGCTGGGATGAGCAGGGCGTGCCCACGCTGCGCAAGCTGAAGCAGCTGAAGATACAGGAGCTGGCCCCATGAAGCTGACGGTGCTGACCGACAACAATACCCTAATAGATCAGTACTATCTTGGCGAACCGGCGGTAAGCTATTACATACAGCTGGATGGCGCAAACGTGCTGTTTGACGCGGGCTATTCAGATGTTGCGGTGAAAAACGCCGTCACGCTGGGCATAGACCTTGCCACGGTGACGCACATAGTGCTTTCTCACGGGCATGACGACCACACCCGGGGACTGCAGTATCTGCCCGATATCACGCACGCCAGGCTGATAGCGCATCCGGACTGTTTTTTGCCCAAATATCTGGACGGGCATTATATAGGTACGCCGTTTGATGAAATAGAGGCCGCTGCGCGCTTTGATTATGTGCCGAGCAGCAAACCCTATTGGGTGACGGACGACTGCGTGTTTTTGGGCGGGATACCGCGCGTTATGGAGTTTGAGCCCCCCTATGCGATAGGCGAGCGAATCACGCCCGGCGGTGCGGAGCCGGACTTGCTGTGCGAGGACTCCGCGCTTGCGTATAAGACCGACGACGGCATATTCATAATAACCGGCTGCTCCCACAGCGGCTTATGCAATATAATTGAGCGCGCTAAGGCCGTATGCGGAGACGAACGGATAACCGGCGTGCTGGGCGGCTTCCATCTGTTTGAGGAGGATGCGCGCTTGGACGCCACGGCGGAATATTTGGCGGGGTGTTGTATGCGCGCGGCGTATCCTTGCCACTGCGTATCGCTTGCGGCGAAGGCCAAGCTTCTGCAACGGCTGGGCAATGTGCAGGAAGTGGGCGCGGGTATGACGGTGATAATTTAGCTTTAGGGTGAGCGCGGCCCCACGGCGCGCATTGAACCGCAGCGGCGGCCGCCGCTGCGGTTCTTTGGCGGGCGCAGCCCGCCATTAGCGCATTTCATGCGCATGCGCGCCGGGGGCCGGCTTTTTTTATGCTCCGGCCCATCCTGATCGCCCGCGCCGCTTTTTGCACCGTTGACAGTTCGTTATTCTCATGCTAGTATCGAAATAATCAATGATAATTTAATGCTGGAATGCGGAGGCTGTTGTACATGGACGAACATAAAAACGAGACCGAAGTTAAACTTACCAAGCTCGCCAAGTGTGCGGGCTGCGGCGCAAAGGTGGGCGCGGGGGTGCTCGCGCAGCTGCTGGGGGATATAAAGGTGCATCAGGATGAAAATCTGCTGGTGGGCTTTGATAAAAGCGACGACGCCTCGGTGTACAAGATAAGCGACGAGCTTGCCATAGTGCAGACGGTGGATTTCTTCCCGCCCATAGCGGATGATCCGTACCTGTTCGGCCAGATAGCGGCGACCAACGCACTGTCCGACATATATGCCATGGGCGGCGTACCCAGGCTGGCGCTTAACATAATGTGCGTGCCGGAAAGCATGGATGGTGACGCCGTGCATCAGCTGCTCAAGGGCGGCTACGATAAGGTCTACGAGGCGGGCGCGCTGATAACCGGCGGCCACAGCATATATGACGACGAGCCCAAGTACGGCCTGTGCGTCACGGGCTTTGTGCATCCGGACAGAATACTTACCAACAGCGGTGCGCGTCCGGGCGACGTGCTGTTTTTGACAAAGCCCCTGGGCATAGGCGTGCTGACCACCGCAGCCAAGGCGGACATGCTCTCCGCGGAGAGCGAGGCGCTTGCGTATCGCCTTATGACCACCTTGAACAAGGCGGCGGCGGAGGCGATGGATGGGCTTGAGGTGCATGCCTGTACAGACGTTACCGGCTTTGCGCTGCTGGGCCACGCCTGCGAGATGGCGCAGGGCAGCGGCGTCGAGCTTACGCTTGATACGAAAAGCATCAGCATCATACCGGAGGCGCTGGAGCTTGCGCGCATGGGCATACTGCCCGCCGGTATGTACCGAAACCGTGCGTTTGCCGAGGCAAACGTGGACGCGGGGGACGTGGAGCTTGCGGTGCAGGATGTGCTGTACGATCCTCAGACGGCGGGCGGACTGTTGATAGCCGTGGCGGAAAAGGATGCGGATGCGCTGTATGAAAGGTTAAAAAAAACCGTACCCGACGCGCAGCGCATAGGTACGGCAAAGGAATATACCGGCGGTAAATATATCAGATTGCGCTGATGGCGGCCAGCGCCGCGTCCACATCGGCTGCGGTATTGAAATGCCCAAGCGAGAAACGTACTACGCCGCGCGAAAAGGTGCCCAGCGTTTTGTGCGCGCTGGGCGCGCAATGCAGGCCGCAGCGGGTGAGTATGCCATGCTCGGCTTCCAGCCTGTAGGCGGCGACGGCGTTGTCCTCGTTGATAAAATCCACGGCGATAACGCCCACGCGGCGCGTCATATCGGCAGGGCCGTATACGCGCACACCGGGAATGCTGGAAAGCCCGTCCAAAAACCGTGCGCACAGTGCGGCTTCGTGTTCGCGCAGCGCGGGGACGCCGGTATCCTCAATAAAGCGCAGCGATTCCTCCAGCCCGTATATGCCGGGCAGGTTGAGCGTGCCGGATTCAAAGCGGTCGGGGAGATAAGGCGGCAGATATTCGCTGTCGGATGCGCTGCCCGTGCCGCCCGCGATAAGCGGGGTAAGGGATGCTGCAAAGCCGTCCTCCAGCAGCAGCGCGCCAATGCCGGAGGGCCCCATAAGCCCCTTGTGGCCGGGCGCGCACAGCGCGCTCAGCTTGAAGCGGGCGAAGTCCACAGGGAAATGCCCGGCGGTCTGCGCCGCATCCAGCGCAAAGGGTATGCCGCGCTCCGCGCAGATATTCCCTACCGACTCTGCGTCCTGCACTGCGCCGCATACGTTGGACGCATGGGCGATAAGCACAAGGCGGGTGTTGCTGCGTATAAGGGGAATGATATCGGCAGGGTCGATCAGCCCGTCTGAGCCGGCGGGTATGCGGTCGAAGGATACGCCTTCAAGCTGCATCAGCGGCCGCATAACGGCGTTATGCTCCATGCTGCTGACAATACAGTGGTCGCCGGGGCGGAGCAGACCCTTGAGTATCATATTAAGTCCGGCTGTGGCGCCGGGGGTGATTATCGCATGTGTGGGAGGCTCTGAAAAGCTGAACAGCCTGCACAGCCGCTCGCGAAGACGCAATGCTACCATGCCCGCATCCTGGGCGGAGGCGTATACGGAGCGGTTGACGTTTGCGCCTATGGCGTCGATATACAGCTTCATGCGGTCGGACACGCCGTCTGGCTTGGGGAAGGATGTGGCCGCGTTATCGAGATAGATCATATATGTTTACCTCCAAGGCAAGCCTAACATATACAAAGCGTGTTGTCACGTGCAAAATAACGATGTAAACGATCGAACCAGGGGGAAATACGATGCTGAAGATCACCATGAGACAGCTGGAAGCGTTCGTCGCCACGGCGGAATACAGCAGCTTCACCAAGGCGGCGGAGGCGCTGTATCTTACGCAGTCCACCGTGAGCGCGCGCATACAGGAGCTGGAGCAGGCGCTGGGCGCAAGCCTTATCGTGCGTTCCGCGCGCAAAAAGCAGCTGTTGACGGAGCAGGGCCGCTGGGCGTACGGCATGGCGCGGGATATACTGGATCGCGCGCACGCTTTGGAGAAGATGGAGGGCGCCGCCGCGGAGACCGAGCTTGTGATAGGCACGTCCACGGTGCCCGCGCAAAGCCTTATGCCGGAGCTGATGTCCGGCTTTGTGCGAAGCCGTCCGGACTGCCGCTGCGTGCTCAAGCGGGGAGACAGCGAGAGCGTGGGGCAGATGCTTGCCCGGGGGGATGTGCGCGTGGGCTTTGTGGGCGCACAGCCGGACAGGCGCGCATATGAGAGCCGCGCGCTGCTGGAGGACAGGCTGGTGCTGATAAGCGAAAACAGCGAGCGCTTCCAGGCGATGAAGGCGCAGGGGAAGCTGGGGACGGCGCTGCTTGCAGAGCCTATGATACTGCGCGAGGAGACCTCCGGCACCCGCAGGGCGTTTATGGATTATTTGGACGGTATTGGCTTTGACCGGGCAAGGCTGCATATAGTCGCCGCAATGGATAGCCCAGAGGCGGTAAAGCTGAGCGTGGCGCAGGGCATGGGCGTGGCGGTGATATCCGGACTGGCTGCCGCTGCCGAGCTTAAGGAGGGAAAGCTCATAGGCTTTGAGCTGGACAGCGGCGGGGTATACCGCAAGCTGTATATGGCGTGGCGCAGAGACGTGCCGCTAACTGAAATGGAGAGCGCGTTTGTTAAATACGTCCAACGCGCAGTTGAAAGCGAATATGATCGAAAAAACAAATAATATGGACTATACATCCAAACTGCGTATTTGATTTTGGCGTACATGTGCCGGATAATTTACACAAGCGTATGTTTTACGCAAGAATAACGCGATGGGGTGAAACACATGAAAAAAGTAAACTGGATGGTCGTAATAGCCGGTGCGGCGGTAGGTATTGCCGCGGTACTGCTCACGGCGCTGGGCAATCCGGCCAACATGGGCTTTTGTATTGCCTGCTTTCTTAGGGACATAGCCGGCGCTTGCGGTCTGCACGGCGCGGCGAAGGTACAGTATGTACGGCCTGAAATAATCGGCCTTGTGCTGGGCGCATTCATAATGGCGCTGGCCACTAAGGAATTCAGGGCGCGCGCGGGCTCGTCGCCCATGACGCGGTTCGTTGTTGGCGCGTTCGTGATGATCGGCGCGCTTGCGTTCCTCGGCTGCCCGCTGCGTATGGTAATACGTCTTGGCGGCGGCGATCTCAACGCCTTGGTAGGCCTTGCCGGCTTTGCTGCAGGCATACTGCTGGGCGTAGTATTCTTAAAGCGCGGCTTCTCGCTTAGACGCTCATATCAGATGGGCATATTCGAGGGCGGCGCAATGCCGGTGATCTTGGCGCTGCTGATGGTGCTTGCGCTGGCCGTACCCGCACTGTTCAAGGCCAGCACCGAAGGCCCCGGCTCCAAGCATGCGCCGGTGCTGATAGCGCTGGGCATTGCGCTGGTTGTGGGCGCTTTGGCGCAGAGGGCGCGGCTTTGCATGGCAGGCGGCATACGCGATGCGGTCATGTTCAAGGATTTCAAGCTGCTGTACGGCTTTATCACGATATTCATAGTGGTGCTGGCCGGCAACCTTATAACCGGCAACTTCAAGCTGGGCTTTGAGCTGCAGCCTGTGGCGCACAGCAGCCATCTTTGGAATCTGCTGGGTATGGTGCTGGTAGGCTGGGGTTCCGTGCTGGTGGGCGGCTGCCCGCTCAGGCAGCTGATACTCGCAGGCGAGGGAAGCGGCGACTCGGCTATAACTGTGCTGGGCATGACGGCAGGCGCGGCCATAAGCCATAACTTCGGTTTGGCGGGCAATCCGGATTCGCTCAACGAGGCGGGCGAGTTGGTCGTAGGCGGCATATCCACAGCGGGCAAGATCGTCGTGCTGGCGGGTATTGCAGTTATGCTGATAGTATCACTGTTGAACATGCCAAAAAAACAGGCCGCGGAAAAGGAGTAAAGAGCTATGGTAGATGCAAGAGGTTTTTCCTGTCCCATACCCGTCGTGATGGTGCAGCGCGAGGTCAAGGCCAACGCGCCCGCTACGCTGGAGGTACTGGTGGACGATAAGTGCGCCGTGGAGAACATCACCCGCTTTGCGTCCAGCTGCGGCTATGCCGTAGAGACTGCGCAAAACGGCGCAGAGTACAGCCTGAAGCTTAAAAAATAGGCATGACGAGTTTCATCGCCACATTCCATACCCATCTGTCCGCATTGATGACGGCGCGGACGCTGGGCGAAAAGGGAATATCAGCGAAGATGACGCCGGTGCCGCGGAGGCTCAGCTCCTCCTGCGGCACCTGTGTGCGCTACGAGGCGGAGGAACCGTGCCTGTCCGATATGGATGCGGACGTTGAAGCCGTATACCGCGACGACGGCGGAGAACGCTACACGCAGCTGACACACAACGATTGAGAATATCGCAATAAGTATGCAATGGCGCGCCGCCCGGGAGCTGGAGGCGCGCTTTTGGTATGCGAGGGCGTTAAACATACGATTGAGATAACCGTATAAATATGGCATAATAGACGCAGTAGAATACGGCTGTTTCATGCCGGACGGGGGGCGATGACCGCATATATGGATAACGATACTATAAAAGCATCCGCGCCGGATATAGAGGGCGCTTTACGTCAGCGCGAGCTGTGGCTGGGCAGCGATACCGTTCCTGAACGGCTAAAGGACGAGCTGCGGCATATTGTGGATGAAGCAGAGCTTGCGGACAGGTTCTACTGCCGGCTGAGCTTCGGTACCGGCGGCATACGCGGGCTGATGGGCGCGGGCACCAACCGAATAAATACGCTTATGGTCGCAGCAGCGACGCAGGGCTTTGCCGCATATCTGAAGGAGCAGGGGCCGAACCCCTCGGTCTGCATTGCATACGATACGCGCAATATGTCGCGTGAGTTCGCGCTGGAGGCGGCGCGGGTATTTTCGTTGAACCGGGTAAAGGTACACATATTCGCGGCCCCGCGGCCCACGCCTATGCTCTCGTTTGCAGTAAGGTACTTTGGCGCGTCGGGCGGGGTGGTGATAACGGCCTCGCACAATCCCAAGCAATACAACGGCTATAAGGTATACGGGCCGTCCGGTGTGCAGATAACCGACGATACGGCAAAGGGGGTTGCCGGACACATCGAAAGGTACGATATTCTGCGCGATATCCCGCAGGGGGAAGCGGACGCAGCGTATATCAACGATATAGGCGGGGAGTTTGACGTTGAATACATCGGACGGGTAAAACGGCTTACAATAAGAAAAGAATTGTTGCGCGACCGGGCAGGTGAGCTTAGCGTGCTGTACTCGCCGCTGTTCGGTACGGGCCGCATCCCGGTGTGGAGAACGCTTGCAGAGCTGGGCTGCGGCGTAGCGCTGGTGGCGGCGCAGGCGCAGGAGGACGGGGAGTTTCCCGGGGTAGAGTACCCCAACCCGGAGGACGAGGCGGCCTTTGGTGCGGCGCTGCGGCAGGCCGGCAGCTCTGCGCCGGATATCATACTCGCCACCGATCCCGACTGTGACCGCATAGGGGTGCTGGCAAGCTGCGGCGGGCAGGGCTACGTGCGGCTTACCGGCAACCAGATAGGCGCGCTGCTGTGCCATTACATCATCTGCTCGGAAAAGGAGCTGAACGGGATGCCGGAGGCGCCCGCGGTGATTAAGACCATAGTCACATCCGATTTTATAAAGCCGTTTTGCGCCGAAAACGGCGTAACGGTGGCCGAAACGCTTACCGGGTTCAAATATATAGGCGAGCTGGCCGAAAAATGGAGCGAGACCGGGGAGCACAGTATGCTGTTCGGCTTTGAGGAGAGCTACGGCTATCTCGCCGGGGATTTTGTACGGGACAAGGACGCCGTTATAGCTGCGGCGCTGATATGCGAGCTGGCGCTGTACTATAAAACGCAGGGTATGACGCTTAGCGCCGCCCTGGAAGCGCTGTATGCGCAGTACGGCTATTATTTGGACGGGCAGATATCGAGAACGTTTTACGGTGCGGAGGGCAAGGCGCATATTGCGTGGCTGATGGAATACCTGCGAAACGACTGTATGGCCCTGATCAAGGACGAGGCGCTGTACGCCGTTGAGGATTATCTTACGTCCACGCGCATTATCTGCGCGAGCGGTGCAAGCGAAAAGCTGTATCTGCCCGGCTCCAACGTTATCAAGCTGATATTTGCGGACGGCTGCTGGCTGGTGCTAAGACCTTCCGGCACGGAGCCCAAGATAAAGCTGTATATCGGTGTGCAGGCGAAAACGGCGGCGGAAGCGGATTCGCGTATGGAGAGGCTGCGTTTTCTGGCGGACACGATATTGTCGCAGAAGGCGGCAAAATGACCCGGACGCGCGCAGCGTTGACACCCGGAATATGTAATGTTATAGTGAATTCAGTCGAAAATTCAGCAGGAGAAAAGCAATAATATGAAAGCGATCGTAATGGCCGGCGGGTCCGGCACGAGATTGTGGCCGCTGAGCCGCGGCAAGTATCCCAAGCAGTTCATCAAGCTGAAGGGAATGGAAAAATCCTTTTTCCAGCTGACGATCGACCGCTGCTTCGAGCTTTGTACGCTGGAGGATATATTCGTAGTTACGAACAGGGATTATGAGTTTATCATCCGGGGGCAGATCGACGAGATGGGCTACCCGTCGGAGGCGGTCAACATTCTGCTTGAGCCCCAGGCGAAAAACACCCTGCCCGCGATATACAACGGCGTCAAGGCGATACGCGAAAGCGGCGAGGATACCGTGATCGTGATGACGAGCGACCATCTGATCCCCGACGCGGGCAGCTTTGCTGCGCAGGTAAGCTCCGGCGCGGAGCTTGCGGCAAGATACATCTGCACGTTCGGCGTGAAGCCAACCTTCCCGGAAACCGGTTTTGGCTACATCATGCCGGGCAAGCGGCTTTGCGCGGGGTACGAGGTTGCGGAGTTCAAGGAGAAGCCGGATTACGAAACGGCGAAGAAATATGTCGACAGCGGTTATCTCTGGAACAGCGGCATGTTCATGTTCAATACCGCATTGTTCGTTGACGAGGTAAAGGCACATTCGCCGCAGGTGTATGAAGCCTTCCAAAGCGACGATACGGAGGAATGCTTTAATAATGCGCCCAAGATATCCATAGACTACGGCCTTATGGAAAAAAGCAGCCGTGTGGCGGTGCTGCCGCTGGATATCGAGTGGAACGACATAGGCAGCTTTGCCACGTTTTACGACTATTACGCCGATAAAAAGGACGATAACGGCAACATAACCTTCAAGGACGAGGTTCTCATAGACGCCGCCGGCAACATGGTGTATGCGGGCGAAAACAAGCTTTGCGCGCTGGTCGGGGTGGACGACCTGGTGGTGGTGGATCAGGACGACGCGATGCTTATTTGCAAAAGGGAACATACGCAGGACGTCAAGGCCGTATTCGAAACGCTTAAAGCCCGCGGAGACCGGCGCACCGATTACCACCTTACTGAATACCGTCCGTGGGGCTCGTTTACGATACTTGAGGAGGGCGACTTTTACAAGATAAAGCGCCTTACCGTGCTGCCGGACAAGCAGCTGAGCTACCAGATGCACTATCACCGCAGCGAGCATTGGATAGTGGTGCGAGGCACCGCCACGGTTACCGTGGACGGGGAGGATCATCTTGTCCGCAGCGGGGAGAGCATATTTGTGAACACCGGCAATAAACACCGCCTTGCAAACAGGGGCAAGCTCCTGCTGGAGGTAATAGAGGTGCAGTCGGGCCAATACCTCGGAGAGGACGACATAGTCCGCTTTGAGGACGATTTTGGGAGGAAGTAACCGGAGAATGAAGATAGCGATAGACGTACAATCGCTGATTTCACTGAACAGGACCGGAATAGGCTATGTTGCGCAGAACGTCGTCGAGGGACTGCTTGGCGCGGACGGGTGCGAGGTGTATTTATACTACTTCGCCGCGGGGAAATCCGCCGGCGAGCTTGCGCTGGTGGACGAATATGAAAAGCGCGGCGCGCATCTTGCGCCGTGCCGCTGGCTGCACCACAGGGTGTACGAGCTGCTTACCACGCTGCTTCCCATACCGTACAGGTGGTTTTTTCATGCGGACGTGGATGTTACGCATATCCAGAACAACTATACGCCGCCGTTTGTCAAAGGCAGGACCGTTACCACCGTGCACGACGTATTGCCTAAGACGCATCCCGAATGGACGCGCTCCGGTCAGCGCTGGCGTATGCTGACCTGCGGCCGGCGCGGCTGCACAAGGCCGGATCATATCATTACGGACTCGGAATTTTCCAATATTGAAATAACAAGATCATTCGGTGTGCCCAAAGAGAAGGTGACCGTGATTTATCCCGGAATAGATCACGAAAGATTTTCAAGCGATAACTGCCCTGCTGATATCCATGCCGCAAAACGGGCTTACGGCGTGGAAGGAGACTACCTGCTGTATTTAGCGTCGCTTGCGCCTCAGAAAAACGTTGAAGGGCTGATACGCGCATATGCGGCGGCCGCAGGCGCAAATCCCGATATACCGCAGCTGGTGCTGGGCGGCACCGGCTGGCAGCGCGCCGGGCTTGAAGCGCTGGTGCGCGAGCTGAATGTAGATAACAGGGCAAGGTTTATCGGCTATGTTGAGGACCGGTACGTCGCCCCGCTGATGAAGGGCGCGACGGCATTTTTGTTCCCGTCGCTGTACGAGGGATTCGGTCTGCCTCCGCTGGAGGCTATGGCGTGCGGCACGCCTGTGATATGCTCTAACGCGGCGTCGCTGCCCGAGGCGTGCGGGGACGCCGCGATACTGCTTGACCCGTATGACACGCAGGGCTGGGCGGATGCGATGGTACGGGTGTGCGCAGACGACGGGCTGCGGCGCGAGCTTGGCAGAAAAGGCGTGGAACAGGCGGCGGGGTTTTCGTGGGACGCCGCATTGGAGCAGGTACTTGATGTATATAGAAAGGTGATGCTATGAGAGTAGCGTTTGATGTACAGCCGCTTACCAGCGCGGAGGTTCCGGGCGGTATAGGTTACGTTATGGTGAGTATCATAGACGAGATGCTCAAGCATGATTCCATAGAAACGGTGCTGTACTATTTTATAAAAGGAAAGACAAAAGCAGAGCTTGCGCTGATAGAGGGCTTTGCGAGCCGGGGAGCGATACTCTGCCCAAGCAATAAACTGAAGGGGAAATGGTATTCAAGCATAAGCTTTTTTTTGCCGCTGATGTACAGATGGTTTTTTGACGCGAAAGCGGATATCACGCATTTTCAGAACAACCTTATCCCGGTAGGAGCTAAAGGGAAATTGATCAGTACTGTGCACGACGTATCAGTACTGGCTCATCCCGAGTGGAGGACGAAAAAACAGATACTCGAATGGCGCGTTAAATGGAAAAAGTCCTGCAAAAGGGCGGCGCACATAATTACTGACTCGGAGTATTCCAAAGGCGAGATACTGCGATTCAGCACGCTTTCAGAGGATAAGCTTACTGTGGTATATCTGGGGGTGGATGGCGGCAGGTTCAATGCGGCCATCCCGACTGCCGAGGTAGCGGAAGCAAAGGCGGCTTGCGGAATAGAGGGCGATTACATTTTTTATGTTGCGTCGCTGGTGCCGCACAAGAATCTGACCATGCTGCTAAACGCATATGCGGCAGCGGCGGACGGGCAACCGGATATTCCGCAGCTGGTGCTGGGCGGCACCGGCTGGCAGCGCGCCGGGCTTGAAGCGCTGG
>CAZXRQ010000002.1:0-46888 GCA_964642795.1 uncultured Oscillospiraceae bacterium | reverse complement strand
CGTCGCCCCGCTGATGAAGGGCGCGACGGCATTTTTGTTCCCGTCGCTGTACGAGGGATTCGGTCTGCCTCCGCTGGAGGCTATGGCGTGCGGCACGCCTGTGATATGCTCTAACGCGGCGTCGCTGCCCGAGGCGTGCGGGGACGCCGCGATACTGCTTGACCCGTATGACACGCAGGGCTGGGCGGATGCGATGGTACGGGTGTGCGCAGACGACGGGCTGCGGCGCGAGCTTGGCAGAAAAGGCGTGGAACAGGCGGCGGGGTTCACATGGGAAAAGGCCGCGGAGGAGTACATAAGGGTGTATGAGAAGGTGCTGAAGAATGGGTGAAAAAAAACTGCGCGTGGTGCAGCTTAACAAGCTGTACTATCCGGAGATAGGCGGCATAGAGGTCGTTGCCCAGCAGCTGGCGGAGGGGCTGAGGGACAGGACGGACGCCAGCGTGCTGGTGTGCAGCCGCTCAAAAAAAACGCAGACCGACATGGTAAACGGCGTGCCTGTGGTGCGAAGCGGAAGTATCGGTATGCTTGGATCCATGCCGCTGTCGTTTTCGTATCTGCGCGACGTAAAAAAGGCGGCTGCAAACGCCGACGTGCTGCAGCTGCATATGCCGTTTCCGCTGGGAGATCTGGCGATACTGCTGTCCGGCTATCAAGGCAAGGTCGCGGTATGGTGGCATAGCGACATAGTACGCCAAAAGAAGCTGATGCTGCTGTACAAGCCCATAATGAAGCGTATGCTCAAGCGTGCGGATAGCATAATCGTTTCCACGCAGGGCCTGCTGGACGGCTCAAGCTACCTTGGCCAATACCGCGAAAAGTGCCACATCATCCCGTTTGGCATAAGTGATGAGAGGCTGGACGCATGTAAGGTAACGGCCGCTGAGCACAGGGCGGCGGACGGCCCCGTGAAGCTGCTTTTCACGGGCAGGCTGGTGTACTACAAGGGCTGCGAGGTGCTGCTTCTGGCTTTTGCGAAGGTCAGGACTGACTGCGTATTAACCATGATAGGCGACGGGCCGCTGGCGGAGCGGCTGCACTCGCTTGCGCAGGAATACGGCGTTTCGGACAGAGTCAGATTTTTGGGCAGGGCGTCCGACGATGCGCTTTACCGGGAGATGGCGGACTGTGATGTTTTCATATTGCCGTCGATCGCCAAAAGCGAGGCGTTCGGTCTGGTACAGATAGAGGCCATGGCGTTTGGCAAGCCCGTGATAAACACCAACCTGAAATCCGGCGTGCCCTGCGTAAGCCTGGACGGGCAGACGGGGTTCACCGTGGAGCCGGGCGACGCACAGGCGCTCGCCGAAGCAATAGATAAGCTTGCCGGCGATGCGGAGCTGCGTATACGATACGGTAAGGCGGCGCGGGCGCGCGTCGAAAGCACCTTCCGTCTGAGTACCATGCTGGACGGTGTGCTGGCGGAATATAAAAGACTGTGTGCGGGGAAGGAAGAAGCATGAAAAGAGCGTTGATAACCGGAATAACAGGGCAGGACGGCTCATATCTTGCCGAGCTGCTGCTGGACAAGGACTATGAGGTGTATGGGATCATGCGCCGCAAAAGCGTTGTGGACTATGGCAATATAGGCCATATCAGGGACCGGGTAAAGCTGATATATGCCGATATGACGGATATCGTTTCGCTGATATCCGCAATGCGCATATCGCAGGCTGACGAGGTGTACAATCTTGCCGCACAGTCCTTTGTAGCCACAAGCTGGGAACAGCCGCTGGCCACCGCGGAGATAGACGGCATAGGCGTTATGAATATGCTGGAGGCGATACGCACTGTCAAGCCGGAATGCAGGTTCTATCAGGCGTCCACATCGGAGATGTTCGGCCTTGTGCAGGAGACGCCGCAGCGCGAGACCACGCCGTTTTATCCGCGCAGCCCGTACGGGGTGGCCAAGCTGTACGGGCACTGGATAACCAAGAACTACCGGGAGAGCTACGGGATACATGCCTGCTCTGGTATACTGTTTAACCACGAGTCCGAGCGCCGCGGCAAGGAATTCGTAACGCGCAAGATAACCGATACCGCCGCCCGGATAAAGCTGGGGCTGCAGGATCATCTGGAGCTTGGCAACATATCCGCAAAGCGCGATTGGGGCCACTCCGCCGATTATGTGCGCGCCATGTGGCTGATGCTGCAAAAAGACGAGCCGGACGATTATGTGATAGCTACCGGAGAAACCAGAACGGTACGGGATTTTGTAGACGCAGCGTTCAAGCATCTCGATATTGAAATACGCTGGCAGGGAGAAGGCCTCGATGAGACCGGCGTTGATACGGCGAATGGAAGGGTGCTGGTAAGGATCAACCCGCAGTTTTTCCGCCCGGCGGAGGTCGAGGTGCTGCTTGGAGACCCGGGCAAGGCCGAGCGCGTGCTGGGCTGGAAACGCGAAATATCCTTTGACCAGCTCGTGGAGCGCATGGTGAAAAACGACTATGAGCTGGTGAGATCCGAACTGTCGAAGTAAGGATAATATATGAAAAAAGCGCTAATTATCGGGGCCGCTGGTTTTGTGGGCGGATACTTGACAGAGCATCTTGCCAGGGACAAAGGCTGGACGGTTGTGTCCACCAAGCTGGAAAACGAGGTCTTACGCGATCCGGAGGCGGTACGCATGGATCTTAACGTGCTGGATTTCGACGCCGTACTCCGCGCGCTGAACGACGTCCGCGCGGACTGTGTTTTCCATCTGGCGGCGCAGAGCTCCGTAGCCGCCTCGTGGAAGAATCCGTATCAGACGATAAACATCAATATCAACGGCGCTGTAAACCTGCTGGAGGCGTTAAGGGTGTGCGAATGTGCGCCGCGGGTGCTGCTGATAGGCTCGGCGGAGGAGTATGGTATAATAAGGCCGGAGGAGGTGCCGGTGGGCGAGGAGACCCCGGTGCATCCTGCGAATTATTACGCAATGACCAAGGCGTGCCAGAATATGCTGGGCGCTATGCACCACAGTGCGTACGGCGCGGACGCCGTAATGGTGCGCGCGTTCAACCACATAGGCCCGCACCAGGCGCCTGCGTTTGCCGTTTCGAGCTTTTGCAAACAGGTGGCCGATATAGAGGCCGGCCGGCAGGAGCCGGTTATACGGGTGGGCGATCTCTCCGCAAAGCGCGATTTCACCGACGTCCGGGATATCGTAAGAGCATACGGCCTTCTTGCGGAAAAAGGACAGGCCGGCCAAACCTATAACGTGGGCTCCGGCCGCTGCTATGAAATGTCGGATATCCTTAAGCTGATACTGGCTGAGGCAAAATGCAGGGTGGACGTCGAGACGGATCCCGACAGGCTCAGGCCGTCGGACGTGCCGGTGATACAGGCGGATATTTCCAAGCTGACCGACGCGACGGGCTGGCGTCCGGAGATCCCGATAGAGCAGACCGTAAAGGATTGTTTGGAGTATTGGCGGGGGAAGCCGATAACGATTTAGACTTATTCAGGTATACCGTTAGCACGCATTAATATGCGATTCTTTTTCGCGCTGACGTAAATCCCTTCATAGGCTCAGGCCATATAATAAGAACCCTGTCCATCGCAGCCGCGCTGCAGCTGCGCGGTGCTGAATGTGCGTTCGTTTGTGCGGACGATACGTCGGACAGTAAATTCGTATAATTTTGTTATTACGTGTTGCGAAGATTACATATAACATATATAATTATTCATATCAAGCACGGAAAACACTGTGCGTCATTTACACTAATACTTATCAGCAATACCCGCCGCTGCTTTTTCTTGCGGACGGATAGTCAAGCAAACGAAAGGACTGATGCTCTGTGAAACGCGCTTTCAGAATCAAAAGCATACTAATCGCCGCTGCGATGCTGCTGCTGCTCGCCCTCTGCTTTGGCTGAGGGAACGGCAGATTACACGCTTGTATTCGTTCCCGACGACGGTAACGGCAATGCATATTTGCTCTCCTATGCCGTTGATACTATTAACATGACAATGACGCCTACCGGTAACGTCGGCAGCAGTTATACGGGCTGGCGCGCAAGCGGCACCTCGCTTGTGCTTAGTGGCTTTAACTTTTCCACTACCGCCTCCATAGGGCTTATAGTGATGGGCGACACGGAAATAATACTTGAAGACGGCTCTGAAAACTCCATTTCCTGCACAGGAAACCAATCCTGGCTCACCTCGGCGATCGTTTGCGCTACTCTGGGGGCAAACGGCGGCGTTACCATAGGTGCGCTCACGGTCTCAGGCGGAGAAGCGGGCACCGGCAAGCTTTCCGTACAGGGCAGCAGCTTCACCGAAAGCAACCTCTCGTTGAGTAATGACGTGAACAGCATGATTGCGTCGTGCGGAATTTACGCATCTCAGCTTAACGTAAACGGCGGAGTGCTGGATATTACTCCGGGCGACGTATCCCTTACCGACTGCAACATGATGTTTTTAAGTGCCGGGATATATGTGTCAAACGGGCTTACCGTAGACTCAGGAAGCTCCGTAACGGTTAACCCATGGAGTGTAACAATTAACCGCGACGGCAACTGGGGCGAGAGCAGCAACATCAACGACTACTTTTGCACCACGACCTGCGCCGGGCTTTGCTCCTATCAGGGAAGCATTACCCTTAACGGCACAGTCACCTCCGCCGGCGCTAATGCTATGCTGAACAGCGCGAAGTATCTCTTTTTTACAAACGCGGGTATAGCGTTTGGCGACTCAAGCGACGATTATGAGTATAATTTCAACGGGGGCATCACCGCCACCGGCGGCAGCATCACCGCCGCCGACTCCATATGCACTATGGCATACAGCGCGGGCGTGGCTGACCCGTGTATTTTCGACTTCCGTTCAACCCACCAAATCGCCTTAACTGTGTCCGGCGGCACGCTTGACGCCACCGGCGGAAATATAACAGCCAGCATGGACGCCAACACCACAATCCCCAGCCCGAATGATGAGCTCTCCACCAGCATCTTCGGCAGCGCGGGCGTCGCATGCCCGGTCACACTATCTGACGGCAGCCTTAACGCTACCGGCGGCGCTATCACGGCAAGCAACTTTGCTCTCTCGGGTTTCTTTGGCAGTGCGGGCGTATACAATAAAAGCACAGTCAATGGCGGCACGCTTACCGCCACCGGCGGCAACATCACAAAAACCAACAGCTCATCCGGTGGAGAGTATCGTTCCGCCGGCGGGGGTGGAAGTACCACGGTCTCCGCCGCTGCCGGCGTTGCAAGCGCAACCGCCATTTTCTCGGGCGGCACGCTTACCAATAACGATTCCGATAACACGCTTACGCTGACCAGCGCCGGGCAGTCGAGCGTGATTGGAGAAGGAAGCTTCTGGTTCACCATAGGAAACAGGGCATATATAACCCTCAAGGGTTCTACGTATGCAACTAACGGCGACAACTACAGCATCTATGAGTCGCACCGGTGGCGAACCAGCGCAGACGGTGAATTCATCTCCAGCTCCGTCGCGCCGGCCTCGGCCACGTATCCCAGTGGCAACAGCTATGCCTACTATACCTACATAGAGATACAGCCCGCGCTGATCGATATAGCCACGATATCGGCGCCTGCCGCTATTTATTCCGGGCAGAAGCTGACCCTTACAGCCCCCGACGTAACCTACAACGGCTATACGCCTGTTTCCACAACGTGGCAGTACAGCCCAAGCAACAGCGCACTCGGCACATGGGTTGACTTTGATCCCGCTGTCGCCACCTTTACCAGCACTCAAAGCAACTACTACATAAGATACCTGGTCACCTTCCAGACGGGCGACACTACGTTAACCGCCTGCTCCAACGCTGTCAGAATAACAATAAACGCCAGCACACAGCTTACCGTCTCGGGCACAAGCGTGGGAACCATAGTGTATTCCCCGATCGATTGGAGTACTACCGCCACGTTTACAAGCATTAACGGAATCGCGGAGGGTGACGACGTGCAGGTCTCAATAGCGGCTGCGTCATATAACACCCCCGCCGTTTCAGATAACGCCGCAGCCACGGTACGCTATACAATCAGCGGGACTGACGCTGCGAAATACATCGCACCCGTTGACCAAACGGTATACGGCAAGATCACGCCGGCCCCTATAACCGTTACCTATCCGGCTTCGATCACCAGCCTGACAGATCCGCGCGCTATGGTATATAACGGCGGCGCGAGCCAGACCGTGACAGTCCCTGTCGACTTTCTTGGCGGCATACATGAGCTTGACGCCGCCAAAGTAACCGTAAAGGCCACGGTAACATTCCCCGCCAAGACCGTCGGCGAGGGCAAGGCGATTACTGTTACATACAGCCTTACCGGCACAGGCGCAGCCAATTACAGCGCGCCTGCAGGTGAAAGCCGTACCGATGGCGCCATATCCAAGGCGACCATCACCGTGTATGAGATAAACTCCGGCAAAACATATGACGGCACCACCGCTTTTAAGCCGGTAATAACCTGCGAAAGCTCGGTAAATCTAGCGGACGAAGACGTTAAGGTTGTTCTGCCCGGGGTGTTCGACAATGCAAACTGCGGAACAAACAGAACGGTTACCCTTACAGGCTCCGCGTATCTAAGCGGGGACGACGCAGATAATTATGCTTTGAGTATGGGCGTTTTTCAAGGCTATACACAGCTTACCGGCGTCACCATATCAAAAAAGCAGCTTGGCGTAAGCGGCACCACTATAGGGAACAAGGTCTATGACGGTACGATGGACGCCACGGTCACCGATATAGGGGTTGTCACAGGGGTAGTAGGCACGGATGCTGTGACTGTCACCGCTGCTGCGACATTTCTGGATAAAAATGCCGCGGAAGACAAGCAGGTTCGCGTTCAGTATACAATAAGCGGGGCTGATTCCGGCAACTACCTTGCGCCCAACGACAGTATTGTTACGGCAACCATTACTAAAAGGCCTGTTACCATTAACGCTGACGGTACCTATGGTACTGCGACGGATTTAAGCGGCGGAACCGTAAGCGGAGTGATAGAGGGCGACGCAGTATCCGCCGAAGGCACCATAACGGCAACCGCCACGGGTATCCGGACATACACCTCTACCTATGGCGTCCTTAATGGTGATGACGCTGGAAACTATGAAATAACGTCGGTAACTGCTACCATCGGCCAAAAATATCTTCCCGTTACAGGCACCCCCACCGCCTTGGACAAAATCTATGACGGAACGGCAACCGCCACCGCTTTGATAGGTACTTTGCAGCCGGATATGTCGGTACTCATTGGAAATGACGCTGTGAGCCTGGGCATACAGGGAGTCTATACGGACGCGGCTGTTGGAAACGATAAGACCGTCACGCTTGTCTGCATCCTCCTGGGTGAGGATGCCGTCAACTACTATACAGATGCTTCCTTTACGACCAGCGCCAATATAACGGCAAAAGCCCTTACCGTGACCGGAAGTGCCGCCGCGAATAAGGTATACGACGGCGCGACTGCCACCAGTATCACCGTGGGCACAGTTACGGGCATAGTCGAAGGCGACGACGTTACAGTATCCGCCAGAGGCGCATTTATCGATGCGGAGGCAGGCGTGGGCAAGACCGTTACTATAACCTACGCACTAAGCGGATTAGACGCGGGCAACTACTCCGCCCCGGAAAACGGCTCGACCAGCGCCAACATAACGGCGAAAGCCCTTACCGTGACCGGAAGCACCGCCGCGAATAAGGTATACGACGGCGCGACTGCCACCAGTATCACCGTGGGCACAGTTCAGGGCATAGCCGAAGGCGACGACGTTACAGTATCCGCCAGAGGCGCATTTGCCGATGCGGAGATAGGCATGGGCAAGACCGTTACCGTAACCTACACACTAAGCGGATCAGACGCGGGTAACTACTCCGTCCCGGAAAACGGCTCGACAAGCGCCAGCATATTATCCAACACACCGCGAATATATACCATGACCGGCGGCGCAAACAGCCGCTGGTATATCCGCAGCAGCAGCGGCCTCAGCTTTACAACCGGCGGCGCAAATAACGATTATGTTAATACTCAGATCGATGGCGTGGATGCTGACCCGGCCGCTGTTACGGTTGCCAGCTACGGCGCGGACGGCACATCGGTATCGCTCAGCGCAGCTCTGCTGAGATCGCTCATCGGCACCCATACGATACGCATCGTCTTTTTAGACGGCTATGCGGAAACAAAGTTTACGGTTGCACGGACGATAATATCCTACAATGCGGATACAGTGCCGCTGCCTCCGGATACCGGCGATGCGCCGGCGATACTGCCGTTGCTCTGCTTTGCTGCATTTACGCTGTTTATTACAGGCAGGGCGCGAACGTCAAGGCGTTAAAATACGCTGCTGGCATTACAGCGGCTCCGGGATGTAAGCGGCGCCTTGTTCCAAAGGTTGAACAGCCGCTTTCTGCAAGCTTTGGCGTTTATCCGGCAAAAGCTCTATACTGAAATGTTCATAACGGCTATGACCGACCGCATTTCACAGTGCGGCTGTTTGGTGCGCCGCTATTTTTCCCGGATGACTGTCAGCTTGCGGCGCATATCCAAATCTGCCAAAAATCCCCATGCGAAAAACCGCATAAGACGGGCCGCCGGATTCAATACTAAGTCCAGATAATTCCATAGGAGGATACGGGCTTGAAGGCAACAGGTATAGTGCGCCGAATCGACGAGCTGGGCAGGGTGGTCATACCCAAGGAAATCAGAAGAACGCTGAGGATTCGCGAGGGCGACCCGCTGGAGATTTTCACGGATCGCGAGGGCGAAGTGATATTGAAGAAGTACTCGCCCATAGGCGAGCTGGGCGACTTTGCGCGGGAATACGCAGAGGCGCTGCATCAATCCACCGGACATATCGCGGTGATATGCGATAAGGACGTTGTGATCGCTGTGTCCGGCGGAAGCCGCCGTGAGCTTATGGATAAACCGCTGCATGAGGATATTGAGCGCATTATGCAGAACAGGAATCGCGCGCAGCTTTGCAGAAGCCGCGGCGAGGAGCTGCTTTGCGTAAGTATGGATTGCGTAGAGGATTATTCCGCGCAGACTGTGGTGCCGATACTCGCCGCCGGTGACGCCATAGGCGCCGTTATGCTGCTTTCCAGAGAGGCGGCAGAGATGGGCGCTATGGAGCTTAAGGTATGCGAGACGGCTGCGCAGTTTATGGGTAAGCAGCTGGAAAACTGAGCGTCGCGCCAAGCGGCGTGGTAATATATGGATCGGGGCTGACCGCATGGTCAGCCCCGGTTTGCGCAGCAGTAAATATCAGTCGTCGTCGCCGAATACGTTGAGCAGCAGATTGAGTAAATTGCCACTGCCAGAGGAACTGGAGCTTGAGCTGGAGTTTGAGCTGGAGCCGAGAAGCGAGCCCAGCACGGAGCCTGAGCCTGAGCCTGAGCCTGAGCTGCCTAGCAGTATGGACGCGATGTCGTCAAGACCCACGCCGTCGTCATCGTCGTTGGATGAGTTGGAGCTGCTGCCCATAAGCGTACCCAGCAGACTGTCGAGGCCGGAGGCGCTGGTGTTGGAGCTGGAGGCCTGATTGCCCACTGCTGTGAGCAGCGCGGGGGCGAGCAGCGCAAGTATGCTGCCGACCTCGCCCTTGGTGGCGCCGGATTTGGACGCTAAGGCCTTGGTGATATTCTGCTTGCTGCCACCCAGCACGTGGGAAACGATCTTGTCGCCGTCGTCGGCGTCCGCAGCGGAGAAGAATGAGCTTATGTCGCTTATATCGTCGCCGGAATGTGAGTTAAGTGCTGTAAGCAGGCTCTTCGCGCCGGACTTATCCGACTTGGCGTTGGTCTTCATGCCGGAGAGCATGATGGGCAGCGCGGCGCTGACTATCTTTTTGACCTGGGGCTGGCTGGCGCCGGAGGATTTGCTTAGCGCCTTTAAAGAATCGCTGCTCAGAAGCAGCTGTGAGAGATCCTTGGATACTTGCATGTTTTTGCCCTCCATACAATAATTGTACAACAATATATTTTCACAACAATTATATGGCGGTATGAGTAAAATGTCAATCACGGCGGGCGGGGCGCAGGCTGTCGAAATAGTCAAAATTGACTTTTTCGACAAGCAAAAGGCGGCCGTGAGGCCGCCCCGTATGCGAGTTGATCATTATGCGCGCTTCCGCCTTGCAAGCACAAATTCCACAGCGCACATCATAAGTAATGCCGGCCATATCATGGCGCCGTCGCCGGTGTCCGGAACGGCCGCATAGCCGCCCGTAACATACAGCGTGAATATGTCGCTGTCCACGGTATAGCTGCCGTAGTTGGTGGCGCGGCGGTAGCGGAAGCCGTTGTTGCCCGCGTTCACCTCGGAGGTGGTGTAGCCGATGCCGGTAGCACCCTTTATGCGCACAAAGCCCTTACCGTCGCCGCGGTTGATATACCACTGGTAGCCGGTTGCGCCGGGGTCGCCTGAAAGCGAGAACGTGGCTGTGTCGCCGGCGTTTACGGTGACGTTATACGGATTTCCGGGCCTGCTTACCGCGGGCGTTTCCGTCGTGGTTACGTTGGTTTTCACCATAAAGGGGGACATGGAGCTTACCGCCGCTTCCGCATAGCCGGCAGCGTCCACGGTAACGGTGAATTGCTCAATAGTGCCGGAGCTCGTTTTATGGAGTATAAGCACCTGCTTGTTTGCATAGGCGGAATCCACATAGAACTTTACGTTGGTATTGCCGCTCAGCGTGCCGCTGTTTATCGTCAATTCGTAGGCCGCCGCAACATTGCCGCCCGCGGCGGCTGCCAGCTCCGCATATTCATCGTCGTCGACGTCCAGCGGGGAAACCGTGAGATCAGCGCTTGTGCTGCCGGACGAGACCGATACGTCGCTGCCCTGTGTTATGACCCGGATACCTCCGGTTTCATCCACATATGCGCTGGAAAGCGTACCGTCGGTGGATATGCTTATGTAACAAAACAAGCTTTCCGCCAGTCCGGGCAGTGTGGCGGTTATTCCAAACGCAGAAGAAGTGATCGGGTTTACCGCATATCCTACAATCAGCTTATCCCCTACACGCCGCACTACGCTCTGCGCGTTGAGCGTGCCGTTATATATAGAGCCGCTCGGAACGTTATATACCCGAAATGTTGCGTTTGCAAGCACGTCGGAGTTTGTAAGCGTCACCAGTATGGGATAGCAGCGGCCAAAGGAGCTCGATTCAACTTGCGGCATAGGTGTAAGGGTATCATAAAGGTTTGCCGTCAGCGTGAAGGAGCCTATATACTGTGGCACATCCTCTATACTACTGCTTACGGATCCGCCTGCGATCGGCGTATACCACAGATGCAGCGTGGTGCTGGTAGCGGCAGTGGGCTTGGTCAGCTTGAGCTCCAGCATCTCTATGCCGCAGGTGTAGGCGCCAACCGTAAGCCCGGGCATTGCGGCGGTGCTGTCGCTGGCACTTGTGGAGACTGAGAAGCCCTGCATAAACGTCTGATAGCCGTAAACCCAGCTTGAATCCGAGGTGCGCACCACGTTGAGCAGTGCACTCCTGTTATTGTCGGTGGAGTCACCGGATGCATAGTGTACTTCACTTGAACCGAAAACGAAGTCGGCAGAGGAGCCGGCCGGCAGCTCAAAGGTTTTGCCGCCGGTATATGCTTCGGCCCCGATGGTGCACCCGACGCTTATGCGGTCGCCGTTGGAAAGGGAAACAACAGCGCCAATCCGGCCGGGGTTGCCGTAGTTGGGCATCACATAATAACTAACGACCGCACCCGCGGTGGAGGCGGATATGTTGAGCCCGGAGCAGTGCGCGTTGATGTATGCTACCAGCCCTACCAGCGCCTTGGCTGCGGAATCGCCGTCGGCGGTGGGTATGATATCGGATATGCCCATTGTGCCTATGCGCTGCAGCAGCACGCCGGTGGCGTTGAACATCTTTACCGTAAACGGCGCGCGGTCGCTCTCGGTCTTGCCCGGCTCCTGAACGGACAGCCAGTAGGTGGTGTCGGCGGTGGGCGCGGGTATGATGAATGTGACGCACTCGAGGTTCGAAGAGTTGACCAGCATTTCAACGGTGACCGGGCTGTACAGCTCAGAGCCTCCGGTAGAAGAGGCATACAGCCTTACCGTGGAATCCGAGGCATATTGTTCATAATACGACTGCGTTCCGTCCCCCGGAACAACAGTATAGCCGATCTGATCTTCGTATATCAGCTTTCCGTTTTCATCCGTGTTGTCAGGATCAAAAAAGGCCTCAGGCTCACTCAGCTCCGGAGTAGCAGTCTGTGCTTCCGCAAATGCCGTTGAAGGCAGCAGACATAGCGCCAGTATAAGCGCCAGTGCAGCGGCTATTCTTTTCTTTCCCATATTTACCCCCGTTATTTGAAGATGAAATAATACATTATTACAAATCTATTATATACTGGCATATGCCAAAAGCAAAGCGGATGCAGTGTACACGAACGCATTTTGACCGAATCGCAAAAATAACCATATTTATGAACAATTATTCAATATGCGCGGTTTTTATACACAGGGCATAAGTTGTATGGTAAAATAACCGTATATACCATATGTAATAATAGTGGATAAATTTAATGTCGAGGGGATGCATATGCTAAAACGTATTACGGCGATACTGCTATGCGCTATGATGCTGGCGCTGCTGCTGCCGGTTACGCAAAAGGCGGAGGCGGCGACGGATCTGAGCTGGGTAAAGGTTAAGCTCACCACCAATAACGCCACCACGCTTACCATGTATGCAAAGGGCGATTACTTTATAAAGGAAAACGGCGTAGCATTCTCCGGCGGCACGGTAACCGTGCGGATAAACAGCTCCGGCGGGCTTACAATAAGCCACTCAGCCTCGGGCGAGCTATACTCCGGCTCCTCCTGCTCGATCATGCGCGCCGATGTGGACAGGAGCGCGGGCTATATTTCCCTGAACAGCCGGTATTATCTGGGGCATTTTAATCTGCGCGCCACCAGCAGCGGCTATATACTGGTTGTAAACGAAGTGCCGCTTGCCCATTATCTCTACGGTGTGGTGGGCTATGAGATGAGCAACACCTTCCCCATCGAGGCGCTGAAGGCGCAGGCCATCGCCGCCAAGTGCTACGTTATAAATCAAATGAACACCAGCGGCGAATACTACATCGGCGATACCTCGTCGGATCAGGTGTACAAGGGCTATAACAGCAGCTATACCAACGTTATCGCGGCGGTGGACGCCACGCTCAAGGAGGTGCTCACCTATGGGGGGAACATACTCTGCACCTACTATGCCGCAAGCAACGGCGGCGAGACCAACTATCCCACCTACGCATGGAGCGGGCAGGGCAGGCCCAACAACGGCTATGGCATAAGCATAGACGATTATGACCTGCAAAACGCATGGAGCACCAAGGAGACAGTGACCATACCCATTGGGCAGGTGTCGGCATTTAATTACGAGAGTGTGCTGTACAAATTCCTTGTGGCCAAGGCGCAGGTACAGCTTTCGGATTCCACGATAAACTACATAGATTCCATATACTCAGTCGCAACCGGAAGCCCGGCGTACAGCGGCACCGCACGCAACCTTACCAAGGGCGAGGTCACGATGAAGCTGTACAGTGTGGACGGCGCGGGCAGCGTATACGGCCAATACGATCAGGTCACCGTGTCCTTCAAGCTGAGCGAGCTATATAACTACGGCGTGGTGACCAACGCTTCGCTGCGCATGTACTGGGGTGAGTACAACAGCAGCCAAACGGCGTATTATATTTATCACACCCGCTGGGGCCACGGCGTGGGCATGAGCCAGCGCGGCGCGCAGCAGCGCGCCAATTCCGGCCAGACCTACCGTGAAATACTCAGCTTCTACTACCCGGGCGCTTCGTGGGGAACTATTACCGTAAACGCTCCTGAAAACCCGGTAAACAATAACCAGCTCCCTGCGGGAGATTACGTCGCGGCCACCACCACGGGCAATGTCAATTTCCGCGAGGGCGCGTCCTCGGGAACGACCAAGCTCGCAACCATCCCCAACGGCACTACGGTCAACGTATACAGCAGCTCCAACGGCTGGGCATACGCTGTATACAACAATCAAGCGGGCTATATATCCGAGGATTATCTAAAATATACGGATACCGCGCCTACCGCTGCGCCGGCGCAGGGGACTGCGATAGGCGTAATCAACGGCAGCGGAGTAAAATTCCGCAAAGGCCCCGGTACAAGCTATGACGCCATAGCCTCGCTTGCCCGGAATACAGAGCTTACCATTACCAGCCAGTCCGGCAGCTGGTATGCCGTTACGGTAAACGGAGTAAGCGGCTACATATACTCAAATTATGTCACGATAACCGGCTATGCTACCGCCGCGCCGGCGTCCGCCGAGACGGCCTCCCCGGGCGCCACGGCCACGCCAGCGGTAACTGCAAGCCCGACGGTGAGCGCGCCCGCAGTTATAGGCTACGGCACGGTCGCCGGCAGCGGCGTGAACTTCCGCTCCGGCCCCAGCACAAGCTATTCCAGCTATGGAAAGCTGGCGCTTGGCACAGAGCTTGCGCTGTACGGGCAGACGGGCAGCTGGTATTACTGCATGGCCAACGAACGCATGGGCTATATAAGCGCCTCGTATGTGAAGGTAACGTCCACCGCCACGGCATCGGCGACGCCCTCTGCGAGCGCCACGCCGTCGCCCACGGCCACCGCCGGCACCGCGCAGACCGGACTTATTACGGCAAGCGGCGTGAATTTACGCTCCGGCCCGGGCACTGCATATTCCTCCTACCGCAAGCTCAGTAAGAATACCGGCCTTACCGTGCTGGGCACGATCGGGGAATGGTATCAGGTAACCGTAAGCGGCCAGACCGGCTATGTCCACAGAGATTATGTAAAGATCACCGGTACGGGCAGCACTGCATCGGCTAACGGCGCGGGCGTAACAACTGGCAACGTAAATATACGCAAGGGCCCCGGCACAGACTATGCCTCGCTGGGCACGCTGAACAAAGGCACGGGCGTAACGCTTGTAAGCCTGGTCAACGGCTGGTACCAGGTCACTGCGTCAAGCGGGCTTTCGGGCTACGTCAGCGGCAAGTACATCAGCGTTACCAGCGCAATAACCCAGAATGAGGAGACCGGCGATGCGGAGAGCGCCACCGCAACAGGCACAGGCGTTACCACCGGTACGGTCAACTTCCGCGAGAGCCCGTCTACCTCGGCTAAGAAGCTGGGGCAGCTTAAGAGCGGCACGGTTGTGACGCTGTACTCGCTTAACGACGGCTGGTACGAGGTGGACTATAACGGCACGCGTGGCTATCTGTACGCGCAGTATGTGCGCCAAACCGGCACGGTCACCGCGTCCGCCAGCCCCAGCATAAGCCCGGGCACGACTACAACGCCTTCATCAACGTCGACGCCCGCCTCGGGCACCGTAACGCCGACGGCCGCGCAGAACGCCACCGGAACCGTGACGCCCGCCTCCGGCACTACCAACTCGCGTGTAAACTTCCGCTCCGGCCCCGCAACTACGAACAGTATGTATTCAACGCTGGACAAGGGCGCGGCGATAACCATACTCGGCCAGTCCGGCAGCTGGTACTACATACTTTATAACGGGACGGCGGGGTATATCAGCAAGACCTATGCCGTGGTATCCTCCTCCGGCACTACTGGAATACCTACTGTGCCGTCGGATTCCGCGATGCTCACGGCCAAGGTAAACATCGCCGCGGACCTGCACAGCAGCGCGTCGGCATCCGGCACGGTGATAAAGACCGTTTCCGCCGGAGACGCCGTAACCATATACTACGAGCTGAGCGGCTGGTGTCTTGTGAGCGCAGGCGGCGTGTACGGCTATTTGAACTATTCACTGGATTGAAATTGGCAGCGGCTTGGCGAAATAACAGCAGGGCTGCGGCAATATGAAAATCGCCGCAGCCCTGAGACTGTCGATTAACCCCGGGATTATTAAGGGCCGCAGCCCTTAATGTTAAATCCGGTCTGGCGACCCGCGCGTCAGACCGGAAGGAAAATCGCAGATTTTCCCTGTTCTTCTCAGGCTTTGCCTCTCGCCAACAGGCGCAGCCTATTGGCGAGAGGCAAAGCCTGCAAGCTCGAAAAAGTCAATTTTGACTTTTTCGACAGACTGAGGGCTGCGGCGACATGAAAATCGCCGCAGCCCTGTTTTATTGTATTATGTCAGGCTTATTTGTTTTTCACCCTGCGCTTGGCCTTTAGCATAAACAGCAGCAGCAGCGCAAGATATACGATCATCAGCCCCAATACGATAAACAGCAGCGTGTTGGATTTGGGGGCGAGTCCTACGAGTATCAGCATGGGTACGCCGAACAGAATACCGAAGCTGGAGCCTGTAACCAGATTGTTGGCCGCCGGCGAGGAGAGATCCGGATCTATTTCCCTCAGCAGCAGCACACCGCTGCTTATGGTGCCGGTCAGCATACCGTACATGCTTGTGAGTCCCTCGTAGTAGTAGTTGGGATACAGCTTTTTGCATATCCAGCGCAGATAGAGCAGCGTAACCACACCGCCGGCTACCGCCATCAGCGCAAACGGCAGCCACAGGCCGGTCAGCTTATCAATATCTATGCTGGCTATGCCGGCGACTATCATCACGTCGAACGCGAGGCCGCTGAGCCTGCTGAGCAGATAGTTGTTCTGATATTGCAGCTTCATCAGCCTGCCCTTTTTAAGCGCCTTGAATATGCTGCGTGCAGCCATGGCGAGCGCAGAGCCTATTATGAAGTTGAAGCCCCACAACAGCGAATTGAGCGTGTCCGCAGCGCCCGGCGCTAATGCGGAAAGGCCCGCGGTAAGACCGCGCGTTACCAGATAGGTGATGAAATATATCACCGCCACAAGCATGGCCTGTATGCTCAGCTTGTCTATGGACTGGGATATGGGCAGCTCGCCTTCATCCTGGAAGGTATCCACCGTGACCGAGCCGCCGCTTACTACGTCGCGGTCCAGCTCGTGCTTTTGCAGCTTGCCGCGGCGGTTGAGCACGTTTATGTATACAACGCCTACTATGCACGCGCAGAGATAACCCGCCGCCGCCAGAGACAGCCCGAAGGAACGGCCGCCGGCAAAGCCCAGAGCCTCGAATGTGCTGCCTATATTGTTCGCCTGTCCGGGGCCCTGGCCGTAGCCCATGGGCAGCAGTATGCCCGCCGCCTTGAATATATCCGGCATCACAGTGTATGCCAGCGCTATGGTGATAACAAGTCCGGTTATGCCCTGCACAAGATAGGTGCTGACTATCAGCGCGCCGCTTTTTGGCGCCGTCATACTGCCGGCCTCATCCGCGGTATTGGGCTTGGGCACGCGCAGTGAAAGCGCGATAAAGCCCACCGCTATGCCGTGATAGGTTATCATCTCCAACAGATCCATATCGATATTTATAATGCCGGTGCTGCGCAGTATCAGCAGTAAAAACCCCGCCAGCACGGCCGTAGGCATAAGGCTGTTGCGTACAAAGGGCAGTTCGCGGCGCAGCAGGTTTGCAATAAGCACCATTGCGGCGATTATGCCAAGCTGGATTATTATGTTCCACAGTTCGGTATTAGCAGCGGAAAAGTCCATGATCTCACCTTGCTTTCAAAATATTATACAATTCAACGTATTTGCGTCCGCAATACGTTTTTGCCGATTTTAGCTCGTAATGCTCGGCTCCCACGGAAAACACCGCAATGGAGCGCCCGTGTATGGAAAACTCGGATATGTCGTTGAGCGGTATGGAAGCGCTGCCCACGCAGAGCCGGTCCGCATACATGACGAGCCTGCCGCGCGCGGTGATGTGGTTGGTGTGATCCTCTTTAATGTTGATAAGCGCTATGTTTTCGTCTGAGAATGCCGGGTTGTCGCCCAAAGCGGCGGCGAACTCGGCCAGCTTTTCACGCTGATAGTCGTCCCACTCGGGGATGGTGCTGAAACGGCCGCCCTCCAGTATGCCGGTAGGGGTATAAACTACCTCCAGCCCGCAGTCGCAGTAGATGCGGTTATTCAGGCTGTGCAGCGTGCCCAGCTTGCCACACTCCGGGCAGATGAAAAGCGCATGCTCGACGCCCTCTGCCAGCCTGCGCCCGCGAAACGCCACAGGTATGCTTTTTTCGGCCTGCCGTGCGTAGGCGTCCTCGTACAGATCGCGCACGATCAATGCGTTTACCTCGTCCGGGGTCATTGCGGCCAGCTCGGCGGGCGGATAAATGCCCACGGGATAGCCTCGCATACTGCCGCGCCTGAGCGTATAGCTCCAGCGGGGGGAGGTAAAATAGCCGCCCTCAAAGCGGTAGGTAACAAGCGTTGCGCGGCTTGCCTGGGCGAGCTTGCCGGTGGCGGGCAGTATGTAGCCCGTACGTCCGTCCCAGCTGCGATTTCCCTCGGCGAACATGCAGACGTTGCGTCCGCGTCGCAGCCTGCGCATTATCTCCATAACGGTGTTGGCGGCGTTGGAGCCCTTCATGCGGGATATCGGTGCGAAGTAGCGCATCAGCAGCTTGGACAAAAAGCCCTTGCGGAATATGTGCTCGCTTGCGACATAGTAGGTCTGTTTGCGTACGCACAGACCCATAAGCAGCGGATCGTAATCCGTGTTATGGTTTGCAAGTATCAGGCAGGGGCCTTCCGCTTCCGGGATAAGCTCGCACTGAATATTGAATTTCCTGCGCAGGGCCGGCGAAAGCAGCCATTTGAAAAAACCGTATACGCGAACATGTCTTTTGAAAGCATCCATGACTGGGATTATACACCAGCCCATATATTATTGCCAACCTATTTGCTGTTTGGCGGGTCTACCGTCAGTAGAATTGCCCCGGCGGCGTACTGGCGCGGCCGGGGATAAGAGCTTTGACGTATGGTTATGTATTCTTGCTTTACGCGGCGGGCTCAGTGCGGGCATGGGCCTCGCCTGCAAGCTGCAGCGCCAGCGCACACAGACTGGCAGTGGATATTTTACTTTTACAGTACAGGCAATAGTTAACGTTATCGTGGCTCCAGCTTATTGCGGCGTCCGCACCGTCGTTATAGGATAGCTGCATGGTATCAAGCCCTCTCGCGCTCTGCACCTCCACTTGCTCGGTGTGTAAAAACTCACCCATGGAGGGCACGCCGGGATAGCTCTGCGCACTGAACACAAAGCTGCATTCCTCGTATGTGAAATTCACGCGCGCTACGCTTTGCTCGTATATGGAGCGCGATACGCTTACGGCGCCCGACGGAGCGTCGATATATATGCCCAATTCATCGATGAGATCCTGCAGGGTTATCGCGCCCTGCTCGGCGCTGTATACCGCATCTGCAAACGCGCTTATTAGCGCGAGACACAGCTCGCCCATAGCCTCGGCGCTTACGCGGTATATCGTATACAGCGTGAATGCTGCGTCGCCTATCTGCCATGTGCCCAGTGCGCCGCCGGATTCCGGCAGGTAAATATCCACGGTGCTCACCAGGGTGTCGCTGTTAACATCCACACTGAGCTCGCCGTATGCGGGCAGTTCCTCGGAGAGCCCCGCAAGCCGGGCGGCGTCGGCAACGGCGCTGGAGGCGCGGTAGCTGTATGTTACACTATTATAGTCGAAAAACAGCTCCGCCACGTTTTCGTTAATTATGTAGCGCACCACATTGGTGGCGGAGGCGGGCGCGGCAAGCGGCAGGCCCATAGCAAGCAGCGACGCGGCGGACGCCGCTACCAGCGGGTTGGATACAGCAGCCGTGACGGAGGGTGAAGGCGTGGGCTCCGCGGTACGCGAAGAGGCGGGCGCTCCGCAGCCTGCCACAGCAAGCGCGAGCACGAGCATCAAAGCCAATACGGCACGTGGGTATTTCATGCCTGTTCTCCTCACAAGAATAAGATTTTTTGCATCTCCAGTATAACACAGCCGCTGTGGACTAAACATCTATAATATGTTAATATAAAATGAAATAAATTTGGGAGCTATTATGGAAAACACCCATAAAACCGGACTGTTCAGCCTTATGTGGGCTTTTATGAAAATAGGTGCGCTCACCTTTGGCGGCGGCTACGCTATGCTGCCCATGCTCCAGCGCGAGTGCGTGGAAAAGCACGGCTGGGTCACGGAATCGGAGCTTACCGACTACTTTGCCATAGGCCAGTGCACCCCCGGTATAATTGCTGTGAACACAGCGACCTTTGTGGGCCGCAAGCAGCGCGGGCTGTTGGGCGCGGTATGCACTACGCTGGGCGTTGCGCTGCCCAGTATAGCGATAATACTTATAATTGCCGCCGCACTGAAGAACTTTTCTCACATTGCAGCGGTGCAGCACGCGTTTGCGGGCATACGCTGCGCGGTCGCGGCGCTTATACTAAAGGCCGTTATCAAGCTGGCCCGCGCAAACGTAAAGGATGTTCTGGGGATAGTCCTGTGCGCCGCCGCCTTTATTGCGGTGGCGGTATTCTCCGTTTCCCCTGCGTATGTGGTAATAGGAGCGGCGCTGGTCGGTATAGGCGCGGACAGGCTGAAGCCCTCCATGCAGGGTAAGGAGGCGGGAAAATGATATACCTTACGCTGCTTTTTGAATTCTTCAAGACCGGGCTGTTCGCGGTGGGCGGCGGGCTTGCTACGCTGCCGTTTCTTTCCCGGATGGCGGATAAATACGAATGGCTCACCCATGAGGCGCTCGCCGATATGATAGCCGTGGCCGAAAGCACCCCCGGCCCCATAGGGGTAAACTGCGCCACCTACGCGGGCTTCAACGCTGCCGGAGTGCCGGGCGCGCTGGTGGCCACGTTTGCGCTGATACTGCCCAGCTTCATCGTTATAATGCTAGTTGCCCGTTTTTTGGACGCCTACCGTACGAGCCGGCTGGTAAACGCGGCGTTTAGCGGCCTGCGTCCCGCAGTGACCGGGCTTATCGCGGCGGCGGGCTTTTCCGTGCTGGTCAGCGCGGTGTATACAGCGGGAGCGGGGTTCATAGGCGGCATACAGCTTGCGCCTGCTATGCTTTTTACGGCGCTGGCCATCGCTGTGAATATCAAGCCGCTGGAAAAGCTGCATCCGCTGTGCTTTATCGCCGTTGCTGCGGCTGCCGGCATAGCGTTCAATATGTAACATACGCGTAAAAGGGTTATAATTACGAGGAACTGAAATAGTATGCTGAAATTCTGTCCGATACTCTCCGGCAGCTCCGGAAACCTGACGCTGCTGGAATATAACGGCGCACGGCTGCTGATAGACGCGGGCGTTCCCGGCCGGACGGCCGAGGCGCTGCTTTCACAGCTAAACGTGCCCGCAAGCACGATAAGCGCGATACTCGTCACCCACGAGCACCGGGATCATGTTGCGGGCGTGGGTGTGCTGTCGCGCAGGTTCGATATTCCCGTGTATGCAAACGCAGCTACCTGGGAGGGCATGGAGCCGATAGTGGGCGCCGTGCCGCCGAGGGACGTCAGGGTGTTTGAAACGGGCAGGGATTTTTATATCAAGGATATAAACATAACCGCCGTAAGGACCTCGCACGACGCTGCCGAATCCGTGGGGTTCGTGTTCATGTGCGGCGGGGCCAAGGCGGCGCTGCTTACGGACATGGGATACATGAGCGAATCACTCCTGTGCGCGGCGGAGCATTCGGATGTGCTGCTGCTGGAATCCAACCACGATGTGGATATGCTTCTTCACGGGCGCTACCCGTACCCGCTAAAGCAGCGCATACTGGGTGAATACGGGCATCTATCAAACGACGCCTGCGGCGAGGCGTTGTCCGAGCTGTACTTTCGCGGAGTGAAAAGCGCCATACTGGGGCATCTCTCCCACGATAACAACACCGAGGAGACCGCATATGCCGCCGTGCGGAACGCTTTGCGCGCGCAGGATATTCCCGATGAGGAGTTTGCGCTGAGCGTAGCGCACCGTGACCGCTGCTGCGGCGTATTCGAGGTGTGATATGCAGCTGAGCATACTTTGCGTAGGTAAGTTGAAGGAGGCGTTCTACCGCGGGGCGGTGGAGGAATTTGCAAAAAGGCTGTCCCGCTACGCCGCGGTGAGCGTCACCGAGGTTGCGGACGAGAAGGCGCCGGAGCGCGCAGGCGACGCCGAGCGCGGCCGGATAAAGCGCGCGGAGGGGGAACGGCTGCTCTCAAGAGTATTGCCCGGGGAATATGTGATCGCGCTGGACATAGCCGGAAAGCGCATGGACAGCGTGGCGTTTTCGGATATGCTGAAGGCCGCCATGGACGGCGGGCACGGGCGCATAGCGTTCGTGATAGGCGGCTCGCTTGGGCTTTCGCCCGAGGTGGTCGCGCGTGCGGATGAGCGGGTGAGCTTTTCCGATATGACGTTTAACCATCAGCTGTTTCGCGTGATGCTGTTGGAGCAGATATACCGCGCGTTCAGGATAATCAACAACGAACCCTACCACAAGTAAGGAGCGCAGCTATGAAGTACTATAAAAAGATCGTCGGGAACAACGTATACCTTTCCCCCATGAACGAAGAGGACGCCGCGCAGTACGCCGAGTGGATGGCGGACGAGGAGACCTCGCAAAACCTTGGCAACGCCGCGCTGGTGCTGACCGCCGCGGACGAGGCGGAGTGGATAAAAAAGAACCGCAGCGCAAACCAGTTTGCCATAGTGCGGCTTGAGGACAATGCGCTGCTGGGCAACTGCGGCGTAAACGACTTTGACCAGCGCAGCCGCCGCTGCACGGTGGGCCTGTTTATAGGCGAGCCGGAGGCGAGAAGCCGCGGCTATGGCGCGGAGGCGCTGACGCTGCTGGTGCGCTACTGCTTCAACACGCTGAATATGCTAAACGTAATGCTCGAGCTAAACGCGGATAATCCGCGCGCGCTGGCCTGCTATAAAAAGGTGGGCTTCAAGGAGATAGGCCGCCGCCGCCAAAGCTATTTTAAGCAGGGCGCGCAGGTGGACGAGATATTTATGGACATACTGCCCGGGGAGCTGAAGCTATGAGCATACATCCTGAGGAGCTGCCCGTGATGGAGGCGCTGAACGAGCTTAATATACCCTATGTACGCTACGAGCACGGCCGTGCGCTTACCATGGCGGACTGCGAAAACATAGGCGCGGACGTGGGCGCGCGCCACGTCAAAAATCTGTTCCTTGCAAACCGGCAGGGTACGCAGTTCTACCTTGTGCTGCTGTGCGCAAAAAAGAAATTCCGCACGGCGGAGGTGTCCAAGCAGCTGGGCGTGAGCCGGCTTTCCTTCGCTACGGACGGGCAGCTTATGGACAAGCTGGGATTGCTTCCGGGCTCCGTCACCGCGATGGGACTATTGCACGATACCGCGCATGAGATAACTGTGGCAGTGGATGCGGATATACGCGATTTCCCCATGCTGTGCGTGCATCCCTGCACGAGCGAGGCGTCCTACGCCATAAGCGGAGAGGATCTATTCCGCTTCCTTGAGTGGCGGGGGAATCCGCTTCACATGATAACGGTAAGCGCAGCGCTTGACAGCGCCGAACCTGACAGAGCATAATAAAACGTTAATATAAACGACGCGGAGGCACAGTATGGAAGAAGTAAAAATACCGAAAAACTTTATAGAGGAATTTATCGAGGAGGATATGGCGAAGCCCGGCGCGCCCGATGCGGTAAAGACCCGCTTCCCGCCCGAGCCCAACGGGTATTTACACATAGGCCACGCAAAGGCGTTGTGTATAGATTTTGGCATGGCAGAAAAGTACGGCGGCAGCTGCAACCTGCGCTTTGACGATACCAACCCCACCAAGGAGGATGCGGAGTACGTTGACGCGATAGAACAGGATATACGCTGGCTGGGCTTTGACTGGGACGAGCTGAGATTTGGCTCGGACTATTTTCCGCAGTGCTATGAGCTTGCACAAAAACTCATCAGAAACGGCGCTGCATATGTGGACGACCTCTCCAAGGACGAGCTGCGCGCCTACCGCGGCACGCTGACCGCGCCCGGCAAAAACAGCCCGTGGCGCGACCGCTCGGTGGAGGAAAATCTGGACCTGTTCCGCCGCATGAGAGCGGGTGAGTTCGAGGATGGCTCCCGCACGCTGCGCGCTAAGATAGACATGGCTTCCCCTAATATTAACATGCGCGACCCCGCGCTGTACCGCATACTGCATATGTCCCACCATCACGCGGGCGACGCCTGGTGCATATACCCCATGTACGATTTTGCACATCCCATACAGGACGCGATAGAAGGCGTTACCCATTCGCTTTGCTCGCTGGAGTACGAGGCGCACAGGCCGCTGTATAACTGGGTGGTGGAGCAGTGCGGCTTTGCCCATAAGCCGCGGCAGATAGAGTTTGCGCGGCTCAACCTTACAAACACCGTCATGAGCAAGCGGTATCTTCGCCGCCTGGTTGAGGAAGGGCTGGTCTCAGGCTGGGACGATCCCCGTATGCCTACGCTGTGCGGTATGCGCCGCCGCGGCTATACCGCCGCATCCATACGCGACTTTCTCTCCCGCGTAGGCGTGGCCAAGGCGGACTCCACCGTGGACGCGGCCATGCTTGAGCACTGCGTACGCGAGGAGCTCAACCTTACAGCCCACCGCATGATGGCGGTGCAGGATCCCGTAAGGCTGGTGGTCACCAACTGGCCGGAAGGGGAGTTTGAGAATATTACGCTGGACAATCTGCCGGACGGCAGCGCCGGCACGCATACCGTGCGCTTTGGCCGGGAGCTGTATATAGAGCGGGAGGATTTCGCCATTGACCCGCCGGGCAAGTTTTTCCGGCTGAAGCCGGGCGGCGAGGTGCGCTTAAAGGGCGCATATATCGTAAAATGCACAGGCTTTGACGCGGACGGGGATAACGTATCCTGCATATACTGCACCTATGACCCGCTTACCCGCTCCGGCGAGTGCGAGCGCAAGGTTAAGGGCACATTGCACTGGCTGCCCGCTGCCGATGCAAAAGCGGCGGAATTCCGGCTGTACGAGCCCTTGATGCTGGACGCTCCCGCAGAGCCGGAGGAGGCTCTGGAGGACGCAGACGCATCCGCTTCGGACGATTTCACCAAGCGCATGAACCCCGCGTCGCTTACCGTGAAGCAGGGCTATATAGAGCCCGCGCTTGCGCTTGCTGCCCCCGGCGACAAATTCCAGTTTATGCGGGTGGGCTACTTCTGCGCGGATACGGAGCATACGCCTGCGCATCCCATATTCAACCGCACCGTAGGCTTGAAGGATTCATTCAAGATTTAATGACCTGAAAAGGAGCTTATACGATATGACCGTAAGAACACGATTTGCGCCCAGCCCCACCGGCTACATGCACCTGGGCGGTATGCGCACGGCGCTGTACACATACCTGTTTACCCGCAAGCAGGGCGGAAGGTTCGTTTTGCGCATAGAGGATACCGACCAGGCGCGCTATGTTGAAGGAGCGACCGAGGTGATCTACCGCACGCTGCGCGATATAGGCATAGACTGGGACGAAGGCCCGGATGTGGGCGGCGACTACGGCCCGTACATCCAGAGCCAGCGCAAGGATATGTACCTGCCGTATGCCAAGCAGCTGGTGGAGGCGGGGAAGGCATATTACTGCTTCTGCACCGAAGGGGAGCTGGATGCCCGCCGCGCGGATTGCTGCGCCCGCGGCGAGACCTTCAAGTATGATAAGCACTGCCTGCATCTTCCCAGGGAGGAAGTTGAGGCACGCCTTGCAGCCGGCGAGCCTCACGTTATACGCCAAAACGCCCCCGAGTGCGGCGAATCCTCATTCGACGATGTGATATTCGGCCATATCGAGGTGGACTGCTCGGAGCTGGACGACATGATACTCATCAAGGCGGACGGTATGCCCACCTATAACTTTGCAAACGTCATCGACGACCATACCATGGGCATAACCCACGTTATGCGCGGCAGCGAGTACCTTTCCAGTACCCCGAAATACAACCTGCTGTACGACGCCTTCGGCTGGGAAAAGCCGGTGTACATCCATCTTACCAACATAATGCGGGATGCGCAGCATAAGCTCTCCAAGCGCACCGGCGACGCATATTACGAGGATTATATCAAAAAGGGCTATCTCAAGGATGCGATAGTCAACTATGTGGCGCTGCTGGGCTGGAATCCCGGCGATGACCGCGAGTTCTTTACGATGGATGAGCTTACCGCGGCATTCGACATATCGGGCCTAAGCAAGTCCCCCGCGATATTCGATGTGGCCAAGCTTACCTGGATGAACGCGGAATACATAAGGAAGCTTACGCCCGCGGAGTTCACTGAATACGCAGCGCCATACTACGGGCAGGCGGGCATAGCGCACATGGACGCCGACATACTCTGCCGCATATTGCAGCCGCGTGTGGAGATATTCTCGCAGCTGCCCGACATGGTCGACTTCCTTGCAAAGTTGGACGGGGACTATGAGCTTGAGTTCTTTACCAATAAAAAATCCAAGACCGACGCTGCTGTAAGCCGCGAGGTGCTTGCGCTGGTGCTGCCGCTGCTTGAGGCGCTGCCGGAATGGAGCGAGGCGGCGCTGCATGAGCTGCTCGTAGGCGACGAGGAGCAGCCCGGCCTTGCAAAACAGAAGGGCATGAAGAACGGCACGCTGCTGTGGCCCATCCGCATTGCGCTTGCGGGCAGGCAGGTGACGCCCGGCGGCGCTATCGAAATAGCGGTGCTGCTGGGACGCGACGAGACGCTGAGACGGCTTAAGCTGGGGCTGGAACGGCTAAGCTGAAATATCGTTGCCGCCCCCGGGCGCGCACAAACCGCTGGGAGCCGGCCTGTACAGGCCGGCTCCCGCGGTTTTTCGGCGGGCGGAGCCCGCCGAGAGCGCGTTTCACGCGCGTGCGCGCCCGGGGGGCACGATATCCTCCCCTACTGGTATTCCAGATCGTTTTATTATATAATAGCTTCCATGGAACAGCTGCATGATGAAAACATCGGAGCCTCCGACCGGCAGCCGGCAAAACCACCCCGCCCGGACTTTACCGTGCGTGCAGGGCGGCTGTTTGCGCTGGCGCTGGGCGTGATATTGATCGCCGTGCTTATCATATCCAAACTGAACGAGCAGGCGGTAGAGACGTTGGCTGTGCCTGACGCGGAAGCACCTGCGCCAGAGCTCACCCTGACGCCGGAGGAGAGCACGTCGCCCGTGCAGACGACGCCAGCCGTTACCTCGGCCGAATATGTCAAAACTGCCGTTACTGTGGACGGAGCGGCGGTGGGCGTGCTGGCAAGCTGCGAGGCGGCGGACGAGGTGCTAAGCAGTGTGCTTGCGCACTATACCGCGCTGGCGGCGGAAGCGGCGGGTGTGGGAATATCCGACGTTGCTTCCAATTTCGATCCGGATACGCCGGTGGCGCTGGTAAGCGCCGACGCCGGTGCGGAGGTGATAAGCGCGGAGGAGCTGTTTTTACTGCTTACGGACAGGAATACGCCGCTGACCGTGATAAGCACCATAACCGAGACCGTCACCGAGCTGATAGAGAGTGAGGAGAACAGCACCGCGGACAAATACCTGCCCAAGGGAATGTGTATAGTGGAATCCTTGGGGCGGGACGGCGAACAGCAGCGGCAAACGCTGTATATATACGAAAATGGCCGGTACCGCAGCCGCGAAAAGCTGGACCCGATCGTGACCGTGCAGGCCGTGGATACCGTGATACGCAAGGGCAGCATGAAGCTATCCGATTCCAAGCCGGGCAGGTCCGAGGGACGGGAGGGCCCAAAGACAGAAATGCTTTTTGTGCGGCCCGTGGATGCGGATGTGGAAAGCAACTTCGGTATGCGCTACGGCGTTATGCACTGGGGGTTGGATTTTGCGCCGGTTACGGGCAGCAAGGTGCTTGCCGCTGCGGCGGGCACGGTGGTGTGCGTGATGGAGCGCGGCGCGTACGGCCTGCTGGTAGAGATAGACCACGGCGATGGCTTTATGACCCGCTATGCGCACCTTGAAAGCGCATCCGTTACGTTGGGAGATACCGTGTACCTCGGCCAGACCATAGGCGTTGCGGGGCTAAGCGGCACGCCCGATGCAGCGGGCGATGCGGTGCTGCATTTTGAGTTAAGGATATACGGCGAGGCATATAATCCCCGCTACTATATAGACTTCTGAGCGCCGGGTGTACAAATATGCGCTTTGATGATAAAATGGCGTGGCGCAGATATTTTAGCGCGGTGAAAAAGGAGGGAAGCATATGCCTTTTTTGAAATACAAATGTACTGAATGCGGCCATGTGTTTGACGAGCTGGTGCGCGCGGGCGAGGATGCGCCGCGATGCCCGGACTGCGGCGGGAAAACACAGCGCGCCTACGAGGGCAAGTGTCTTAGCGCGCATACCGGCTGTGCGGGGGATTGCTCCTGCTGCGGCGGCTGCCATCACGATTAAAAACGGCAAGGGAGGGCAAAAATGGCCCATTATGTTATAAACGGCGGCAACCGGCTGGAGGGCGTGGTAACGGTGAGCGGCGCGAAAAACGCCGCAGTCGCAATAATTCCCGCTACGATACTCTGCGGTGAAAGCTGTCGGCTGGAGAATCTACCTGCTATAGAGGACGTACACGCGCTGGAGCAGATACTGATAAACATGGGAGCAACGGTGGACTTTACTCCGGACGGCGGTATGCGGCTGGATCCCAGCGGCATACGTGATTTCGAAGTGACGTTCGATATGGTGCGCTCGCTTCGGGCGTCGTACTATTTCCTTGGCGCTATGCTGGGCCGCTATAAGCATGCGGAGATCGCCCTGCCCGGCGGCTGCTCCATAGGGCAGCGGCCTATCGACCAGCACATCAAGGGTATGCGGGCGCTGGGTGCGGACGTCGTGATACGCGGCGGCAATGTGTGCGCACATGCGGATAAGCTGACGGGGGCTGAGATATACCTCGACATGGCGAGCGTAGGCGCTACAATAAACATAATGCTTGCCGCGGTAGGGGCGGAAGGCCTTACCACAATAAACAATGCCGCCAAGGAGCCGCACGTCGTGGACGTGGCCAATTTTCTCAATATGATGGGCGCGCAGGTAAAGGGCGCCGGCACCGACGTAATCCGCGTGCTGGGCGGAAGACGGCTGCACGGCTGCACATATGCAATAATCCCGGACCAGATAGAGGCCGGCACATTTATGATAGCGGCCGCCGCGACCGGCGGCGACGTGGTGATAAACAACATCATCCCCACCCACCTTGAGGCCATATCCGCAAAGCTGATGGAATGCGGTGTGCGCGTAATCGAGGGCGACGACGGGCGGGAGTTCTATATCCGCGTTACGGCGGATTCACAGCTGCGCGGAGCTAACATAAAAACACTGCCGTATCCGGGCTTTCCGACGGATCTGCAGCAGCCTATGATGGCGCTGCTCTCAAAGGCCAACGGCAACAGCTTTATAGTGGAAAATATATTCGAGGATAGGTTCAACCATGTGCCGGAGCTTGCGCGCATGGGCGCCGATATTACGCTGAACAGCCGCACAGCCATGATACAGGGGGTGGATACGCTATACGGCGCGGATCTTAACGCTACCGACCTCCGAGCGGGCGCGGCGCTTATAATTGCGGCGCTCTCCGCGCGGGGGCAGAGCCGCGTACACAACATACACTATGTTGACCGCGGGTACGAATACTTTGAGCAAAAGCTAAGGGCGATAGGCGCGGACATAACCCGTGTGGAGTAGCTTTTTCTTATAATACTATCCGTTATACTCGGGCAGCTCGAAGCAGAACGAGCTGCCTTTATTTATTTCGCTTTCACACCATACGCGGCCGCCGTGTGCCTCGGCTATCCATTTGACCAGCGGCAGGCCCAGTCCCGCGCCTGCGGAGGTGCGGCTTGCGTCTGCCTGGTAAAACCGCTCCCATATGTGCGGCAGATCGGCAGGGGAGATGCCCGGCCCGTCATCCGAAACGCAGCCGCTTATAGTGAACGGGTTGCGCCTGACGAGCGTAAAGCGCACATTCCCGCCAGCTTTGCCGTAGCGCACGGCGTTGTTAAGCAGGTTTAGCAGCATACGCATAAGCATAAGCTCGTCGCCGCGAATGAGCAGAGAGGGCTGTATGCAGGAGGTAAACACCAGACGCTTCTCCTGCGCTTCCGTGCTTTCGCGCTGCTCCAGCAATACCATTTCGCATAGCACGGACATATCCAGTATTTCGAGCTGCAGCGCGGCGTTCGCATCCGAGCGCGCAAGCAGCAGCAGCTGGTTTAATATGGCGTTCATGCGCCTGCCCTGCGAAAGTATCTCGGTAAGCGCCTCGGGCGAGTCATTGGGATTTTCCAGCGCGTATTCGCTCTGCGCGATTATCGCGGCGGTAGGCGTGCGCAGCTCGTGTGACGCATCGGAGGTGAAACGCTTTTCTTTTTCGAATACGGCTTGCAGCCTGTCCAGCATCCGGTCAAAGGTGGCTGCGAGAGAGTGTATTTCGTCGCCGCCCGCGCCCAGGTCTATGCGGGCGGACAGGTCGCCGCTTTGGCCTATGCGTTCGGCGGTATCCGCCATACGTCTTACGGGGAGAAACGCGCGCCGCGTGATAAGGTAGCCTCCCAGCGCCGCACACAGCACGATAAATGGCAGGGCGATAAGCGCAAACCGCGCAAGCGTGCTCAAAGCGCCGGTCTGTACTGACACGACCGCTACGCCGCGTACCCATATGTCCCCGTAATCCTCGGCGTACATGAGTCGGTCGTAAACATAGTAATCGCCCGCGGTGCGGAATTCTCCGTCCAAAAAGGGCAGGCTGGAGTCAAAAGAGGAGGGCGTCTTGCCGAAGAAAAGCTCTCCACTGATACCGTATATGGATACATGGGTATTGTTGGCGTACAGATCCGCATCGCCGTCCAGCTCCAATATGCCGTCGTCCAGCTCCACAGCGCCGCGCATGCTCTCGACGGCGTCTATGACCGCGGCCTCCGCATCCTCCGCAAGCTGCTTTCCACCCATAGAGAATACGAATGCCAGCATCGCTCCGGCAAGCAGCACGAGGAACGCCGTATACCATATGGTTATTCTGGTTTTAATGGAGAGCCGCTTCATTTTTCGCCTTTCAGCATATAGCCTACGCCGCGCACTGTGTGTATCAGCTTTAGGTCATGCCCGTCATCCAGCTTACGGCGCAGGTAGCGTATGAATACGTCTATGACGTTGCTCCCGCCATCGTAATCGTAGTTCCACAGATGCTGGCCTATCCTCTCACGAGAGAGCGCTACGCCTTCGTTTCTGGCAAGGTACTCCAGCACGTCAAACTCCTTGCCCGTGAGCGCAACCGGCGCGCCTGCGCGCTGCACCGTGCGGGAGGCACAGTCCACGACCAGGTCGGCAATTATGAAGCGGTCGCTGCCGCCGCCTGTACCGCGGCGTATTAGCACGCGTATCCGCGCGAGCAGCTCATCGAACGCAAAGGGCTTCACAAGGTAATCGTCCGCGCCGGCATCCAGTCCGCGCACACGGTCGTCTATGCCGTCCATCGCCGTAAGCAGCAGCACCGGCGTTTTGCCTCCGGAATTGCGCAAGGACCTTAGCACCTCCAGGCCGCTTAGCTTGGGAAGCATAATATCCAGCACCACCGCGTCGTACTCGGCGCAGCGCATGTGATCCAGCGCGTCCATACCGTCAAAGCAGCCGTCTACGCTGTAATGTTCCTGGGTAAGTCGCTTTACTATAATCCGGTTTAACGAATTATCGTCCTCCGCAACGAGTATGCGCATAGTCGTTACCTCCACTAAAACCATTAAAACGCAACAGCATTAACGCCGCATTAACGCCGCCGGGGCGCGCGCAAACCGCTGCGCGGTTTTTCGGGCGTACGCCCGCCGGCGCGCTTCGCGCGCCGCGCGCCCCGGTGGCGTTTTGCACGGCGTTAATCCTTATACCGCACCCGCACGGCTACCGCCAGGTATACCGCCATATGAGCTCACCTATTCTGTCGTCGGTCTCATAGCCGCCCATACGCTCCAGCCGCGCCTTGAGCTGCGGACTTTGCAGCACGGTGATAAACGCCTGCATGGCCGGCGTATCCAGTGCGGCCTCGCTTACCAGCAGGTCGTATTCCTCCGGGCATATGGGGATGAACCCCAGCCCGTATATGCGCGCCGCGCTCAGTATGCCAAGGCCTGCGTCAGCATCCGCGGCCACCTGCGCGGCCACGGCGGTATGCGTAAGCTCCTCGCGCGCGTAGCCGTGTATAGTAGCGGGGGATACGTCCGCTTTTTCTATAAGATAGTCCAGCAGTATGCGCGTACCGCTGCCGCGCTGCCGGTTGACGTAGGATATATCCGGCAGGGCAAGGTCCGCAATGCCGGCGATGCCTTTGGGGTTGCCGGGCTTTACCATAAGCCCTTGCGTGCGGTTTACACCGCGTATCAGCACAGCGCCGCCGTTTGGAAAATGCTCGCGCAGGTAGCTTATGTTGTAGCCGCCGCGCCGTGCGTCCAGCAGATGTATGCCCGCCGCGTCCGCGGCGCCGCGCTTTATCGCCAATATGCCGCCCATACTGCCGACGTGGGAGGCTGCAACGCTTATTCCGCTGCCGTCGATGCGGAGAATATCGGCTATCTCGTCTATAAGCGGGTCGTGACTGCCGGTAACGCACACCGTTTTGCCGGAATCCGGCATAGACGAAAGCAGCCGCACGTTCACGGTGTCCCCCTCCATGGCTCCTTCGCTGTTTTGAGGTATATCGATGAGACAGTCCGCTTTTACAAGCCCGGTGACGACCCCGGCGCCGCCCGCTATGGGGGAGGCAAGCAGTGAAGTACCGCGCCGGGTGAGCCGCGCTCGTATAAACTCGCGATATTTAAGCGAGGATACCACCCGCCGTGTAAGGGTAGCGGTGGCGTATTCCGCATAAGCAAGTGAAGGCTGCTTGGTCAGCTCCGCCATGACGGGGCGGAATATCAGCTCCAGCACTAATACGCCGCTTACCGGGTAGCCCGGCACGCCTATGACCGGCTTTGCGTTTACCTTGCCCAGCACGGCGGGCTTCCCCGGCCTTATGGCGATGCCGTGGCAGCATACGCTGCCCAGCTCCGATATGGCGGAGGCGGTATAGTCATCACGTCCGGCGCTGGTGCCGGCGCACAGCAGCACCGCGTCGCATTCGTTTGCAGCGCGCGCAAGCGTATCGCGTATAAGGCCTTTATCGTCCTTTATTATGGGATAGACCTTGGGCTCGCCGCCCCATTGTGAGATAAGGCCGGAGAATATCGCGGAGTTGAAGTCCATCACAGCGCCCGTAGACGGGTCGGCGCTGGGCGGCTCCACCTCGTCGCCAGTGGGGATAACGCCTACCACGGGCCGCCTTATGACCTCCACCTCCAGCGCGCCGCCTGCGAGCAGCGCGCCCGCAGCGGCGGGGGATATGCGGGTATACGACGGCAGCAGCATGTCGCCTTGGGCAATGTCCTCGCCTATTTGACGAATGTGCTGCCATGGCGCGGCGGGAGAGTACAGCCGCACGCCGCCTTCGCAGTCCACGGCGTCCTCCGCCATAACCACGGCGTCGCAGCCGGGCGGCAGGGGGTCTCCGGTGTCCACGCGGATGTAGTCCTTTTCGCGCAGAGTGACGGGTGTGGTCTCGCCTGCGCCGAAGGTGAGCCTGGCGTCAAGCGCAATGCCGTCCATGGCGCAGGCGCAGTAATGCGGGGAGCACAGCGCGGCATACACTGCGTGCGCGGTCACCCTTCCTGCTGAGCGCGCGCTGCTTATGCGCTCCGTGCCTGTTTGCAGCCCGCCCAGGAAGGCCATGTATTCCGCCACCGCCTTGTCCAGCGGCGTATTGGTAAGATATGAATATTTGTCCATAGCTCATTTTACACTTTATGCGGCGTTTTCGCTACCCTTGCCTTAAAGGGATGGTCAAACGGGCCGTGCGGGTATAGAATAGAAGCAAGGAAAACAGGGGGCGCATTATGGATAATAAAGACGGTTCCAAGCTGAAATTCTGGCTGCTGGTATGGGGTCTCGGCATAGCGGGGCAGCTGTGCTGGAATATGGAGAACCAGTGGTTCAACACCTTTGTATACGCGAAAATTGCAAAAGACCCTACAATAATATCCTGGATGGTTGCGGTGTCCGCTGCAGCTACGACTATATCCACCTTCGTGTTCGGCACAGCCTCGGACAGGCGGGGCAGCCGCAAAAGGGTGGTGGCGCTGGGGTATATACTCTGGGGCGTGTTCACGATAGTGTTTGGGCTTACACAGTATATTACGGGCGGCGTGCAGGCGACCGGCGCGGTGCTTGCGGCGGCGGGCGTGGCGGTCGTGGCGAGCGACGCCATAATGAGCTTTTTTGGCTCCATGGGCAACGACAGCGGCTTCAACGCCTGGGCGAACGACAACATGACGGAGAATAACCGCGGGCAGATAGGCGCGGCGATGGCCACCCAGCCCGTAATAGGCACGATAGTCGGCACGGTGGCGGGCGGACTGCTGGTGGGCAGCGAGGATAACTACATGCGCCTGTTCATCGTGATGGGCGGGGCGGTGATACTGTTCGGCGTGCTGGCGCTGCTGTTTATGAAGGATTCGCCCACGCTCAAGCCGTATGTGCAGGGTACGTTCATGCAGCAGCTTGGGAGCGCGTTCAACTTCAAACGCTACTTCGCCATGAAGGAGCTGGTGTGGGTAAACCTTACGCTCACGGTGTATTTTGTGGCGTTCAATATGTACTTTACGCACCTTGGCAACTATATGATCTATTACCTCGGCTTTACGCCGGATCTGATGGGGTTGATCGAGGGTATCGCGCTGATTGCCGCCATGCTGTTGGTGATACCCGCGGGCATACTCATAAATAAAAACAAGTCGCCGCTGCTTTGCGTGTTTTCGATAATAGCCACGTTTATGGGCGTGCTGTATCTGGGGCTGTTTGTGCGGCCGGGCAACGTGGATACCACGAGCATTTTCAATATAAAGCTGCTGCTGCCCGTATTCCTTATAGGCGCAGGCTATGTGCTGATACTGCAAACGCTTACCGTATGGGGCAAGCAGCTGTATCCCGAGAACGCGCGCGGCCAGTTCGAGGGCATACGCATACTGTTTTTTGTGCTGCTGCCCATGGTGATAGCGCCGATAATCGCAAACCCCATCATAAAGCGCAGCGGGGAGTTCGTGGACGAGTACGGCTTTGTTTCGTACCTGCCCACGCATACGCTGCTGCTTATCTCAAGCGGCATGGTGCTGCTTACGTTCATCCCGCTGGCGCTTGCAAAGCGGCACTATGACGCACGGCTCAACAGCAACGTATGAACCATGATATGCGGTTGTTCCCGGAAAGCTTCGCAGAGATAAGGGCCGGGAGAAAACGGCGTGAATACCGCCTGTACGACGAAAAGCGGCGCAAGGTCAAGCCGGGTGATACCATAACGTTTTATAACACCGATACCGGCGAATCCGTCGCGGTGGATGTGATCGCGCTGCATGTATTCGATAGCTTTGCCGCCTGCTACGAGCGGTTTTGGCAGGAGGATTTTGTGCCGGGGTACGAAAGCGTGGAGCAGGCCGTTAAGGACACGTATGCAAACTGGTGGCCGCAGGAGGCGGAGCAGCGATGGGGCTGCGTCGCAATTGATATCGAGCTGGCAAAACAGAATTGATACCCTGTAAAAAAGCGCCCGCCGGGAACCGTTCCCGGCGGGCGCATGTTTGTTTTAAGCTGATTTATTGCTTATTGCCGTGCGCCGCACTTGGGGCAATACAGCAGGCCGAACTGTATCTGCTCACCGCACTGCGCGCAGGTCTTGGTGCGCTGCTGCGTTTGCTGTACGGGCTGCTGATACTGCTGCTGCACAGGCTGCTGCTGCACAGGCTGCTGCTGATACTGCGGCTGCTGCTGGTACTGCGGCTGCTGCTGGTATTGCGGCTGCTGCTGGTATTGCGGCTGCTGCTGATAACCCTGCTGGTAGGGCTGCTGATAGCCCTGCTGGTAGGCTGCGGCGCCGCCGGCAGCCGCCACGCCGAGGTAGCGGGAATCGTCAAATGCGAGAATGAGCATGAATATGAGGCCTAAGAATATCAAGCCCGCTGCAAAGCCGCCGGACTTGCCGAAAACCTTGGCCAGCTTGATATAGGTCATTATGGCGAAAACGATGTTTGCAATAGGTATGAGCATAAGCAGGAACTTCCAGCCGTTGCCCCAGGTGATCTTAAACAGCACATAGAGGTTATAAAGTGGAATTATGGCCGCCCAGCCGGGCTCACCGGCCTTTACGAAAATCTTCCACATGGCGAATATGCTCGCCGCGGCAACGATGATAGAGAAGATGATGTAACCGGCACTTATACCGGCACCAGCGGCTGAACCGTAAGCGTAATCGTACATATATGATACCCCCTCTTGAAATGGTGCTCTTATTATACTATTGCGGTTCTGCCATTGCAACAAATAAAAGCGGCGAAATACACCCGTGTTGTATTTCATATGCGCTGTCTGTTATAATAAGCCCATGGAAGATAAGGTAAAAATCAGTGAAGCCGGGCAGACGCAGCCCGAAGCCGGCCGCAGCGACGGCTTTTGGACGCGTGTACTGAAGGGATTTGTCGTGGGCGTGGCGGGCATGATACCCGGCGCGAGCGGCGGCGTGCTCGCGGTGTCCATGGGGATATACCGCCCGGCACTGGATGCCATATACGGCTTTATCGGCCACATGAGACAAAGCGCGAAATACCTGCTGCCGCTGGGTATTGGCGGCGTTGCGGGTCTGTTCGCTACGAGCCGGCTGGTGGAATGGCTGCTTTTTAATTGGAAGATATACGTAATGTATGCGCTTATAGGCATGGTCGCGGGCGGCGTGCCGGATTTTATGCGGGAGGCAAACCAGTTCGGCTTCAAGAAAAAATATCTTTTCGGTACGCTGCTGGGCTGCTGCTTCATCGCGGGGCTTGCCGGGCTTGAGAATGTGCTCGTAGGCAACGCGGGCTGGATGCTGAACGGCTGGACGGCCATGCTCGCAGGCGGAATACTTGCGGTGGGTACGGTGATACCCGGCGTAAGCACCAGCTTTATACTTATGTTCATGGGTCTGTACGAGCCGCTGCTGAGCGCGTTCAACCGGCTGAACATCCCCATACTCGCCTGCCTCGGCGTGGGCGCTGCGGTGATAGGAGCGCTGCTTATACTGTTTGCCAAGCGCATGTTTGACAGGCATCACGGCTATACCTATTATACCGTGCTGGGCTTTCTTGCCGGTACAGTGGTGCTGATATTTCCCGGCATCCCAAAGGGCATGGGTACGGCGGCGCTGTGCCTGCTGCTGTTGGCAGCGGGCTTTGCGGGCAGCTACTTTATGGCCCGTATTGGGCGCAGGCAGAAATAGAAGCCGGCGCGGAACGACTGCACCGGCTATGCGCGCAGCTTATCGGCGGCGCGCTTATTTGTGCTGCGCCACAGCAGCAGCGCGCCCAAATACAGCAGCGCGGCCACGGCAGCGGTAAACGGTATGGCATAGTCGCTTAGCAGCATGGCTATAAGCGCAGCCGGTGCTGCCACCAGCAGCATACCGCCGAATATGGTGATGAACACGTTTAATCCCTGCTTTATAATCTCCTGCTCGTTCGTCCAGTTCAGCTTTGGGGAGGAGAGGTCTATCTTCAACCCAAGCATGGCGATGAACAGCAGATATGCAAGCGGCGTAAGCAGCGTAAGTATGCCGACTGCGGCGGAGGGCTTGAGCGCTATCATGATAAGCACCCAGCTTACCAGCAGTGCAGGCAGCGCCATAACGAGGTTTACCGCGAGCTTGGCCTTTAGCACATCCCTGGGCAGCACGGGCAGCACGCTCATCTGCCACAGCTTCTCGCGCTCGATGGAAAAGCTCGCGTTGGTGGTGCAGCTAAGCGCCATGAACATGGATGGCGCAAAGGGTATAAGCGATACAACCAGCGTGCCCAAGCCCGGCTCCGAAAGCATCTGCGCGGCCTTCTCCTTCAGCACCAGCAGCGCCACGCCGCCTATAAGCAATAGCAGCAGCCCCATGCTGGTGTTGGTTACGTACAGCGCGGAGGACATATAGCGCGAAAAATCCTTTTTGTACAGCGCGGCAAACGGTGTACGCACGCGGTTTGCGGCGTTGCCTTTCCGCTCGGTACGGCCGCGCGCTTTTCGGGTGAGCAGCGCGTGCAGCGGGCGGTACCAATACCCCACGGCCAGCACAAACAGAGCCATGGCAATAGCGTTTATGCCGATAAACAGTGCGAGCAGCCCGGCGTTGCCGCTGAGCCCATCCCCATACCACTGCGCTATCGGGTACATCCTGCAGATGCTCCGGCTGATGATCGGGCCGAGATTTTCCATATCCTCCATGGCGGACGAGGAGCTCATGGAAAAATACATTATGCCCGCAAACAGCGCAAAGGACAGTATTATCTGCGCAATGTTCTTCTTGCGGAAGCCCACCGTGGCGGCGTTTATCAGTATGCCCAGCACGCCTGCTGCGGTAAGCGGCAGCAGCGGCATGAACAGCAGCGTCACTATGAAGCCTATGTAGAATCCTGCACCGGGGGCGGCGTACTGCGCGTATACCGCGCCTGCGGGCAGCATCACCATAAGCGAAAACGCCATGTCGGTTATATACAGCTGCGCCATGCGGCTGGCTACGACTGTTCGCTGCGAAACCGGCAGACTCATGACCGCATCATAGTCCTTGAAGTTGACCAGCGTGCGCCCCGCGGTAAGCATGGTGGTTATCACCGTTATTGCAAATGCGGCCACGCAGGCCATGTACAGTATAGCCTCGGGTATGCCGAGCGTTGCGAATGCCTGCCCCATCATGTTGAAGTAGTTGTACATGTTGAACAGCATCAGCGCAGCTATAAGCACCGCGCCAACCAGCTTATTTCGCGCTTTGTCCGTGGCCTTTTTATCGTTGCCGTGGCGCAGCTTGTTAATATCCAGCAGGCGTAGCAGATACACCCGCGTGAGTATCAGCAGGATTTTCATGCCTTATCATCCTCCACCAGCTCCAAGAACACATCCTCAAGCGAGCTGTCGCCCCGCACCTGCTCCATCGTGCCGCTGACTATCAGCCGCCCGTTTTTGATTATCGCAACCTTATCGCACAGCTTTTCGGCCACTTCAAGCACATGGGTGGAGAAGAATATCGCGCTGCCGTTATCGCAAAGCTCCCGCATAAGCAGCTTCAGCGTATGCGCCGCGGAGGGATCCAGTCCCACGAAGGGCTCGTCGAGTATAAGCAGCTTTGGCGAGTGCACCAGCGCCGCTATCACGCTTACCTTCTGCTTCATGCCGTGGGAGTATTCGCTTATCAGCTCATCCAGCTTGTGCGTCATGGAAAACAGCGCTGCGTATTTTTCTATCAGCTCCGTGCGCGCTTCCCCCACGCCGAAAATGTCCGCTACGAAGTTGACGTACTGCCGCCCGGTGAGGTGATCGTATATATCGGGGTTATCCGGTATGTACGCGAGCAGCCGTTTACATTCCAGCGGCTCCTTGATTATGGAATGGCCGCCTATTAAAACATCGCCAGCGTCGAATTCCAGCGCGCCGACCGCGCTGCGTATAGCGGTGGTCTTTCCCGCGCCGTTGTGGCCAATAAAGCCGTATATCTCGCCGGGGGCGACTTCCAGCTTCAAATCATCCAGCGCGGTAAAGTCGCCGTAGCGCTTGGTAAGTCCACAGAATTTAAGCATGGTGTATCCTCCTGATTATTTCCCGCGCAATAAAGCGCGCTATATGACCTGAAACAGGTAAAACTTGAGGTAATCTGTCTCCGGCACGCTAAGGAGCGTGGGATGGTCCGGCGACTGCCTGCGCGATTCTATCAGCTTAAGCTGCACGTCCGCGTCCCGCGCGGCGGAGCCAAGCATTGCGATGAAAGCCTCGCCGCTCATGAAGTGGGAGCAGGAGCAGGTGGCAAGATAGCCGCCGCGGGGCAAAAGCTTCATGGCGCGGTAGTTGATCTCCTTATAGCCGCGCTCGGCGCCCGCGACCGTTTTACGGCTTTTGGTGAAAGCGGGCGGGTCGAGTATTATCATATCGTAGGCGGCATGGCTTTCGACCAGCTGAGGCAGCAAATCGAACACGTCCGCACAGACAAAATCCATATCGTCGGCCAAGCCGTTCTTTTCTGCGTTGGCGCGGGCCATACCCACGGCGGTCTGGGATACATCCACCGCCGTAACGTGGATGGCTCCCGCTTTTGCGGCGTTCAGCGCAAAGGAGCCGGTATGTGTAAAGCAGTCCAGCACGCGCTTATTCCGCGCTATCACCGCGGCGGCGCGGCGGTTATACTTTTGGTCGAGGAAAAAGCCGGTCTTTTGCCCGTTTTCCACGTCCACCGTGTAAAATATGCCGTTTTCGCATATCTCCGCGAGCGGGGAGTCGGGATGACTTAGCCCCTCGTACCAGCCCTTTGAACGCGGCAGCCCCTCCAGCTCGCGCAAAGCTATATCGTTACGCTCGTATATGCCGCTGATGCCCGGTAAAAGCTCGGCAAGCGCGCGGTATATATCCGCTTTTCGCTGCTCCATGCCGTAGGACGCTATCTGTACGGAAAGCAGGCTGTCGTATCTGTCCACGGTAAGTCCGGGCAGGCCGTCCGCCTCGCCGAACACCAGCCGGCAGCAGTTGAGCTCATCCTCTGCCAGCACGGTTTTACGGTAGCTTAGCGCATATTCCAGCCTTCGCTTAAAAAACGCCGCGTCATAGCGGTCGTTTGCGTTTGCGGAAAGCACCCGTATGCGTATTTTGCTGTGCTCGCTTATAAGGCCGGTGCCGAGATATGCGCCCTTTTCGTTCTGCACGTCGATTAGATCGCCGTTGGCGCAGTCGCCGAAAACACCGGTTATCTCGGCGTCGTATACCCACGGGTGGCCGGCGTGCAGCGCGGCCTGGGCTTTTTTGGTGACCTTGGCGACGGGGTAAGGCCGTGCGAGCTTCATTTGAGCCTCCAACGCATAACTTTAGATGATAATGCTACCACACGCGGCGGTACATTGCAAAGAAAATATCAAGCGCCATAGCCACAGGTATGAGCATTGCAAATATACATAAGCGCAAAATATAAAAAAAGCTGGACAAAAGCTGTTTGCGGTGGTAATGTAGTACACACTACCGCGCGGTCATGCGAGGAATCCTGGTGTGACCGCGCTTTGCGTTTTCTAAAATGTCGGGTGAAAGCCCGTTGATTTTTAATTGATTTATGAAAGGGTGAACTTAATAATGGAGTATCTGTCTTACGCCGCGCCAGCGGCGGGGCTGATTGCGCTGCTGTTCGCACTTGCAAAGGCTGTTGGAGTGAACCGTAAGGATCCCGGTACGCCGGAGATGCAGTCCATCTGCCGCGCCATAGCGGACGGTGCGGATGCGTTCCTGAAAAGCGAGTACCGCATACTTGTGGTATTCGTACTTGTGCTGTTCGTATGCGTAGGATTCGGGCTGGGCAACTGGCTTATTGCGCTTGCGTTCCTCACCGGCGCGCTGTTCAGCGTGCTTGCGGGCTTTGCGGGCATGAAGGTAGCGACGCACGCCAACGTGCGCACCGCCAACGCCGCGCGGGACAGCATGAACAAGGCGCTTTCCGTGGCGTTTTCCGGCGGCAGCGTAATGGGCATGTGCGTGGTGGGCCTGGGGCTTATCGGCTGCGGCTTATACTACATAACCACCGGCAGCGCAGACGTGCTTACGGGCTTTTCGCTGGGGGCGTCCAGCGTGGCGCTGTTTGCCCGTGTGGGCGGAGGTATATATACCAAGGCGGCCGACGTGGGCGCGGATCTTGTAGGCAAGGTAGAGGCCGGCATACCGGAGGACGACCCGCGCAACCCCGCCGTAATTGCGGACAATGTGGGTGATAACGTGGGCGACGTGGCCGGCATGGGCGCGGACCTGTTCGAATCCTATGTGGGCAGCATAGTATCCTGCGTGGTGCTGGGCGCAGCCGCATACGGCGCAACCGGCGCAATGCTCCCGCTTGGCCTTGCGGCGCTGGGAATAATCGCCTCCGTAATAGGCACGTTCTTCGTGCGCAGCGGCAAGAGCAGCGATCCTCACCGCGCGCTGAAGCTGGGCAGCTATTCCTCCGCCCTGCTGGTCGCGGCGGGCGCGCTTATACTGGGTAAGCTCTGCCTTGGCAAGTACGCAATAGGCTTCGCGGTGATAGCGGGCCTTGTGGTAGGACTGCTTATCGGCATAGTAACCGAGATATACACCTCCGGCAGCTACAAGAGCGTTAAGGGCATAGCAAAGCAGAGCCAGACCGGAAGCGCCACCAACATAATCAGCGGTATGTCCGTGGGCATGATGAGCACCTGCGCTACGATTTTGCTTATATGCGTGGGCGTGTTTGCATCCTATATGTGCGCGGGGCTGTTCGGCATAGCGCTTGCCGCGGTAGGTATGCTTTCCACCACCGGCATGACGGTAGCCGTTGACGCATACGGCCCCATCGCCGATAACGCCGGCGGTATTGCGCAGATGGCGGGACTGGACGAATCCGTCCGCGATATAACCGATAAGCTGGACGCCGTGGGAAACACCACCGCCGCCATGGGCAAGGGCTTTGCAATAGGCAGCGCGGCGCTTACCGCCATGGCGCTGTTTGTCTCCTATGCGGGCGCGGCGGGGCTTAGCGTGATAGACATATTGAACCCGTACGTGATAATCGGACTGCTTATAGGCGGTATGCTGCCATTCCTTTTTTCCGCGCTTACCATGAGCTCGGTCTCCAAGGCGGCCAACAGCATGATAGAGGAGGTGCGCCGCCAGTTCCGCGAGCACCCGGAAATACTCAACTATCAGCGCGACCCGGATTACAAGAGCTGCGTCGGTATAGCCGCGACCTCCGCGCTGCGCGAGATGCTGGTGCCGGGCATTATAGCGGTGCTGTCGCCGATAGTCGTGGGCATGGTGCTGGGCACGGCCGCTTTGGGCGGCCTGCTTGCAGGCTCGCTGGTCACAGGCGTGCTGATGGCAATATATATGAGCAACGCCGGCGGCGCTTGGGATAACGCCAAGAAGTATATCGAAGAAGGCAACCTCGGCGGCAAGGGCAGTCAGGCGCATAAGGCGGCCGTGGTGGGCGATACCGTGGGAGATCCGTTTAAGGATACCTCCGGCCCCTCGATCAACATACTGATAAAGCTGATGACCATAGTTTCGCTGGTGTTCGTGCCGCTGTTTGTGCAGTACGGCGGGCTGCTGGTAAAATAATATAACGCAGTATTGCATACGCCCCGGAGCATACGCTCCGGGGCGTTTTTGCGTGTGAGCGCGCATATTCCACGGTATTTTTGGCAAACTAACAAAAATCCATCGACGAGGTGAAAGCTAATGCAGTTAACACAAAAAGAGACCGAGCTATTACAGGAGCTTAAGAGCCAAGAGCAGCTTTGCGTAGAAAAGTACAAGAAGTATGCCGAGGATGCCTGCGACGGGCAGCTCAAAACGCTGTTCAACACCATTGGCGGGCAGGAGCAGACGCATTTGGATACGTTGAATTCCATGCTGGGCGGTACTGTACCCATGATGTCCGGCGGCTCGCAGCAGCAGAACTCGGCAGCACCGCAGCAGTCAAACTGCGATGAAGCACAGAAGCAGAAGGATTCCTATCTTTGCGAGGATACCTTGAGCACGGAAAAGCATGTGTCCGGCACGTATGATACCTGCATATTCGAGTTTGCAGACGCTTCTGCGCGCGACGCGCTGAACCATATCCAGAAGGAGGAGCAGCAGCACGGCAAGCTGATCTACGACTATATGGCGGCAAACGGCATGTACGCATAAGGCCGCTGTTTCTTTTCAACAGATGAGCGCCTCCGGTTTTCAGGAGGCGCCAGTCTGTCAAAAAAACCCGGGATTATTAAGGGCCGCAGCCCTTAATGTAAAATCCGGTCTGACGACAGGTGCGTCAGACCGGAAGGAAAATCGCAGATTTTCCCTGTTCTTCTCAGGCTTTGCCGCCCGGGAGCCAACAGGCGCAGCCTGTTGGCGAGAGGCAAAGACTGCAAGCTCGAAAAAGTCAAAATTGACTTTTTCGATAAGCTCGCGCCCCCGGTTTTCCGGAGGCGCGAGCTGTATTCTTTGGATGTTATTTTGCCGCCAGCATATCCTTGGTCTTCATCAGGCGGGTGAGGTTGCCGCGCTCGTTTTCGTCCAGCTTCATGGTTATCTGGCGTATTGCCGCATCAAACTGCGGAATCATGACGTATTCGAGGGCGTTGACGCGGCGGCGGGTCTTTTCGATCTCGTCTGCAAGGCGGTTGCAGGTCTTCTCTATTTCCGCAAGCTCTATGAGCATCGGAAGAAGATCGGTAAACGCGTTTACCGCGCCGTCCAGCTCCGCGCTGGTGGTTGCAAAGCCGTAGGGGTAGGAAAACTCGCCCTGCGTGAGCGTCAGCTTGGGTACGGGTATGCTCAAAACATACTGCGAGCCTACCTCCACGGATACCGGGGCGGCGGGGTAGCACAGCGCCTCCTCTATCTCCGCGCCCGACATGCTTGCGCGTGCCAGTACGAATTCCGCCATAGCTGCGGCGAGCTTTGCTTCAACCTGCTCGCGCAGCTCCTTGTCGCGCTTAACGTATATGATGAAGCGGCGCACCATTTCGTCGCGCTTGTCCTTCATCAGCTTATGGCCGCGGACTGCGACCTTACGCTTTTTTTTGAGGTTGGAAAGCTCCATCCTCGTGGGTTTCACCTGCAATGCTGCCATTGACAGTCCTCCTGTGACCGTTGTTCACTAAGGGCGGTTATTACTTATCTTCCTTTTTGGGCAGATACTTATCTATGTACGCGTCCTTGATACGCTTTAGCTCGGTGCGCGGCAGTATACTAAGCAGCCGCCAGCCTATATCCAGCGTTTCCTCGATGGAACGGTTTACATAGTAGCCCTGCGATACGTATTCCTTTTCGAATGCGTCGGCAAACTGCGCGTACAGCTTATCCACGTCGGACAGCGCCGCGTCGCCCAGTATGACCGCCAGCTCCTTTGCGTCCTTGCCGCGGGAATAGGCGGCGAACAGCTGGTTCATGGTGTCGGCGTGATCCTCGCGGGTCTTGCCTGCGCCTATGCCCTTATCCTTCAAACGGGACAGGGAGGGAAGCACATTGATGGGAGGCGTAAGGCCCTTGCGGTACAGCTCGCGGGAAAGTATTATCTGGCCTTCGGTTATATAGCCGGTAAGGTCGGGTATGGGGTGGGTTATATCGTCCTCAGGCATGGAGAGTATGGGTATGAACGTGATGGAGCCTGCGCGCCCCTTTATACGGCCTGCGCGCTCGTACATGGTGGCAAGGTCTGTATACAGGTAGCCGGGATAGCCGCGGCGGCCCGGGACCTCCTTACGCGCGGCGGATACCTCGCGCAGTGCCTCTGCGTAGTTGGTTATATCGGTAACGATTACCAAAACGTGCATGTTAAGATCGTATGCCAGATATTCCGCGGCGGTAAGCGCCATACGCGGGGTGGCTATACGCTCGATCGCGGGGTCGTTTGCAAGGTTGACAAACGTCACCGTCCGGTCGATGGCGCCGGTAGCGCGGAAGTCGTTTATGAAGAAATCGGCTTCCTCAAAGGTTATGCCGACCGCGGCGAACACCACGGCGAAGTTTTCGTCAGTGCCGCGCACCCGCGCCTGCCTTGCTATCTGCGCCGCGACCTGCGCGTGCGGCAGACCGGAGCCGGAGAACACCGGCAGCTTTTGGCCGCGTACCAGCGTGTTAAGGCCGTCTATTGCGGAGATGCCGGTCTGTATGAACTCGGAGGGGTAGTCGCGCGCGGCGGGGTTGATGGGCGCGCCGTTAATATCCATCAGCTTATCCGGTATAAGCGCGGCGCCGCCGTCCTTAGGACGGCCCATGCCGTCGAACACGCGTCCTAACATATCGGGCGACACGGCAAGCTCTATGGAGTGGCCGAGGAACCGTGCCTTGGAGTCGGATATGCGCAGGCCCTGGCTGCCTTCGAAAAGCTGAAGCATCGCGCGGTCGTTATTGACCTCCAGCACGCGCCCGCGGCGGATCTCGCCGTTGGCCTGCTCGATCTCTACCAGCTCGTCGTACTTTACGCCGTCGACGTGCTCCACCATCATCAGGGGGCCGACGACCTCCTTTATAGTGCGGTATTCCTTACGCATCCTCGTTTCCTCCCTCGGTAAGCCCGCGGATCTCGGCGTCCAGCTGGGCCATTATCTCATCGTAGCGGGCGGGACATTCATCCTCTGGCACGTACTTGAAGCGGCCTATCGCCTCGCGTACGGGCAGGGAGGAGAGCTTGTTGAAGCTCGCGTCCGACCTCAGCGCATCAAGCCCCTTGTCGTAATAGGCCAGTATCATGGAAAGCAGCATGAACTGCTTTTTGGGCGAGGTATAGGTATCCACCTCGTGGAAGGCGTTTTGATGGAGATAGTCCTCACGGATGGAGCGGGTGGCTTCCAGCGTAAGCCTGTCCTTGAAGCTGAGCGCGTCTATGCCGACCAGCCTCACGATCTCCTCAAGCTCGCTCTCCTCCTGCAGCATGTTCATGGTCTTGGATACCATTTCGCTCCACTGCTCGGATACGGACTTGTTAAACCAGCCCTCCAGCCTGTCGAGGTACAGCGAGTAGCTCTGCAGCCAGTCGATGGCGGGGAAGTGGCGCGCGTATGCAAGCTTGCTGGAAAGTCCCCAGTACACCTTTACTATACGCAGCGTCGCCTGACTGACCGGCTCGCTTATATCGCCGCCTGGAGGAGAAACCGCGCCTATTGCGGTGACCGCACCTGTGCGCTCGGTGCTTGCAAGCGTCCTGACAACGCCCGCGCGCTCGTAGAACTCCGCAAGACGGCTGGAAAGGTAGGCGGGGTAGCCTTCCTCGCCGGGCATCTCCTCAAGACGGCCGCTCATTTCGCGCAGCGCCTCAGCCCAGCGGGAGGTGGAATCCGCCATTATGGCTACCTTGTAGCCCATGTCGCGGAAGTATTCCGCAATGGTAATGCCGGTATATATGGATGCTTCACGCGCCGCGACCGGCATATCGCTGGTGTTGGCAATAAGCACCGTGCGCTTCATAAGCGAAAGGCCTGTGCGCGGGTCCTTCAATTCCGGAAACTCCATAAGCACGTCGGTC
>CAZXRQ010000001.1:0-69578 GCA_964642795.1 uncultured Oscillospiraceae bacterium | reverse complement strand
TAGGCAAATCCTTCCGCAATGAGATCACGCCGGGCAACTTCACCTTCCGCACGCGCGAGTTTGAGCAGATGGAGCTGGAATTCTTCTGCGAGCCCGGCACAGAGCTGGAATGGTACACATACTGGAAGGAATACTGCAAAAACTTCCTGCTCTCGCTGGGCATGACGCCGGATAATATACGTCTGCGCGAGCACGAACAGGCTGAGCTTTCGCATTATTCCAACGGCACCACGGATATCGAATATATTTTCCCGTTTGGCTGGGGAGAGCTTTGGGGCGTAGCCAGCCGCACGGATTTTGACCTGAAGGCCCATGCCGCGCACTCCGGTGTAAACTTTGAATACCAAGACCCCTTTACCAACGCCCGCTTCATCCCCTTCTGTGTAGAACCGTCGCTCGGCGCTGACCGCGTTGCGCTTGCCTTCTTATGCGACGCATACGATGAAGAAACGCTGGACGGCGGCGACACGCGCAATATACTTCATCTGCACCCTGCCCTTGCGCCTTACAAGGCTGCCGTGCTTCCACTGCAAAAGAACAAGCTGGGCGAAAAGGCTCAGGAGGTCTACCGGTTGCTCGCGCATCACTTCATGGTCGAATACGACGATTCCGGCGCGATAGGAAAACGCTACCGCCGCGCTGACGAGATAGGCACGCCCATGTGCATAACCATCGACTTCGATACGCTTGAGGACGGCACCGTTACCGTGCGCGACCGCGACACCATGGATCAGATAAGGCTGCCCATAGCCGAGTTAGTCGATCATATACAAAAAGAGATCGATTTTTAATCCGTAAACGCTTTATAAAAGGCCGGGACATCATCTATCCCGGCCTTTAGCTATATCAGTTTTTTATCACTGCGCCGTACTTTTGCTCAAGTATGTGCGCCATGCGTACCGCGTATTCTCTAAGCTGCGTTTCGTCCTTGCCCTCCAGCATAAGCCGCACCAGCGGTTCGGTTCCGCTTGGCCGTATAAGTACGCGGCCGGAATCCGCAAGCTCGGACTCGATCTCAGCCACACATTTACCCAAGTCCGCATCCTGAACAACGGCCAGCTTATCCGGCTGCTCTACTATGACGTTCACCAGCACCTGCGGGTATATTGGGATCAGCTTAACAAGCTGACTCATGCGGCTGCCCGTGCGCTTGATAACATTAAGCAGCTGTATGGCGCTCAGCATACCGTCTCCGGTGGTGCATTTATCCAAAAAAATCAAATGACCGGACTGTTCTCCACCCAGGCTAAAGCCACCCTGCCGCATCCGCTCCAGCACGTAGCGGTCGCCCACGGACGTGACCTCCAGTGCTATGCCGTGTTCTTTCATGGCGGATATTAGGCCGATGTTACTCATAACGGTGACCACCAACGTGTCGTTATTAAGTGCGCCGCGCCGCTTCATATCTATGGCGCAAACGCCCATTATCCTGTCGCCGTCCACAACGTTGCCAAGCTCGTCTGTGGCAATCAGTCTGTCGGCGTCTCCGTCGAATGCAAAGCCAACGTCCGCATCCGAGCCGCTTACCATCTCCTGCAGGCGTTCCGGATGCAGTGAGCCGCACATATCGTTGATGTTATTGCCGTCCGGTTCGTCCGCACGCGACGTTACCTCCGCGCCAAGCTCGGAAAACACCTCGTATGCGATGCCGCTGGAAGCGCCGTTTGCGCAGTCCAGCATCAGCTTGATGCCGTCGTATCTGCCGTCAGCTGCGCTCTTTAAAAACTCCTTATATTCCTCCCGCGCGCGCTTTGCGCTAACCACATGCCCAACCTGCGAGCCCGTAGGATGAGAAAACTCCGCATCCGAACATACCATGCGTTCTATTTCATCCTCTATTTCATCGGACAGCTTGTAGCCATCGCCATTAAACCACTTAATGCCGTTATACTCCATGGTATTATGTGATGCGCTTATCATCACGGCCGCGTCAGCATCGTACAGCCGCACAAGGTAGGCCATAGCTGGCGTTGGCATAACGCCCACGTCGATCACATCGCCGCCAACTGAGCATATTCCCGCGGTAACTGCGGCGCGCAGCATATCCGCAGAGAGCCGCGTGTCCGTGCCCACCAATATGCGGGGATTGTGTACGGCGCTGGTAAGCACGCTTGCTCCCGCCGCGCCTATCTTCATAGCCAATTCACAGGAAAGGTCGGCGTTTGCTATGCCCCTTACGCCGTCTGTACCAAAAAGTCTTGCCATATATGTCCCCCAAAGTTTTACGGCTGTACGCCGCAGTTTACCTTGCCATAATGTATTCTATCGCGCTCGTTGCTGCCACGGCGCCGTCCGCCGCGGCCGTTACTACCTGCCTAAGCGGAGTATTTCTTACATCCCCTGCTGCAAACGCACCGTCAATATCCGTGCGCATAGCAGAATCGGTTATTATATAGCCGTTCTCGTTAAGCGCGAGCTTGCCCGCCACCAGCCCAGTATTTGGCATAACGCCGATAGCCACGAAAATGCCGTTTACGTCAAGCTGCATCAGATCGCCAGTTTTGTTTGCGCGCACTGTCAGGCCGCTTACCGTATCCGAGCCGAGTATAGCCTCCGGCACACAGGACAGCACCGGGGTTATCAGCGCTTCATTTTCCACGGCACGCCGTAATGCATCCACAGCGCGGTATTCGTCCCGCCGATGTACGAGATATACTCTGCTTGCAAAACGCGCAAGATACAGCGCGTCGCTCAGCGCCGTATCGCCACCGCCGACCACAGCCACGGGCTTATCACGAAAAAACGCGCCGTCGCAGGTAGCGCAATAGGATACGCCCGCACCGGTAAGCCTTTCTTCATCGGGAAGCTCCAGCTTCCTTGGAGACGCACCCGTGCAAAGTATCACGGTATGCGCTTGGTATGCTTTATCGCCGCATATGATGCGCTTTACATCGCCGTCAAGCTCCAGCTCAGTCACGTTCTCATAAAGCTCCTCCAAGCCGAAGCGCGCCGCCTGGCTTTCCATCTTGGATGCTATTGCAAAGCCGTCCACAGGCTCGTCAAATCCGGGATAGTTTTCCACCATTGAGGTCTTTGTGATCTGGCCGCCGGCATACATCGCCTCGAACAACACGGTCTTCCTGCCTCCGCGCGCAGCGTACAGTCCCGCGGACAATCCGGCCGGCCCTCCTCCGATTATCGCTATGTCTATCATAAGCGTTCACTCCTGCATCTCGTCATTTTGCAATTGATTTATTATAACCTATAACGCGAGAAATAACAAACTGCGCCCGCAAACGGTGCTGCGGACGCAGAACATGCCTTTATTATCAATACGCTTTAGCGAAATACATCATACGCTTGGCCGGCTTGCCGCAATGTACGCACACGTCGCCAAGCTCATCTTTATGCGACTGGTCGAACGGCTCGCAGCGGGTCGTCGCGCCGGTCTTTGCCTTTATCTCATCCTCGCAGCCGCGCTCTCCGCACCACATAGCACGAACAAAGCCCGTCTGTACGCCGGAAGCAAATTCCTCAAAGGTCTTTGCATTAACAGTCTTGCTCTCCCGCAGAGCCAGCGCCTTATCGTACATACCCTGCTGGACCTCGTCAAGCAGCCTCCTTACGCTGTCCGCCAGCCCATCCATGGGCACAAACAGTTTCTCCAGGCTATCGCGGCGCACGACCACTACCTGACCCTTTTCTATATCCTTTGGGCCAACCTCTATGCGCAGCGGCACGCCCTTCATCTCCCATTGGTTGAATTTCCAGCCCGCGCTGTTGTCGCTTGCATCCAGCTCCATGCGAATACCGGCGGCTTCAAGCTGTGACTTCAGCTCCTTCGCTTTTTCCAGCACGCCTTCCTTGTGCATGGCGATAGGCAGTATCACGGCCTGTATAGGCGCCACCTTGGGCGGCATCACAAGACCGCGGTCGTCGCCGTGCACCATTATCATTCCGCCGATCATACGGGTAGACGTTCCCCACGAAGTGGTGAAGCAATACTCCAGCTTACCTTCCTTGCTCAGATAGGTTATATCGTATCCGCGTGCAAAGTTATCGCCTAAATTATGCGACGTGCCCATCTGCAGCGCCTTGCCGTCCTGCATCATGGCTTCCAGCGTATATGTGGCACGCGCGCCTGCAAATTTTTCCTTATCGCTCTTTTGGCCGCATATAACAGGTATAGCCAGTATGTTTTCCATGAAGGTACGGTATACCTCAAGCATACGCATGGTCTCCTCCTGCGCCTCGTCAAACGCGGCATGGGCGGTATGGCCCTCCTGCCAGAGGAACTCGCTGGTGCGTAAAAATGGACGCGTGCTCTTTTCCCAGCGTACCACGTTACACCACTGGTTCATAAGTACGGGCAGGTCGCGATAGGACTGGATCCAGCGCGAATACATGGAACCGATCACGGTTTCGCTGGTAGGACGAATGGCAAGGCGCTCAGTCAGCTGCTCGTTGCCCCCCTGCGTGACCCACGCAACCTCCGGCGCAAAGCCTTCAACATGCTCAGCCTCCTTTAGCAGCAGGCTTTCCGGTATGAACAGCGGAAAATATGCATTCTTATGCCCCGTTGCCTTGAACATTGCGTCCATTTGCTGCTGTATAAGCTCCCATACGCCGTAACCGTAGGGCTTTATCACCATGCAGCCCTTTACGTCTGAATAGTCCACCATATCGGTCTTGAGAATAACATCGGTATACCACTGCGGAAAATCCTCGCTGCGTGACGCGATGTGCTGCACAAACTCTTCGTTATTCTTTGCCATAGCTTCCTCCTGATAAAATAAATCGCCCTTATCTTTGGATAAGGGCGACAGTATCGCGGTACCACCTTAATTTGGTCTTTATCGGCTTTAACGCTCTCCTGCGGCGGGGCATTTCCTCCCCGCGGCTAATAGGGGCGGGATACCCCCATCAACGCCTTTGACCTGCGTATTGTACCAAACCGTCCGCGGCTTGTCAATCAAATGATGTCAGTCCTTGCCTATCATGCCGTCTATCAGCTCGTCAAGGTCTATATCCGCGCCCAGATCATCCGCAGCCGGCTGTGCCGTATCACCTTTTGCGTTGATCACCTCGTCCACGGTCCACACATGCCCGTCCGGCGCTTCGGATTCGAAACCATCCGTCTGGTTTTCGGCCGTTTGGCTGATTTCTTCCTTGGGCTTCTCATTCTCGTCCTTCTCCGCCGCTGGATTCTGTGCAGCGTCCGGCAGCTCACGTCCCTGTATGGCATATATGCTGCGCATCAGCTGCGATGGGTCGTCATAGCTCTCCGGCAGGCCGGCCTTATTGGCTTCCACCGCGTCGGCTATGCCTGTATACTCGTTTTTATACTCGGCGCCATCGGTAGATACGAGCTGAACACCGCCTAAAAAGTCTTTGAAGCGCTCCGCCTGTTTTTGCGCCTGCAGCGCCGCCTCAGCCATCTCAGCCTTAAGCTTATCGGCGCTTGACTTGTACTCAGCAAGCGATGCATCCGCTTGTGCGAGCAGGCGCTTGGCCTCCTGCTTGGCGTCGTCCACAATACCGTCGGCCTGCTTTTGAGCTTCAAGCTGCTTGGTTTTCATGCTGCGCTCATGCTCGGCAACACGCTCCTCCGCCTCCGTGATCATGCCGTCGCGTTTGGCCTCCGCTTCTGTTAATATGCGCTTTGCGGTAGCCTGTGCTTCGGTAAGCACCTCGACTATCTCGCTTTCACGTCGCTGATAATCGAGGTTCTTTGCGCTCAGCTCCTCGATCTTCAGCCCCTTCTCTATCAGCTCCTGTTCGCGCCTGTCCAGCGCCTCCTGCAATTCGCGGATCTTCTTGCTCATCCTATCCCTCCAATCAAAATCAGTCCGTTATATCCATACGCTGCTGTGCGCTATTCTCCGGCGGCGCGTACCCCATGTGCCGGTAGCCGGCCGGCAGCACTATGCGCCCACGCGGCGTCCTCGCTATCAGTCCCAGCTGCAACAAATACGGCTCGTACACATCCTCTATGGTGCTTGCGTCGTCGCCCGTAGCGGCGGCTATGGTATCCAGCCCCACAGGGCGGCCGGAAAACTTTTCTATCATGGTGATAAGCATACGCCTGTCCACCGCATCCAAGCCAAGCTCGTCTATCGCTAGCATATCCAGCCCGTCGCGCGCAGTAGGCAGATCTATAACGCCATTTCCGCGCACCTGCGCATAATCACGCACCCGTTTGAGCAGGCGATTGACTATTCGCGGAGTTCCGCGTGAACGCGAAGCTATCTCCACCGCACCGTCATGGTCTATCTGTATGCCGAGTATGTCGGCGCTGCGGTCGATTATCGCGCACAGATCCTCCGGCGCATAAAGCTCCAGCTGCTCCTTTATACCGAACCTATCCCTGAGCGGAGAGGTCAGCAGCCCCATACGGGTGGTAGCGCCTACCAAAGTAAAGCGCGGAAGATCCAAGCGTATAGAATGTGCGCTGGGCCCCTTGCCGATGATTATATCCAGCGCAAAATCCTCCATGGCGGGGTACAGTACCTCCTCCACCTTCGGGTTAAGACGGTGAATCTCGTCTATAAACAGCACGTCGCCCGCAGCGAGGTTGGTAAGCAGCGCGGCTAGATCGCCCGCATGGCTGATGGCAGGGCCGCTGGTAACGCGCAGGGCGCTTCCCAGCTCGTTTGCGATTATCGCCGCAAGCGTCGTCTTACCCAGTCCCGGCGGGCCGAAAAGCAGCGCATGATCCAGCGGCTCGCCCCGCTTCTTTGCGGCCTCGATATATATGCGCATGTGTTCCTTAACGTTATGCTGGCCTATGTACTCGCTAAGGAAACGCGGGCGCAGGCTGTATTCGATCTGCTCATCCTCATTCATGAGCGAGGATGTGATTATCCTTTCGCCTTCCATGCGTTATCCCTTTCTGGCAAGCTCGCGCAGCGCAAGCGTTATCATATCCTCTACCCTGCCGCACTCCGGCGCGTTGGCCACGGCGCGCCCTGCGGTCACTCCGTCATATCCCAGCGCCACCAGCGCGGCTATGGCCTCCGTGCGCATATCCAGCGCTGTACCCGCGCTGTCCGGCAGGCCCGCGCTCACCATTTCATCGGTGCCGATCTGCTCCTTCAATTCAAGCAGCAGGCGTGCGGCGGTCTTTGCGCCCAAGCCGGGTATCCCGGCAAACGCCGCCGAGTTTTGCGTGACTATCGCCGCAGCTATATCCTGCACACTCAGCGCGCCCAACACCGCAAGCGCGACCTTGGGGCCTACGCGTGTAACGGATATCAGCCGTCTGAACATAGTGCGTTCATCAATATCATAGAAGCCGTACAATGCAACGGAATCCTGTGCTATATGAAAATGCGTTATCAGCTTTGCTTCCGCTCCAGCGCGCAGCTTTTTCAGCGTAGCGGCGCTGCAGAGCAGCTCATAGCCAACCCCCATCGCATCGATAACTACGCGGTCGACATATATATTGTCCACAATGCCCCGGATGTGTGCAAACATGCTTAATGCACCCCACAATCACTATTTGATGCGAAACTCCTCAGCGGCAGGTCCGGAGGTGTTTCCATGACAGATAGCCACGCCCAAAGCATCCGCCGCATCGTCGGGCTTAGGTATGTCGCGCAGGTTCAGCAGCAGCTTTACCATCTGCTGTACTTGCAGCTTGTCCGCATGGCCGTTGCCGGTCACCGCCAGCTTGATCTGCATGGGGGTATACTCATACAGCGGCTTACCGCTCTGCTGTGCCGCAAGCAGCGCCACGCCGCGCCCGGCGCCCACCTGTATAGCGGTTTTTGTATTGCGGGCGAAAAACAGCTCCTCAAACGCGATATGATCCGGGCGGTATAACCCTGCCAGCTCTCGCATACCCGAATACAGCCTGTCCAGCCGTTGCGGGAACGGTATGCTCTTATCGGTTTGAATAACGCCGCAGTCCAACGCGCGCATATGTACACCGTCTGATTCGATAACGCCGTAACCGAGTATGGCGTAACCCGGATCTATGCCTAAAATTATCACGGCGCGTCCTCCGATACTGTGTACCCGCATTCGTACAGACTGTATATATGGCTATTTTACCATGATAACCTCATTTTGCCAACGCTCAGCTGCCGTAACTCTCAAAATACACGTTGATATCCTCGAGGCAGTCAAAAACCAACCCTTCGGTCAGCTCGGCCAGCTGCTCATCGCTCGTCTCCGGAGGAGAAAACTCAGCCACAACACAGGGGTCAAGCGTCTGTTCGTCACGCCGTGTAACCACAACCCGTCCGTTTTCAAGCCGAACATAATAATGCATTGGGCAGCATCCGTCAAGCTTTTCCAGCAGAACGACCTGCTCCTGTGTAAACTCTACTATGCGCTTATTCGGATAAGCCGTGCGCACATCGGATTCATTCATGCCCGTCACGTCATCGGTAAGCACATCCAGCGTATGACCGCAGCCGCTGAACGTATAGCTGAATACGGCGCGGGTGTTGACCCCAACAATTATCTCAGACGCGCCAACGGCCGCAGCGTCCGGTTTCTCCGTCGAAATATCCGTAGCGCTCGCATATGGCGCGCCAGACTCATGCTGAGCCTGTATATCATCACCGGACCCGTCCTGAGGCGCTATAATGTATCCAAGCGCCATACCCGCGCCAAACAAAGCCGCGCCGGCCAGTCCTACACAAAGTCCGCGCAAAACGCGTATACTCATACCTATCATAATTGCCGCATCCTCCTTGTTTTGCGGCTATTATTCCCACAAAGCATACGCTGCAAACAAAAAGGCGGCCCTTAAGCCGCCTTAGAGCCTGTCGAAAAAGTCAATATTGACTTTTTCGAGCTTGCAGTCTTTGCCTCTTGCCTACAGGCTGTGCCTTTAGGCTCCCGGGCGGCAAAGACTGAGAGGAGCAGGGAAAATCTGCGATTTTCCTTCCGGTCTGACGCACCTGTCGTCAGACCGGATTTTACATTAAGGGCTGCGGCCCTTAATAATACCGGGGTTTATCGACAGACAAAAAGGCGGCCCTTAAGCCGCCTTAGTTGTTAATTGAACGTCAGTCAAAGAACTCAAAGTCGGCTTCGCCGCCTATGAGCTCGCTTCCCAGCGTATTGAGATCCGCAAGCGTAAGCTCAACGTTCATATAGCTGCCGGAGCGCCACACCTTGAGCTCCAGGGTATCACCCACGCCGTAAGCCTTGACCATCGCCACGAATTGATCCTGATCCGTAAGCGCAGCGCCGTTGCACTCAACGATAATATCGTTGGGCTCAAGCCCTGCCTTATCGCCCGGTCCGTCCTTAGTCACCGTATATACCAGTATGCCCTGCGGTACACCATACTGCTCGGCAGAAAGCTCGTCGATGGTGATAACGCTTATGCCTATGCCGGGGCGCTGTATGTTGCCGTTTGTAATAAGCTGCTCAACAATATCCATAGCGTAATTTATAGGAAGCGCAAATCCCAGACCCTCCGCCGCTATCGCATTGCCGTATTCGTCATAGCTCGCGGTAACGGTCTTTGCGCTGGTCACGCCCACTACCTCTCCGGCCATGTTCAGCAGCGGCCCGCCGGAGTTGCCGGGGTTCACCGCGGCGTCGGCCTGCAGGTATTCGTTGGATACACCGTCGATGTTGACCTCGCGCGCGGTGGCGCTGATTATGCCAAACGTGGTGGTGCCCGCCAGCTCGCGCCCAGTAGGATCGCCTATAGCTATTACGAATTCTCCCACGCGCACCGTATCGGAATCTCCCAGCTTCAGCACGGTAAGGCCGGCCTTTTCGATCTTGAGCACCGCTATATCGGACGTCTTGTCGTAACCTACGAGTTCAGCTTCTATTTCCTCGCCGTCCGTGAAGTTGATAGTTACCTTGCTTGCGCCCTCAACAACATGGGCGTTGGTGAGTATGTAGCCTTCCGTGGATATGATGAATCCGCTGCCGGTGCTAGCTTCCACATCCCGGGCGTATTCATATGAATACGCGTAGTTGGTAATACCTACGACGCCCGGCGATATCTGCTCCACAATATCCGGAATGGGATTACTGCTGTCCCCTATTACCGGCGCCGTACCGTCCAGCTCAGGCATTACACGCTCGGTTGGCGTAGGCGTAAGCTCAGGCGCCTGTGTCTGCCCGGCTTCCTCCGAAGTATCCGGTGTGGCCTCCGGCTGAACCCCTGCGCTAGGCGTAGGCAGCAGCGCAAGCCCTGTATCCCCAGCATCCTTGAAGTAAATAAAAAACACGCTCGCCACCATCACGCCGACGATAAAAGCGATAAGCGCAGTAATAATATAGCCGCCCGCTCCGCGCTTTCCGCCCGCCGGTTTTTCATAGTAGCCCTGCGGTTGATAATCGTTGGTATAGCCGTTGTTCTCGTACATAATTTAATTCCTCCTGAATATGGACAGTATAATACTTAAGCGCGCTTTGTTCAACGTTTTTCGCGTGAACGTTTTGTGTCTATGCGCTCGTTTACATGCTGCAGGGTAAAGGTAAAGCAGGTGCCTCCGCCGGTGCCGTCGCTCTCCGCGTTTATGGTCTGATTGTGCTGCTCGATTATGCGCTGCACTATGGAAAGGCCCAGCCCCGTGCCGCTGGTATCCGTAGGCGTATGCGCCTTTTCCGCTTTATAGAAGCGGTCAAAGACGTAGGGCAGATCCTCTTTGGGTATGCCTCGCCCGGAATCTTTTACCGAAACCAGCGTGACCGTTTTTTTAACGCAGGTGGATATATAAAGCCTGCCCCCATCCGGCGTAAACTTAATTGCGTTGTCCACCAGGTTTCGCAACACCTGCGCTATCTGCCCCGGATCAGCCGATACAAAGCTGCGCTCAGGTGAAAAGTCCAGCTCGACATCCAGCTTTTTTGCGTTTATCCGCGCCTCAAACGTAAGCAAAGTACGCGCTATAAGCTCGTTTATATCGAAATGCTCTAAATTCAGCACATACTGTCCGCTTTCTATTCGCGCAAGATCCAGCAGGTCGTTTACCATGCTGGTCATGCGTTTGTTTTCGCCAATTACAATATCCAGATACTTATCATATTCCTCGGGCGGTATCGTACCGTCCTGCATGGCCTCAAGAAAGCCGCGCATACTGGTAAGCGGGCTTCTAAGCTCGTGCGAAACGTTTGCAACGAAGCTGCGCCGCACCTGCTCGAGTGCGTTTATCTCCCCCGCCATCTCGTTAAAGCTCGCGCCAAGCTGACCCACCTCGTCCGAGGAATCCACCTGCACACGCACATCGAACTCGCCCTTGGAAAACCGCTGCACGGTTTTATTCATGTTGGTTATAGGCTTGGTAATTCTGCCGGTGGTATACGATACCGTTAAAAACGCAATAAGCACCGCCACGCAGGCGGACAGCAGCACGTCCAAATATACCTGCCGCATGGAATCATTTATGCTGCTCATATCCGTATGCAAAAACATTGCGCCTATACTGTTTCCGTCGGCGTCCGTTATGGCGCGGGTTATGGTCATTACGGGTATATCCAGCTCGTCTTTCATCATATCCGTGTAAACCGCCGCAGTGCCTCCGGCTATAAGCGCCTCGGTTTCCGCGCCTATGTCAACGTTTTCGCTGCCCGCCCATTTATCAGCCGAGGTCTCGTCCATGAATATCACCTTGCCGAACTTGGCGTCCGTGAACTGCAGCTGCAGCAGCGCATCGTATTTCCTTGTTATAGTTGCCAGCTCATCCTTGGCTACAGGCCGCTTATCATCGTCCAGATAACGGTTGATAATGATTGTATTTATCTCCTCCGCCTCACGGCGAAGCTCAAACTCCTTTTCGGATATGTACTGGTTCCTGAACAGACCGCTTACCGTTACGCCCAGCAGCAGCAGCAGCCCCAGCGTAACGGCAAGATAGGTAACCAGCATCCTGGAAAAGAGCGTCTTGAACATGCTTTATTTTGCCGCCTCGAATTTATAGCCTACGCCCCAAACTGTCTTTAGCTGCCACTCCTCGCGCTCGCCCAGCTTCTCACGGATGCGCTTTACATGCACGTCCACAGTACGCGAATCGCCGAAGAAATCAAAGCCCCACACCTGCTCCAAAAGCTGCTCCCGCGTAAACACCTTTCCCTCGCGCGCAGCAAGGAAAAACAGCAGCTCTATCTCCTTTGGGGGCATTTCAAGCTGTTTGCCGTCCAGCGTAACGGAATAGTTGTCCAGCGATATCGCAAGCCCCGGATACTCCACGCATTTATCGTTTTCGGGCGCTGCAAATCTGCGCAGCACCGCCTTTATCCTTGCAAGCAGTTCCTTTGCTTCAAACGGCTTTGGCATATAGTCGTCCGCGCCCAGCTCCAATCCCTGAATACGATCCAGGGTATCGCCTTTTGCGGTAAGCATTATCACAGGCACATCGCTTTCCTTGCGCAAAGCGGACAATACCTCCCAGCCATCAATTCCGGGCAGCATAACATCCAGCACGATAAGCTGAGGCTGCGTCTTGTGAAACAGCTCCAGCACCGTGTCGCCGCGCTCGCCAGTAACCACCGAAAATCCCTCTTTTTTTAGGTACATCTCTATTATGGCAAGTATGTTGCGGTCGTCGTCGATAACGAGAATCGTGTTTTTGTTTTCCATAAATGCTCCCTCCGTATTATCGTGTTTCCACGTCGATGCCGCTGCGTTTAAAAAGTGCAGCCGTAACACCATCCCCCTGCGTCAACGCGCCGGCAAAGGTTCCGTCGTATATTACGCCACAGCCGCAGGAAGGGCTCTTTGCCCTAAGCACCGCGCGTGAAGCGCCTGCGCGCCTCGCCTGATCCAGCGCGGCGTACGCACCGGATACAAATTGTGCCGTAACATCCTGTCCGGCGGCGTTTATTACCCTTGCGCGCCCGTCCAGTACATCCGAGCCGTCGCCGCCGCTTATCTCAGCAGGCGGCCTCGGCGTAGGCAAGCCACCCAAGCATTCCGGACATATCAACACCGCCCGCCCCGTTTTATACAGGGTGTCCGCATCCGCGTCCGTCCGGCTGCATTCGTCGTACCGGCATATCTCCCCTATTAAGCGGCGCGAAATTGCGTAAATAATATTATCATCCATATATGAACTCCGTATGAATAATGGGGGCAATGCTGTGAATTTTCCTACTGGCGCAGCGTTACCACCGTAACGCCTGCGTCCCCTTCGCCATATGCGCCCAACCGGAAGCTCATTACGCGCCTGTGGTTTTTGAGATGCGCCTGTATGCCGCTGCGCAATGCGCCTGTGCCCTTGCCGTGGATTATGCTTACCTCGCTAAGCCCTGCCGCAGCAGCGTCATCCAAATAGCGGTCTACAACCGGTATGGCATCGTCCACAAGCATACCGCGTATATCCAACTCCAGTCCTACGGTACGGTTGGCAGGCAGGCTGGTCCGCACCGCCGTCTCGCTTTTGTCCTCTATCAGCCGCAGATCCGACAGCTTTACCGTCAGCTTGATTATGCCCGCCTGCACCTGTACGTCTCCCTTCGCATCGGACGGCGACATTACCGTGGCTTGCTTATCCAATGACACTATGCGCACCGTCTGCCCCTGCTTTACAGACTTTGGCGGCCTGCCAGCGTCATCCTTTGCCTGTTGCAGGATCGGCTCGCTTAGGCCCGCCTCAGCCGCGCGCATAGCGTCACGGCTGCGCTGTATTACCCTGTCAGCAGCGCTTTGGTCTATGCCCTTTATGCTGCGTATCTCAACGATCAGTTTATCCATCTCGCGGCGCGTATCCGCCACCAGCCTGCGTGCCTCGTCGCGCGCCTTGGCCTGCTGCTTATTCTTATCATCCTGGAGCTTTTTGCGCTCCCGTTCCGCCTCCTCACGCAGCCTGTCCAGCTCCGCGCGGGCCTTCTCCGCCATAAAGCGTTCCTGCTCGGCGCGCTTGCGCTGAGATTCCGCGCTGGATATCACGTCCTCAAAGCGCACATTCTCGCCTTTGAGGTTTTCCCGTGCTGCGTCGATTATATGCTTTGGAAGGCCCAGCCGCTCGCCGATTTCAAATGCGTTGGATTTTCCCGGTATGCCTATGAACAGCCGGTAGGTCGGACAAAGCCTGTCCACATCGAATTCCATCGAGGCGTTCTCCATGCCCTCCCTGGTCAGCGCAAACGCCTTTATCTCGCTGTAATGTGTTGTTGCAAGGCATATGCAGCATCGTGCGGTAAGCTCGTCCAGTATACTCATGGCAAGCGCCGCGCCCTCGTTGGGGTCGGTGCCCGCGCCCAGCTCGTCCAGCAGTACGAGCGAGCGATCGTCCGCCGATGTGAGTATGCCAACTATGTTGGTCATGTGCGAAGAAAAGGTGGAGAGCGACTGCTCTATGCTCTGCTCGTCGCCGATATCCGCATACACGCTGGAAAACACGCATAGCTCCGTACCCTCATCCGCGGGTACGAATATACCGCTTTGAGCCATCAGGGTGAACAGCCCCACCGTTTTGAGCGTTACAGTCTTTCCGCCCGTATTGGGGCCTGTAATTATCAGTGTGGTATAATCGCGGCCCAGCCATATGTCTATTGGCACCACGCCATCGCGTGAAAGCAGCGGATGCCTTCCGCGCACGATACGTATGAAGCCATCGCTGTTCAGCTTGGGCAGGGTGCCGGATATTTCGCGCGACAGCTTAGCCTTGGCAAATATGAGGTCGATCTCGCCCAGCAACAGCAGGCTGTCGTAAATATCGTCCGCATACGGAGCAAGCAGCGCTGTAAGCTCCGCGAGTATGCGCTCTATCTCCTCCGCCTCCTCGCCCAACAGCTTTTTATATTCGTTGCCCAGCTCCACTACGGCATTAGGCTCTATAAACAGCGTTGCGCCGCTGCCGGACTGGTCGTGAATAAGCCCCGGCACATTCTGGCGGTATTCCTGCTTTACTGGTATTACGAAGCGGCCGTTGCGTATCGTGATAAGCGGCTCCTGAAGGTATTTTTGGTATGTTGCGGAGCGTATCATGGAGTTTAGCTTTTCACGCACGCGCTCGTTGGCTATGCGCATAGCGCGGCGAATCCGCGCAAGCTCCGGCGAGGCGCCGTCGAACATCTCATCCTCGCTGATAATGCAGCGGCTTATCTCCTCCTCAACGCTGCGGTGCGTGGACAATCCGCTCGCAATGTTATAAAGCAGGCCGGGGAAATCCTCCCGTACCAGGGTCTCTCTTGCCAACCGTGATGCACGCAGGCATTGTGCTATACCAAGCAGCTCTCCGGTAGAAAGATACAGCGCGGCATGGGTTTTTTTAAGACATTCCCGCATATCCGGAAACCAGTCTACCGGCGAGCAGCCGTTTCTTACAAGCTGCGTATGCGCCTGCGCGGTAAGCTCAAGGCTTCGCTGCACTTCGTCAAAGCGGTACTCCGGCTTGAGGGCTTCCGCCAGTTCTTCGCCTACGCAGCAGGACGTCCGTTCCCGCACCATTATTGCGATCTTATCGAATTCAAGGGTTTTCAATACACGATCTTGCATTTGTAAATTCCTCGGCAGTTATTCTTAGTCTACCGCGCGCGTCCAATGGCCGCGCGTAGCGTTTTCAACAGACGTTACGGCCGTACCGGCTCTTGCAAGCACGGCTGCGCGCACACGCTCCGCCGTCTGTTCCGGCGTTTCTTCCCAGAATACCAGCTGCGCCCTGTCCAATGGCAGTCTACCGTACAGGTCGCATATATCCGTGGGGACGCAGTTGAGCACCTTCACAAGGCAGCCGTCCGTCTGCTTCACATTAACAAGCGGAAAGCGTCTCCCCGCCTCGTCAACAAGCGTCCCTGAATTTCCGGTACAGCCCATGCAGCCTAAGTGCTCCTTCACCGTGCAATGGCACAGCTGCATAAGCTCCGTGCGCCCATATATGCGCACGCCCGCGGTTGTGTGTTTGAGTATATCATTTATCTGCGGCTTTGTCAGTTCCTGGCTGAGCAAAACGCCGGTATACCCCATAGCGTACAGCGCGCGCACGCTGTATGAGTTCATGGAGTTGAGCTGCGTACCCGCAAGATGCACAGTAAGCCCTTCCAGCCAGTCCGTTTGGCCTATGTTGGAGGCTATACCGCCATCCACAAGGCCGCTGTGCAGCAGACCTATCAGTCTGTCGCGTTCCTCACGCGCCATCACCACAGCTGGCAGGCTCAGCAGCAGCTTTGCGTCGTCGCGGTATTTTTGCAGGGCTTCCAGCATATCCGCCGCCATAGCATAATCCCACGGCGCAAGCGCAAGCTCGTCGGCTCCGGCGTCCAGCGCGGCCTTTGCCTGTGCGAGCGTACATGTCTGTACGCATATTTTAAAGCTCTCACTCTGCATAGGCGAAAGCGCGGGCAGTATGGGTGCAGTTTGCAGCACGCGCCGCTGGGTAAGCTGTCCGGCGATCAGCAGGCACGCCTCACGGCGCATCGCGTTGATCTCAGCGGCCGGCAGATACGCGTCCTCCCCTGCGTCCACGCTGCATTTGCCAGGCTGGAACGCAGTACCGCCTAATTTTTCAAGCTGGCGCAGATATACGTCGCCGCTCTGAGGCTTGTTCGCAGTCTGCGCAATGCCGCCGATAAGCTCAGCCGTCGTGCCGTTACTGCTTACGTGCAGCTGCGCGGGTTCGCCGGCACGCAGATATAAGTGCATATCCAGAGGTCTTGCGCGCCGTTCCTCCGCATAGCTTAGCTGCGCGCGTTTTAGCGCGTCCTCCTCGCCGCGGCTTTGCGCAACACAGTCCGTTACGGCTCCGTCGCCGTAGTAATAGCCCGTCCTTGCGCCGCGATCGAATATTCTTCGTATCTCCCTGAGCAGTTCATTGGGATCCGTCGTATCCCCATCCATCGCAAGCCTATACGCGTGTGTTGCCGCGGCAACGTACTCCGGTCGTTTCATTCTGCCTTCAAGCTTTATGCAGCACACACCCGCAGCCTCCATATCTGCTATATGCGAAAGCATACACAGATCCGAAAGGCTCAGCGCATAGTCGTCCGTTCCAGGGCTGTCGTTTACCGCCATGCGCTTGCGGCAGGGCTGTGCGCAGGTGCCCCGGTTACCGCTGCGCTCTCCTGCCATGCTGGAGAACAGACAGCCGCCGGAAAAGCTCATGCACAGCGCGCCATGAGCAAACGCCTCCAGCTCCAGCGTACAGTTATCTGCAATATGCCTGATAGCTTCAAGCGAAGTCTCGCGCGACAACACCGCCCTGCACATTCCCAACTTTTGTACAGTAAGCGCACCGTCAAGGTCATGTATGCCCATCTGTGTGCTCGCATGCAGCGTAAGCTCCGGCAACTGTCTATGCAGCAGACCGGCAAGCCCGATATCCTGCACAATTACCGCATCCACTCCCAGCCGGTATAGCTCCGCGGCATAATTTAACGCCTCGCCCAATTCACGGTCCGTAAGCAGGGTGTTTAGCGTAATATATACTTTTGCCCCGCGCAGTCTGCAATAATCCACTGCGCGCTCAAGCTCCGCACTGTCGAAATTCTTTGCAAGTCTTCGTGCGTTAAATGCCGCGCCTCCAAAATATACGGCGTCCGCGCCATTCTGTACCGCTGCAATAAGGCTTTCAAAGCTGCCCGCCGGGGAAAGCAGTTCCATCCTATATATCCTCCCATTAAACTACAAAACGGCCCGGGCGCTTCCGTCCCAAGCCGTATAAAGATCCGCGCCGTTATTTTGTGGTAACCGGCTCCCGCGTTTCGAACGGACGCTTTACCGGGGCGGCCGGCACACTCTTGTGCGGCAGGTCGCGAAGGGCGGATATACGCGTATCCATTGCGTCATATTCGGCTTTAAGCTGGTGGAGCTCATCGGCAATATTAAGGGACGCAAGCAGCGCGCAGTCCATTGTGCTAAGCTTGGGATAGGTCTGCTGCATCTCGCTAATACGGTTATTAACGAACTCTGCAAGCCGTTGAATATATTCCTCGCTGTTGTCGCCGGTAAGCCTGAAATCCTGCCCGGCTATGCGCACCTTTGTATGCGTTTTCTCCATAACCACACCACCAATACATATTGTACTTATGTTTTTATTATTATACAATAGCTTGTGTGTTATTTCAATACTTTATGACAATATTTACGTTCCTTTCGGATTTCTGTTTTTTACACCAGCTCCAGCCAGATGCAAAGCAGCTCGGGATCAGCCATAGTGTTAATGGATATCGTCGCAGAAAGCCCGTTCAATGCGATATCACGCCGTTCCCCATCGTCTGCCGTGAGCCGCAGACATTCAGCAATATCCGAACAGCCGGCAGCGTCAATGCCCGCATTTAGCGCACAAGCAAGCGCCGATGTACAGTTCTCCAGCCATTGAACATATTCGTCATATGAGCAGCCCATAAGCAGCTCAGCCCTTATAACGGAATTGGCCACCTGTTCCTCAGGGCGGACGGCTGTAAGCTGCACAGCATACACTGCGCCTTCCTCCAGCTTCAGCAGGAGCTGCGCCGCGCCGCCGCCTTCGCGTGCAACATCGTAAGCTATTTCGGCGGCTCCAATGCCGGTCTGCACAAGCTCGCCAGAAAAGCCGTTCTCCAGCGCGATATCCATAAAGCTGTACGAGGGCACAGCAGTAGGCAAAAAGCTGCCGGTCGCCACGAAGACTTTCGTCGTATAGCCGTCGGAAGTCTGCACGCTTCTGGAGCCTTTAGGCGCAGTAAGGAAATACAGCGCAACGCAAAACCCGAACAAGCAGGCCGGAAGTATCAGCCGTTTTAGTTTTTCCAGCTTTGCTCCGCGCTTTTCCATCCGCTATTCCTCCGGAGGCAGCAGTAAGCGTACGTCGGTCTCGCCGGCATAGCCTGCACGGTCAAGCGCGGCAACAAACCAATCCGGCAGCGGCGCATAGAAGCTCATGCGCTCCCCCGTGGACGGGTGTGTAAGCGTCAGCCGCGCAGCATGAAGCGCCTGTCCATCCAATCCCAGCAGCGGCTTGGCGCGGCCGTACAGCGTATCGCCGGCCAGCGGGTGCTTTATGTGCGACATATGCACCCTGATCTGATGCGTTCGCCCGGTCTCCAGCATGGCCGCAATAAGCGTCAGCTCGCCAAAACGGTAAAGCACCGTGTATCGTGTAGCCGCATTGCGTCCGTTCTGCGTCACCGCCATGCGCTTTCTGTCCGTGGGACTGCGGCCTATGGGCGCATCCACCCGGCCGCTGTCCTCTTTTATGTTGCCCTCCACCAGCGCCACATACGTCCTGTGGGCCGTGTGCTCCTTCATTTGCAGCGCAAGCGCATTGTGTGCGCGGTCGTTTTTTGCTACGACCATCAGCCCGCTGGTCAGCTTATCGATACGGTGTACTATACCCGGGCGTATCTCCCCCCCAACTCCGGAGAGGCTGTTTAGACTGTACAGCAGTGCGTTTACCAGCGTGCCCGTCTCGTTGCCCGGCGCTGGATGCACCACCATACCCTTGGGTTTATCTATTACGGCAATGTCGCCATCCTCATACACGATACTCAGCGGTATATTCTCTGGCAGTATGTCCGTAACGGCGGGCGGCGGTATGGTGATATCCACGCGGTCGCCCGGCTTCAGCTTCTGTCCTACGCGGCAGGATCGGCCATTTACGGATACATTGTCCTCATCTATCAGCCTTTGTACAAAAGCGCGCGTCTCAAGCGAAACGCGCGCAGAGAATACGTCCAGCCGCTCTCCGGCCTTATCCGCGAGGGCGGTCAGTTCGCGCATTCCGCTTTCTTCGGAAATGTCACTCATCCTTTTTCTCCACGTCGGCATCGTCGTGCGGCGCTTCGGCTTTGTCCGGCTCGGAACGGTTGTCAGCTTTTGTTTCGCTGTTTGTTTCATCGACCGATTCGCTTTCATCTGCTGAGGCCGTCTTTTTTTCCTGTCTGTCGTCGAGCAGCTTTCTGCCCTTACCGAAAAGCAGATCAAGTATCATTATGGCGCAGCCAATGGTCAGCGCGCTGTCCGCAACGTTAAATACCGGAAAATCTATCAGCGAAAAGTACAGCATATCGCGAACATAGCCCAGCATCACGCGGTCAACAAAATTACCCACAGCCCCAGTAAGTATCAGCGCAAGCGCTATCCGCATAAGCCGGTGCAGCTTGGTATAGTCGTGTATAAGCACATAGCCTATCACAGCGCATACGGCCACCGTAGCAACTATGAAAAACCAGCGCGCATCCTGCATTATACCGAATGCAGCTCCGTAGTTTTTTACATATGTGAAGCTGAACACACCTTCGATAACCGTAAAGGTGGATCCGGTCAGCGTTGGCAACCAATGAGCAGCCAGCGCCTTTGTGCACAGGTCTATGGCAAGTATCAGCAGTCCTAAAACAAGTTCGAACATTCTACCCCCTAAAATGCAAAACGTTATTCAACGTTTATATACCACTTGGATATGGTTCTGAATATATCGGGTTCGCGCACATCCGTCAAGCCCTGTATTTCGGCAGAATACACGATACTGTTTTGCCTGAAGTACAGCGTTATGAACGGCATATCCGATATCAGCGCCTGTTGCAGCTCTGCAGCTGCCAATTTGAACGACTCTTCGTCGGCTGCAGTATTCACAGTTTGCACTAGCGTTTCGAGATATGCGTTGGTAAACCGGCCGTAGTTGCGCTCTCCATCACGGTTGACAATAGCGCTCAGGTCGCAGTCGCGCCCCATGTTTACCCCTATCAAAGCTATATCAAAGCTGCCTGACTTGAGCATACTTACATACTCGCTGCTCTCATCTCCGATGGAAAACGCCGCGCTGACCACATCCACGGTAATGCCTATCTCCCCCAGCTGCGACGCGATAAGCTGCGCGGCGCTCTGCCGCGCCGTATCCGATGATGAACTTACCAGCAGTGTAAGCGATAGCTCGTCATAGTCGCGTCCTTCACGTTCGAGCTTGCCGTCGCCGTCTATATCCGACCATCCGACCTCCGTAAGCAGCGTCTGCGCCGTGACCAGATTATAATCATATACCTTGCTAGTGCTGTCATACAGCCATGAATCCGGCGCTATCGGCACATCCGATGCCTGCGCGCGGTTCATGTAGGCAGCGGTGATTATTGCGCTCCTGTCCAGCGCATAGGCAATGGCCTTTCGCACCTTAACATTCTTCAACAGCTCCGCAGAATCGTTTATCATTATCATTTCGCAGGTCTGCGTCATAATATCCAGCACATTTGTAACGCCCTCGCTGCGGTACCGGCCGGCGGATACCAAACTTGTAGGCACCATGTTGAGCTGACCGGCCTCATATGAAGCAAGCGCAGTCTCGGTATTATCTCTGGCCAAAAATATCACGGTGTCTATATATGCCCGCTGCCGCCACCAGTCCTCGTTTGCGCTGAGCGATATACGCTCGCTTGAGGCATGTTCGATTATATACGGGCCAGTTCCTGCGGGCAGACCGTCTGAGGAGCCTGCCGGCAGTATAGGAAATATCAGCGAATACAGGGCGCTCACGCCTTTGTGCTTCATCTTTACGCTGATTGTATAGTTGTCCACCGTACTTATGCTTTCGATATCCTCGATTATCGTTGAGTAGTAGCTGGTCTCCATGGCCGACAAACGCTCAAAGCTGTACACCACATCGGATGCGGTAAGCCGCGTATCGCTGTTGTGCCAGCGCGCCGTTCGCAGAGTCAGCGTCCATGTATAGCCGGCATCATCCACAGACCATGTCTCCGCAAGCAGCGCTGTCAGCTGGCCCGTTGAATCTATACGCAGCAGGCCCTCATATACCATCGAATAGAGCGAAAGCATCTCCTCCGTATTTACAAGATACGGATCGGAAATGTCTGCATTCTCCGGCATGGGCAGTATGAGCCCGCCGCCGCTGGCAGGCTGAGGATCCGGCTCCGGCGTAGGCAGCACCAGCGGCGCTTCCTCTACGGTCTCATCGCCGGAACAGCCGCACAGTGGCACAGCCATCAGGGCCACCGCCAGCGCAAGTACCCTAACCCAGTTCCTCTTGATATAATTGCGTATATTTATCATATGCACGCTCGATCCTGTCCAAATATTTTTCCGTTTCCGCAAAAGGAATGTGCGTCAGCTCGCCGTCCCGGGAGTATTCCGGGTCTTGCAGCCACTTATCCACATTGCCGGGGCCCGCATTGTACGCAGCAAGCGCGCAGGTCCTGTTTCCGGCATATCTGTTCAACAGAAAGTTCAAATACCAGCAGCCCAGCTCGATATTGAGCAAGGGATCCGTAAGCCTTTGTTCGGCGTAATCCGCCATGTCAAGCTGCCCGGCTATCCATGCGCCGGTATCCGGCATGATCTGCATAAGCCCCACAGCGCCCTTGGGTGATACGACCTCGCTGCGGTTGCCGCTTTCGCAGTGGATAACCGCCGCCACGAGGTATCTGTCCAGCCCATATTCGTCCGCGCTTGCGATTATCTCCGGCGCATAATAGAGCGCATACGTACGGCGATCCAGTGCGCGCCCTGCGATATATGTCATGGCGATTAGCACCGCCGCCAATACCACGCCCGCTGCAACTATGCAGGCGGCGCGGGTCAGCTTGTTCTTTCGTTTTTTACGCTTAGCCTTCTTTTCATTCATAATCCGCCACAAGCGCCGCATACAGCGCATCCACTTTATCCATCAACTCATCCACCGTGCCGTCGTTATCAATTATTACGCCGGCATATTTTAGTTTATCGGTCTGCGGCATTTGCGCAGCGATCCTCGCGCGTGCCTGCATCTCCGTACAGCCGTCCCGCAACATCATGCGGGCTATGCGCAGCTCGTCCGGCGCCGTAACCAGCCATACCTCATCCACATTCGTCTGCTCGCCGCATTCTATCAACAGCGCCATATCCAAAAAAGCGGGCGCACCTGAATGCAGGCTATGGTATTCCGCCGCAAGCGCGTGCATCTTTCCAATTATGGCCGGATGCGTCATAGCGTTAAGCTCAGCGCGGCTATCACCATCAAAGAATACTATCTCCGCCAGTCTACTGCGGTCCAATGCGCCGTCCGGTGCAATTATGTCAGCCCCGAAACGCTGCGCCAACGCGGCAAGCAGCTCCCCGCCGGGGCGCACAAGCTCCGCATACACATCATCCGCATCGATAACGTATGCGCCAAGCTCCGTAAGTCTGTGTGCCACCGCGGTTTTGCCGGAGGCTATGCCTCCCGTTAAGCCTATTGTCATAGATTGATTATCCGCCTACTTTGTATCATACCAGCTGTGCCCCGCGCTCACCTCGGCAGTAAGCGGCACATCCAGCTGCATCACGTTTTCCATGCAGTCCCTTAACAGCATTTTAACGCGTTCCACCTCTTTTTCGGGGGTATCGATTATCAGCTCGTCGTGTATCTGAAGCACGAGTCGCGCATCGAGGCTCTCAGCCGACAGCCGGTCGCTCACCCGTACCATCGCCAGCTTGATTATATCTGCGGCAGTGCCCTGTATAGGCATATTCATTGCAGCACGTTCGCCGAACGAACGGGTATTGTAGTTGCCGGAATTGAGCTCCGGCAGCTCGCGTCTGCGGCCCATAAGCGTTTCCGCATAGCCCTTCTTTTTCCCGTTTTCCACGCAGGACTTCATATAGTCGCGCACGCCGGTGTATCGTGCAAAATAGGAATCGATGTATTCTCCCGCCTGTTTGCGGGATATGCCCAAATTGCGCGCAAGGCCAAAATCGCTTATGCCGTATACTATGCCGAAGTTGACGGCCTTAGCCGCGCTGCGCTGCGTGCCCGTTACAGAGCCCAGCGGTACGCCGAACACCTCGCTTGCGGTGCGCGCGTGTATGTCGTCGCCCGAATTGAACGCCGCTATCATGCGGCTGTCGCCGCTCATATGCGCAAGCAGTCTTAGCTCTATCTGCGAATAGTCAGCGCCCACAAGCAGGTTGCCGGGGCTTGCTATGAATGCCCGTCGTATCTCCCGCCCCATTTCCGTGCGCACGGGTATATTCTGCAAGTTGGGCTCCGCGCTGGATATACGGCCTGTCGCGGTCACGTTTTGATTGAAGCGGGTATGCACGCGGCCGTTTTTGGTCATTGCAATAAGCCCATCGAGAAACGTGCTCTTGAGCTTGGATAAAAAGCGGTATTCCTGTATAAGCGGCACTATCTCGTGCTTGTCTAAAAGCGTGTCCAGCACCTCTGCATCAGTAGAATAGCCGGATTTGGTTTTTTTCTGCGGCGGTAAGCCGAGCTTATCAAACAGCACCGCGCCAAGCTGTTTGGTGGACAGTATGTTGAATTGCTCGCCGGCCAGCTCGTATATACGCTTTTCCGTCTTGGCTATGCGCGCGTCAAAGTCCGTGCGCAGCTGCTCCAGCATCTGAGTATCCACCGCAAAGCCTATGCGTTCCATATCAAACAGCACTCGCATAATCGGCAGCTCCATATCGCGGTACAGCCCGCCCATGCCCTTTGCGTCCAGCTCTATAAGCTCCTTTTCCATAAGCATGTATAGCTGTGACGCGCCTGCGGGCAGCCGCAAACGCTCCTCGCACAATGTTTTTAGCGAGCTTGCAGGGTGCGTGGCATGAAGCAGATAATCGCATATCATGGCGTCGTATTTAACGCCGTTAAGTCCGGCATCGTAACGCGTAAGCAGATGCATGACCTGCTTTGCATCAAACACCAGCTTATTTATGCTGCCGTCGCTAAATATATCCGCCAGCGTCCCAATAACCTGCTGCTCGGACAGTCCGCTGTCCAGCAGAGTCGCGCCCAGCACTACCTCGTATTGCTCCGCCGGCCCTGTGGCCAAAAGCAGCGTGTCTCCAAAACATAGCGCTATGCTCTGGGCACTTTTGAGCTGCTTTACAAGCCGCAGCAGCGCCTGTTCGTCCTCTATACGAGCGCACTTGGGTGCGGCGTGTTCTGCGCTAACAGCGGGCACATCGCCTGCGGGGAGTCTGCCTATAAGGCTGCGCAGCTCCAGCTCCCGCATAATAGGCACGCCGCCTGCCATTGAGGCAGGGCAAAACACGCAGTCGTCCAGTGTCTCGGTTATCGGCGCATCGGTATCGATTATTCCGAGTTTATAACTCATGCGGGCGGAATCCCCGTTTTGCTCCAGCTTTTGGCGCAGCGCGCCGCTTTCGTTTTGAGCGTTAGCCAGCACGTTTTCCATGCTGCCGTATTTTTCAAGCAGCTTTAGCGCGGTCTTCTCCCCCACGCCTGGTATCCCGGGCAGGTTGTCCGATCCGTCGCCCATGAGCCCCTTGAGATCTACCATATGCGAGGGCGTAACGCCATATTGCTTCATCAGCTCCGCTTCGTCATATTCGACGGTATCGGTTATGCCCTTTTTGGTCATAAGCACATGTATGTGCGGATCGATCAGCTGCAGCGCATCACGGTCGCCCGTGACCAGCAGCGCATCCATGCCGCGTTCGGAAGCGCGGCGCGCAAGCGTGCCGATTATGTCGTCCGCCTCGTAGCGATCGCATTCGATGACCGCTATACCCATATCGACCAGCAGACGCTTTATCAGCGGAAACTGCGCGCGCAGATCATCCGGCGTGGGCTTGCGCCCCGCCTTGTATTCGGTGTACTGCTCATGCCGAAACGTGGGCGTATGCGTATCAAACGCAACCGCCATATATGCAGGCTGGTACGGCAGCAGCTTGAGCAGCATACTGATAAAGCCGTATATCGCGCCGGTCGGCGCGCCGTTTTTCGCGCTCATGCCCGGAAGCGCCCAATACGCCCTGTGCATAAGACTGTTGCCGTCTATTGCTATAAGCTTGTTCAAAAAAGTATCACCCCGCTTATTCGTATATGGTACACCCGTGCCCGGCCGATATGCGTAAACAGTGGGTAAACAGTGTGCGGAGCCGGGCTATCCCTTCACCACTGCATGTATCATGGGCACATGCTGCACGGGCATATCCGCGATCTCTATCGAGGTCTTGACGAGCTCCGCCGCCGCGTCAAGGTTGGTTTCGTCGTTTACGTACAAAACCGCTACCGGCTCGTCAAAGCGTATGGCGTCTCCACGGCGCTTTTGCATCACAAGCCCTACGGCAGGGTCTATAACATCCATTTTGGTTGCACGTCCTGCGCCAAGCATCTGCGCGGCATTGCCTATACCCACGGCGTCCATATCTCCCACAAAGCCGGCCTTGCCCGGTATCACCGGCACCTGCCGTTTCACGCGGCAGAGCAGATCCGGCTCAGCGATGCAGGAAACGTCGCCGCCCAGCAAGGCTATCATCAGCTTCAGCTTGTTAAGTCCCGCTCCAGAGTCCAATGCGTTTTTTAACAGTGTGCGCGCTTCCGCCTCATCGGATGCGATATTCGAAAGCATCAGCATATTGGAGGCCAGCAGCATACACACCTCGTACAGCGGATCGGTGTCCGGCACGCAGCCTGAAAGCAGCTCAACCGCCTCGCGCACCTCCAGCCCGTTGCCTACCGCCATGCCCAGCGGCTGATTCATATCGGTTATCAGCGCGACGGTACGCCGGCCGAGGTGTTCACCGATATCTACCATAGTGTGTGCGAGCTTTTTAGCGTCCTCCACTGTATGCATGAACGCGCCGCTGCCCACCTTAACGTCCAATACTATGGCATCGGTGCCGGCGGCCAGTTTTTTGCTCATTATGCTGGATGCCATCAGCGGTATGCTCTCCACGGTGCCGGTAACGTCGCGCAATGCGTACATCAGCTTATCCGCAGGCACGAGATTACCGGTTTGGCCGATCACGCAAAGGCCTATCTCCCTCACTATCTGTTTAAAGCGTTCTATCGGCTGCATAACGCTTACGCCGGGTATGCTCTCCAGCTTATCCAGCGTACCGCCGGTGTGCCCCAATCCTCTGCCGCTCATTTTAGCGACGGTAGCTCCGCAGGCCGCGCAAAGGGGCGCAACTACCAGCGTTGTGGTATCGCCTACGCCGCCGGTGGAGTGCTTATCCACCTTTACGCCGGGCAGATCCGAAAGGTCTATCATATCGCCGGATTCCGTCATGGCGAGAGTAAGCTCGGCTATGCCCTGTTTTTCCATGCCGGTAAAGCACAGCGCCATCATCCATGCGGCCATCTGGTAATCGGGAATGTCTCCCGCCACAAAGCCGCTTACTATATAACGCAGTTCTTCGCGAGTCAAAGCGCCGCCCTCGCGCTGCTTGAGTATTAGATCCACCATTCGCATATGTTATGCACCTCGCATATGAAATAGGATGCTCATGCAAGCATCCCGTATGCTTGATTCTATCATGTTTGGCCGCCGTTAACAATCACGCGGCGCGGCATGACGCATTTCTCAGCGAGTACCGGTATTACATGTAATAGCCCGCCAGATACAGCGCAACGCCCACAACGGTCAATACTGCGCCAACGATGAACAGCGCGCGTACCGCCTTTGGCGACAGCTGCCATACGCGCACGCAATGCTTGGGAGCGCGTGGTTTATATCTAAGCTCGACCTGCCCTCCCTCCGATATGCCGTCAAACTCATCCGCCTTGGAGCAAACCCATTTCTCATATGGCACACCGTCCACCGTATAAGCAACATACAGCTCGTATACCCGGCCGCGCTTGGTAACACGGCTGGTTTTTCTTGTGACCGTCGCCATAACGCTTGCAGAGCAGGCGGCATAGGAGCGGTTTTGCAGCCACTGTGAAAATGCAGCGATAAGGACTATCACTCCGGCAAGTATAAGCATGATGCCAAATATAATCATAGCAACCCCCTATTAATTCAATCCGTTCATTGCGTTTGACGCATCTGCGCCAGACGCGGTATTCTGCCATGTGTAAATTATAACATCAGCGTGGCCGCTGTACAACCGCCGCAGCTTAATTTCAGCCCGTGAAATCGATATCCTCCTGCAATTCTGTCGGCGTTATCAAAGGTGTTTCCACGGTTATACTGCGCGTGGACAGGCCGGTGACCTTTTTCCCGTTTACGGTAAGCTCCATATGCACCGGTACTATGTAATACACATATTCTGCACCTGGCATTACGCTTTGATCGGTATATGTCTGCCTGCCCGTAATGCCGGACCAGCTTTTCAGCAGCACCGGTTCCCCGCTGCCGCCCTCGCGGTAAAGCGCATAGCTTACAAATTCCTGCACCGCGTTGAAGGTTATCACCGGCTTGCCGGCTTCATCAACGCTTACAGCAAACCCGCCTGGACGCGAGGGTATTACCCAGTAGTCCGTTTCCTCGTCCGGCTCGGTGCCGAGTTTAAAATATTCCTTGTATACGCTGGAAGCCGGCGTAAGTGCGTTTGCGAGTACGGTGCGGTGGTGCGTCTGCATGGTGCTGCCATCCAGCCTTCTTATCACCACGCCTTCCGGCATCTCAAAACCCGGCGCAGCCGTATCGTCGTACAGCGAAGCAAACAGCTCATAAAGTATCAGCGCCGGATACTTTCCTCCGGTAGCGTCGTCCGACAGGTATTCGATATTGTTATCATCGTAACCCATCCATACCACTGCGGTATATTCGGAGTTATATGCGGCCATCCATGCATCGCGGTTGCCGTTGTCGCCGCCCACGGTGCCTGTTTTACCCGCAAGCGGTATTCCCAGCTCTCCAAGCCGCCTGCCCGTACCGTCGCTTATCACGCTTTCAAGCATACTGGTAAGTATGAAGGCGTTCTCTTCACACATGAGCCGCTCACATTCCGGCTCATATTTGTACAGCACGTTTCCGGAAGCGTCGGTTATGCTCCGTATAACGGTAGGCGAGGAATATTCGCCCCCGGATGCAAGCATGGAATATGCTCCCGCCATCTGCAGCGGCGATACCCCGTATGTAAAGCCGCCCAAAGCAAGCGCAAGGCTCTCGTCCCCTATGGAAAACTCTACGCCGCAGCTTTTGGCAAACGCCATGCAGCGCGTAAGGCCCACGTCGGACAGCACTTTCACGGCCGGTATGTTGAGCGATTTTGTTACCGCCTGGCGCAATGTAACATAGCCGTAGTATTTATCATTGTTGTTGCCGGGCGAATAGTCCCCGAAGCTGGTCGGCTCATCCAACAGTATGCTTGCCGCCGTATAGCCGCTGTACTCCAGCGCCGGAGCGTAGCATATTATCGGCTTTATCAGCGAGCCCGGCTGGCGGCGTATGCTCGTTGCCCGGTTAAAGGACATCGCAGCGCTCCCGTCACGGCCACCCATAAGCGCAGCTACCTCCCCCGTTCCGGCGCGCTGCAGCACTATCGCAGCCTGCACGTTATCCGTAGGAAACGCCTCACTCTCGGCAAATATGCGCTCACATTCATACTGCGCTTCGGCATCCATGCAGGTATATATTCGGTAGCCGCCTGTAAGAAGCTCGTTCTGCGATACGCCAAGCAGCCTCGCCGCGCTGCTGATAGCCGTATCGACGTAATAGCCGCGCACCGCTGTATTAGTCGGGTCATGCAGTATAACCGGCTCTTTTTCTCTTTCCACCGCCACAGTGTCGGCGTCGATATAACCGTATTCCTGCATAAGGGACAGTATCACATTCCTGCGGCCTATGGAGGCGTCGTAATCTATGTGCGGCGCAAAGCGCCCCGGCGCTTTCAATATGCCCGCCAGCATCGCGGACTGCGATATGTCGAGCTCGCTCGCGTGTACGCCAAAATAGCCCAGCGCGGCCGCCTCTATCCCGTAGTAGCCGCCGCCGAAATACACGTAGTTGAGATACATCTCGAGTATTTCGTCCTTGCTGAACTGCCGCTCCATCTGATAGGCCAGCACCGCCTCCTCCAGCTTGCGCGTTATGGTCTTTTCCGCGGTAAGATGGCTCAGCTTTATGAGCTGCTGGCTTATCGTGGACGCGCCCTGAACATATCCGCCCGCCTTCAGATCTGCCCACGCAGCGCCGACTATGCGTATGAAGTCCACGCCGATATGGTCATAAAACCGTGCATCCTCCGCCGAGACGAAGGCCATGCGTGTAAGATATGGAATATCCTCAAGCGCCACCATCACCCTGTCCTCTGTGCTGTGCAGACGGACTATCTCATTTTGCTCGCCGTCGTACAATATCAGCGTTTGATCCGCACCGAGTATCTTGTCCGGATCAAATTCGTGCCATGCGTCCAGTTGAAACAACCGTACTGCGAAAAACAGCAAAAACGCCAGCACGCACAGCGATACCGTAAGCAGCAAGCGCCGGAACCAGCGTCCACGTTTTTTCTTCTTTACAGCATCCAAAAATATCACCCCCGAAGCGCAATACTACTTTTTATTTAGCATTGCCAACCTCGGCGGCGCTTAAGCGCGGATAATACGGTTTTTATTATTTAAGCAGCAGGTTTCTAAAACGTCTTTCGTATACCCTTTGGCACACACCGTACAGCCATACGAACAATATCAGCGCAAGCTGACAGGCCGCTGCCAGCGCCCATACAGGCACGGCATACCGGGAAAGCGAAGCAGCGTCGAAGTCAAACAGTCGCACCGCGACAAACACGCCTAAAGCAAAAAACACGTCGCAATACAGCACGCATAGTATAAATCCAGCTGGTTTTTGTCCAAAGCGGTTGTCCGCCGCCGGCTTGAAAATGCCGAAATGGCCAAGCAGCGCAGCATACGGAAGCGCGGTCAGCTTATCGGGCAAAAGCAGCAGAGAAAGCGCGCACACCGCCAAAAAGCAAATGCACGCCTCGCCGTACAGTCTTTCCCGCGAAAGCACATATACAAACAGAGCGCTTATGAAATAACACGCTAATCGCATTGTGGGCAGCACGCCCGCAAGCACGAGAGCAAGCAAAGAAAGTGCCGTGCATACGGCGCCGTAGGTCAGTTTTCGGGCTGTAGAAAAGCCGTTAGCCATATGCGTCGCTCAGCAGCAGGGGATAAAGTCCCCGCCCATGCACTCGCAGCAGCAATCTGTGCAGAGAAGCCCCGTACACACATCACAGCCGCTGCAATCGCTGGCATACGGATTGCCCGAGCCGGCGCTGCGGTTATAGTAAGTGCTGCCGGAATTACGTATGGCCTGATAGGCGCTGCTGTATTCCGGATTGCCCGGCTCCTGCTGGTATGCCATGGTTATGTATTCGCTGGCCTTGGCATGCCAGCCCTGCCTAAGGTATATTATGCCGTAAAGGTAATACCATTCGGCGTTGCGTATAGATATGGCGTCCAGCACCTGCTTTGCCGCCTGCAGATTATTTTGGTTTATATAGGATCTGGCGCGGGAAAAATCCGATGAGTTGGGGCCGGAATACGAGCTGCCCGTACCGCTGTACGCGCCGCCGTAGCTGCGGGCGCTTTCGGCAGTTCTGCCGGCATCGTTGCGCTTGGTCAGCATATCGTAAGCCTCGTTGACTTCCTTGAGCTTATCGTTTGCAAGCTCCTTGAGGTCGCTGTCGGCGTATTTGTCGGGATGGTATTTTTTCACCAGCTTGAGATACGCCGCACGGATTTCCTCCTGCGACGCGTCCTCGCGCACTCCCAAAACCGAATAGGGATTATTCAATGTCCTTTCCCTTTCCTACAAGCGCGATTGTCTTTTCTACACAGCCTGTATACATTATATTATCCAGCACTCCCTTGTGCGATCTTACGTCCATAAGGTCATATGCGTCTATGGCTCCGTTAAGTGCGAAGTTAAGCAGGAATTTCGCCTGTTCCTCGTCGCTGTTGCACAGGTTGAATACATTGTACGAGCCGGTCTTTTTATCCTTGCCGCGGTCGTCCCACGCATCCATAAGATACAGCCACCTGCCCAAACCGAAGCCTATGCTTTTAATTATCCTGCGCGCATCGTCGTCCGGAAGCGGCGCAAGCAAAAATGCGTTGGCGAGCATCTCGGAAAACGCGTTTGCAGCCGGATCGAGCTCCGCGCATGACGCGTTTTCTATTTTGGAAAGCCCGGCTATGCCCTCTGCGATCACCCCGTCGAGCTCCGGCGCAATGCGCTTAGCGCGTTTTGCCGCCGGGTACAGCGCCGCCCTTCCGGCAAGCGCGGATACTTTTTTCTCGTCGTGCCAATCGTCTTCGAGCTTATACCAGCTCAGCAGAACGTTCAGATCCGCTGCAAAGTCCAATGCCGGACTGCTGCGCGCCACCGGTATTTTCCGCTTCAGCGGCTTATAGGCACAGCGGTGCAGTTCAAAACCGCTGCAGGGATAAAAGCCGCTCACGATCAGCGCCGCAAAAGCGCAGTCATAGCTGAGGGACATCCTGGGCAGTTGACCGTATCTAGCGCTTATTGCATGGCACAGGCCGCAGTAAAATGCTTTGTACTCGGCCAGCTCCCTTACCTTGAGTTCGTTTTTGTTTGGCAGGATATACCCAAACATGCCAATTTCTTTCTCTTTTTTTGCTATTGTACCACACCAACAAGTTGAAATATACCCGAAAATGCAAACACATTGCAACGCTGCAAAAAACTGCGCATCTTTTTTGGGTTATATACTTTAATTATTTTGGCTGTGATGATAGAATATCAATATACTGATGCTGTAACTTACAGCAAAGAATTTGTAGGAGGAATCACCAATGAAGAAAATCGCCGCATTATTGCTGGCACTCGTGATGGTCTTCGCAGTGGTAGGCTGCCAGCCTGCTGACGAAGGTGCCACCGAACAACCCGTTGTTGAGGAAACCACTGAAGAAGTCACCGAGGAAGAGGTCGTCGCTGAGGAAGGCACCTATGAGATCGCTATGATCACCGACGTCGGCAACATTGACGACCAGTCCTTCAACCAGTTCACCTATGAAGGCGCAAGGGATTATGCCGAAGCTAACGGCAAAACCTTCAACTACTACCGTCCCTCTGAGGACAGCGACGAAGCCCGCATAGAGACCATCAAGACCGCCATCGACAAGGGCGCTAAGGTCATCGTATGCCCGGGCTATCTGTTTGCAGGCGCTTTCAACGCCGTTCCGCAGGAGTATCCTGATGTTACCTTTATCGGTATCGACATGACCTCCTCTGAGACCAACCCCTCCTATCCTGACGTTGCAGAGCCCACGGCGAATACCGTGCTTATCTGCTATCAGGAGGAGCAGGCTGGTTATCTCGCCGGTTACGCCGCCGTAATGGCCGGCTACACCAAGCTGGCGTTCCTTGGCGGCATGGCTGTTCCCGCCGTCGTCCGTTATGGTGAAGGCTTCGTGCAGGGCGTTGACGCTGCTGCTGCGGAGCTTGGCAACACCGCCGACATCGAGCTGAAGTACTGGTATTCCGGCTCCTTCGCTCCCACCGATGATATCAAGACCAAGACCGCCGGCTGGTACACCGAAGGCACCGAGGTCATATTCGCAGCTGGCGGCGGCATACTGTATTCCGCCATCGCTTCCGCTGAAGAGACCGCCGAAGGCAAGATAATTGGCGTTGACGTCGACCAGGGCTACATCAACGAGCGCATCATCACCTCTGCCATGAAGGATCTTTACGGCTCCGTTCAGGCTGCGCTTACCGCCTATTATGACAATGGCGGCACGCTGCCCGCCGACTATTCCGGCCACGGCATCAGCTATGGCGCCGAGCAGGGCTCCGTTGGCATCCCCACCGCCGATGCTTCCTGGAAGCTGGGCGACTTCACCGTTGACGCTTACGAAGCGCTTTACGCAAAGCTGGTATCCGGCGAGATCGTCGTTTCTCCCGACATCGAGAACCACCCCGCTGTTTCCATCGCTGTTGATTATCAGGAGTAATCCTGCATCGACCGTTAGTTCACACAAGGGGCTGGGCATATAGCCCAGCCCCTTTCCGTTTTATCGCAAAAATCTCCCTGTTCGTTCTTACGGCATTATACGTCGTGTACTAAAGCTTTTTTGTATATTTATATTTATATGGAAGGAACATCCGATAATGAGCGAGTACGTCATAGAGATGCTTAACATCACAAAGGATTTTCCGGGCATACGCGCTAATGACAACATTACTTTGCAGCTTAAAAAGGGCGAGGTCCACGCGCTGCTAGGTGAAAACGGCGCTGGCAAATCCACCCTTATGAGCGTGCTTTTCGGCCTGTATCAGCCCGAAAGCGGCGAGATCAAAAAAAACGGCGAGCCCGTAAAAATAAAGGATCCCAACGACGCCAATGCGCTAAACATTGGCATGGTACACCAGCACTTCAAGCTGGTTGAGGTCTTTTCGGTATTGGACAACATAATCCTAGGCGTGGAGCCCAATAAAATAGGCTTTTTGAAGAAGGCCGAGGCGCGTGAAAAGGTAGTTGCGCTTTCCCAAAAATACGGTTTGGCCATAGACCCGGATGCAAAAATCGAGGACATTTCCGTCGGTATGCAACAGCGCGTTGAAATACTGAAAATGCTGTACCGCGATAATGAAATACTGATCTTTGACGAACCAACCGCCGTCCTTACCCCGCAGGAGATCGACGAGCTTATGGAGATCATGCGCAATTTTACGCGCGAAGGCAAATCCATACTGTTCATAACCCACAAGCTCAACGAAATAATGGCCGTTGCAGATCGCTGCACGGTGCTCAGAAAGGGCAAATGCATGGGCACCGTTGAGATAGCAAACACCACCAAGCAGGAGCTTTCCCGCATGATGGTAGGGCGCGACGTGGAGTTTCAGGTACATAAGGAGGAGTCCGTCCCCGGCGACGTCGTGCTGGAAGTAGATGACGTCACGGTGCCCAGCAAGCTTCACAGGAACAACGCCGTTAAAAACGTTTCCCTGCAAGTACGCCGCGGCGAGATAGTCTGCCTTGCCGGTATCGAGGGCAACGGCCAAACCGAGTTTGTGTATGCGCTTACCGGCCTTGAGAAGATGAGCGCAGGCAGCATAACCATGTGCGGGCAGGATATAACCAAATCCAGCATCCGCTCCCGTTCTGCACTCGGTATGAGCCATATCCCCGAGGACAGGCATAAGTACGGTCTCATTCTCGACTATACGCTGGAGCAAAACCTTGTGCTGCAGCGCTATTGGCGGCCTCAGTTCCAGCACAACGGCTTCATCAAAAAGGACGCCGTACGCGCCTACGCCGAAAAACTGATTGAGCAATACGATATCCGCAGCGGCCAGGGTCCCCTTACTCCGGCGCGCAGTATGTCCGGCGGCAACCAGCAAAAGGCCATAGTCGCCCGTGAGATCGACAAGAATCCGGAGCTGCTCGTAGCTGTTCAGCCTACCCGCGGCTTGGACGTCGGCGCTATCGAGTACATTCATAAGCAGCTTGTGGCCCAGCGCGATCAGGGTAAAGCCGTGCTGCTTATATCGCTGGAGCTTGACGAGGTTATGAACGTAAGCGACCGGATATTCGTGATGTACGAGGGCGAAATCGTCGGTGAGTTTGATCCTAAGGTCACCAACGTCAGTGAGCTCGGCCTCTACATGGCGGGTGCAAAGCGCCAAAGCAGGCAAACCGAAAGCGAGGGTTCAGCAAATGAATAAAAAACGCCGTTTTCATATACCAGGAGGCACCAGCTTCTTAGCCTCCCTTATATCGATCTGTATAGGGCTGCTGTTTGGCTTGGCGCTGCTGTTTGCGCTTAATTCGCAGTTTGCCCTGCGCGGCTTTGAAAGCCTTATAAGCGCCGGTATAAGGTCCTCCGACAAGATCGCCAAGGTGCTGTATCAGGCCGCTCCGCTGATAATGGTGGGGCTCTCCGTCGGCTTCGCATTCAAAACCGGCCTGTTTAATATAGGCGCAACCGGCCAGTATACCATAGGCGCAGGGCTCGCGCTGGTATTTGCAATACAGTTCCAGCAGCCGTGGTACATCTGCCTTGTAATGGCGATGATAGGCGGCGCATTTTGGGGTATGTTCCCAGGTCTTTTTAAGGCGCTGTTCAACGTTAACGAAGTCATCACCTCAATAATGTTCAACTGGATATCCATGTTCCTAGTAAACTTTTCAATATCCAATCTGCCCATGATGCTCGCAAAATACTGGGGCGATGCACAGATGGACCGCACCGCAAACCTCGCAAAGGCCAACCCGTCCGCACTGATACCGCGCATGGGGCTTGACAAGCTGCTCAACAGCAACTATATGAACATAAGCATTTTTATCGCTATACTTTTTGCGATCATTATGTGGATAATACTCACAAAAACTACCTTCGGCTACGAATTGAAGGCCTGCGGCCACAATAAGAACGCCAGCATATACGCTGGTATCAACGCCAAACGCAACATCGTGCTTTCCATGGTCATCGCAGGAGCGCTGTCCGGCGTGGGCGGCGGACTGTACTTCCTTGCAGGCACCGGCCAATATACGCTGGTAAAGTCGCTGCTGGCAATGGGCTTTAACGGTATCCCAGTCGCGCTGCTCGCCTCCTCTCATCCGCTCGGCACTGTGTTCTCGGCGCTGTTCATCTCCTATATTCAGGTCGGCGGCGACGCTATGCAGCCTGAGTTCGTAAAGGAGATAATCGATATCATCATCGCAGTGATAATCTACCTTGCGGCCTTCTCGCTGCTGATACGCGAGCTGCTCGCGCGCAAGAAGCTGCATGACTACGGCAACATCAATGCCGATCCGGAGCCTAAACCCGTTTTGCCTGATGAAGCAAATACCAAGGAAAGCGAGGGCGACGAAGCATGAATATTCTATCCGATATTCTCGCCGCAACCATCATATTTGCAGTACCGCTGCTGCTGGTAGCCTTGGGCGGTATGTTTTCCGAACGCAGCGGCATAATCAACATAGCGCTTGAGGGTATCATGGTTATAGGCGCGCTGTTCGGCACGCTATACCTGCGCTCTGCCGATCTTTCCGGCCTTGGAGCCATGCATCCTCAGCAGGCCATGCTTATTGCCATACTCATTGCGGCAGGCTCCGGCATGATATTCTCGCTGGCGCTGGCGTTCGCCTCAATACAGCTGAAAGCCGATCAGACCATTGGCGGCACCGCACTGAATATGTTCGCTCCAGCGTTTGCAATAACTCTCACGTGGGCGGTTCAGGGTCAAGGGCAAACCAACATACTAATACCCACCTGGGCGCGCATCAGCCAAAGCACCCTCGGTATAGCCGTTAAGAACACTTTTTTCCAGAATTTGGTATTCAAAAGCTTTTTCCTTACGACACCTGTGGCCGTTGTGCTGTTTATCGTGGCGGTCATACTGCTTTACAAGACACGCTTTGGTTTAAGGCTTCGTGCCTGCGGTGAGCATCCTCAGGCCGCAGATTCCGTAGGCATAAACGTGTACCGTATGCGCTATGCTGGCGTCATGATATCAGGCTTGCTCGGCGGTATAGGCGGGCTTGCGTATACGCTGGCAGCCGGCAGCGCGTTCCAATCCTCCGTCGCCGGCTACGGCTTCCTGGCTTTGGCAGTTATGATATTCGGCAACTGGAAGCCCATGAACATTCTTGGCGCATCGCTGTTTTTCGCGCTGTTCAAGATAGTCGGCTCGTACAGTGGCTCTATCCCGTTCCTGCCCAGCTTTAGCAACGTCAAATCCAGCGAGTATCTGTATCTCATGCTGCCCTACATCGTCACCATGATATTGCTGATACTCACATCCAAAAAGTCCAGAGCGCCTAAGGCTGAAGGCATACCCTACGATAAAGGAGCCCGCTGATAAAACTGCTGTTTAGGGCCGCCTGTGCGGCCCTTTTCCAAGGAGGATATAACAATGGCAAAGCTTTATTTTCGCTATGGCGCAATGAGCTCAAGCAAAACCGCAAATGCTATAATGGTAAAGTACAACTATGGCGAACGCGCGCAGAGGGCGCTGCTTGTAAAGCCCGAGATTGATGTTCGGGATGGCATAAATACCATCAGCTCACGCTGCGGCCTTTCGGATGAATGTGTGCTGTTTCACAGCATGGATCTCGGCGCAATACGCCGTGGCGAATATGACTGTATCATAATTGACGAGGCGCAGTTTCTTTCCAAAGCGGACGTCGAGCTGCTATGCGAGCTGGTGGATGCTTACAACGTGCCCGTGATATGCTATGGACTGCGCACGGATTTTCAGGGTAATTTCTTTGAAGGCAGCCTGTGGCTTATGGCGCGCGCGGATACCATCGAGGAGATAAAAACCATCTGCTGGTGCGGACGCAAGGCCATATGCAACGCCCGTTTGGATGGCAATGGCGGTATAGCCAAAGAAGGCGAGCAGGTGGTGCTGGGCGCAAACGATAAATACGTCGGTCTGTGCCGCAAGCACTGGCGCATTGGCGATCCCGGTCCGGGACTGCGCGGAGAAAAAGCATGACCTTTTATGTTGCAACCGGACTGGAAAACCGCGAGCGCGCCGCCAAGGTCATACTCCGGCTTTGCGCGCTGGGACACTCCCCTGCCTACGACTGGACTTTACACGGCGACGTGCGCAATGCGGGTGAATCGCGTATGAACGAGGTTTCCGCAAATGAGATAGCCGCCGTTTCCGGCGCTGAGCTTGTGCTAATACTATTGCCCGGCGGAAAGGGTACACATATAGAGCTTGGTACTGCGCTTGCCACCTGCGATAATAAGCGCATAGTACTTTGGAGCGAATCCGCCGAGGCTTTCGGCGGCGGTACAGCGACCTGCGTATTTTATCACCATCCTGCGGTGCGCCATATGTGCTGCGACTTTGAATCCCTGTATGCCTCGCTGGATGTACTTTGACCCTTTTTGTATGCTAAAACGCTAAAAGCGCTTTTTCTGTCATTCGATGTTTTAACCTTGTTCCTTCATTATCCAACGCTTTCTAGGTAATAACGCTTCCAGATAGTGCTCCCATGCAAATACCTCCTGTCGTATTTATCCTGCGACAGGAGGTCTCTTTATCAATGTCCGCTCCGCTTGGTTAAGTGCAAGCGCGGCTCCGTTTTTTTGTCTGCTTCTATCATTGGCTGTTGAGCTTTGCATTGGCTCTGCTTTGAAACCTCTCATTTTGGATGATGCAGCGTTCATGCACGCCTCCACCAATCTTTCCCGCTTCATCAAATGCCGCAACGCGAAAAACCAGCTTTCGGTCATCTGCCGCAACAAGCTCGCTGGTGCAGTGTATCCTCATGCCGACCGGCGACGGCGCGTCGTGCGTAACGTTCATAAACGTTCCTACAGTACCGCTTCCCGGTTCAAGGTGCGGCTGTACGCTCTCGCACGACGCCTTTTCCATAAGCGCTATCATCGCAGGCGTTGCCAACACCTCCAGCCCTCCGCTGCCCATTGCTTTTGCGGTATTAGTGCCGTTTACCGTACACTCTGCATATCCCTTTGTTCCCAATTCCATATCAGCGATCATTTCCTTTTGCTATTCATCATCGAGTCGGCTGCCGCAGTGTTGGCAATACTTTCCATCGTTCCGTGCAAGATATTTGTTGCAGTACGGGCATCTGTAAAATATAAAGCTGAACGCAATGGTAACAAATGCCATACCCACTCCGATAAGCACCCACGTCCATTGATTCGTGAAGCTCCCGAACAGCAGCACGGCGCACATCAAACAAAACAAAACGGTAATCATCCGTCTTGCGGTAATCAACCTCATCTTCACATCAAATACCGCTTGTTTATCTTCCCAATTCCCGCAGCGCCACATCCGGCGTATTGGTTATAATTGCGCCGATATTCTCGTGAGCAAGCTTACGCATTGCCTCGGGATCGTTCACCGTCCAAGCGTTTATCGCAACGCCGGCTTCGCGGCAGCCCTCGATATAGCCCGGGCATTGAAGCGCCACCTGATAGTGCGGGTGTAGTGCCTGAGCGCCCAAGTGCTGCGCATATAACCACGCGTCCACCATGGCGTTGGAATACAACAGCCCTATCTTAGCGTCCGGTGCGGACTTTCTAAGCTCCATTAAAACATAGTGGTTAAAGGAGGAGTACAATATGCGCCCCTGCATGCCCATCTCCTGCTCAAGCTGCAGCAGCTTGTCCCAAATGCCCCAATAAACCACCACATCGCACTTTATCTCGATGTTAATCGTTATGTTGGTGTTTTTGAGCAGACCGAACACCTCGCGCAGCGTAGGTATGCGCGCGCCGGCATACTTATCAAAGCCGTTTGAAAAATCCAGCTGCTTAAGCTCCTGGCAGGTCATATCCACCACTCGCCCGCTGCCGTTGGAGGTGCGGTCCACGGTTTCATCGTGTATTACCATCAGCTTGCCGTCGGCACTCTCGTGTACATCCAGCTCAACGCCGTCAGCGCCCATCTCTACCGCCATGCGAAACGCCGCTATGGTGTTCTCCGGCGCATATGCGCTTGCCCCTCTATGCGCCCAAACCTTGGTTGCCATATGCTCAGCCTCCCAGATGAAAATATATTTACAATGCGATTATAACACATATCCTACGGTCAGTCGTCACGGTAGAATGTATTTCCGCCTATGAATTCACGCAAAACGCTGGTAGGCGGTATTTCGTCCTCGACGTCCGCATCCAGAAAATAGTTCAAAAACTTCACAACATCCCGCGCCTGCGCAAAATACGGGCTCTCCGGCGGCACTTCGTCCAGCAGCGGATATACATATTTCTTCAGTACCGCCACCTCATACACAAGCGTTGTATTAAACAGCATATCTGCATGTTCCTGATACGGGAATATCCAGGTCTCCTCGCCCCGTCGTACGCTTGGCCACATTGAAAGCGTATGCTCCATGCTCGCCCCGCGGGTATTGTAATCCCTGACAAGGCGGCGCAGCAGACGCACATCCGTTGTGCGTATACGGTTATGGTCGTCTATGTTAAGCGTGGTAAGCGCGCTCACATATATTCGGAACACAGCGTCCTGCGCAACTTCTTCGCCCAAAAGCAGCGGATTAAGGCCGTGTATGCCTTCGATTATCAGCGGTTGGTCACTCAGCAGTCTCATCGCTCTGCCGGTCAGTTCGCGCTTGCCGGTCTTAAAGTTGAATACTGGCACCTCCACCTCCTCGCCCTGCAAAAGCAGTGCAAGGTCGTGGCTGAAGCGCGGTATATCCAGCGTGTTTATGTGTTCCAGATCGCGCTGGCCGTGCTCGTCCAGCGGTATGGCGTCGCGGTCGAGATAGAAGTTGTCAAGGCTAAGCATAACGGGGTCCTGCCCCAGCACCCTAAGCTGCGTGGCTATGCGATTAGCGCTGGTGGTCTTGCCGGAGGAGGAAGGCCCCGCCACCATTACGGCATGTGCGTGTGATTTTACTATTTCGTCAGCTATGTCGGCATAGCCCCTCTCATGCAGCGCCTCGTTTATGCGGACAAGCTCGCGTATGCGTCCCTGCTTAACGCTGGTATTTAGCTCGCTGACGGTATCGCAGTGCATGAGTCTTCCCCATTCGTCGCTTTGGCGGAACACGTCCGCAAGCTTTGGCAAATCCTCAAAATCGCTGGGAACATCCGGCTCGTCGCTGCGCGGCATAAGCATCATTATGGCGCCGCGCACATATTTTAGCCGGAACACATCCACATAGCTGGTATCCGGCGCCATCTCGCCGTAATAGTAATCCATATGGCCTTCCAGCGCATATACGTCAAAATAGCTGAACTTGCGCCATTTAAGCAGGCGCGCCTTATCCGGCTGACCGTTATCCTCAAATACCTTTATGGCTTCATCAATACCAAGGCGCTTTCTTGCCAGCGGCAGTGCAAGGCGGACAAGCCTCCGCATCTCGCTTTCCACAGCCAAAACATCCTGCTCGGTAAGCGCCGGCTCCTTATCCACGGTTATATACAACCCCGCGCCCAACGAATACCGCACGTATACCTTGGCGTCTTTGAACAGCTTGCGCATCGCAGCTATCAGCACGAATTGCAGCGAACGCTCATAAACCCTGCGCCCTGCCTCCTCGCCATATCGCAGCAGATGCACCGTAACATCACGAAACGGCACATATCCAAGGCTGAAAACCTCGCCGCCTATCTGCGCGGCCAATGGGCGGAATTTCAGCGAGTCGCTGTCCATCCCAAGCTTCTTAACTGCTGCGCCAAGGCTTTCGCCCTGGGCAATATCACAGATCATCCCATCTACCGTGAACTTCATACTAGACATACCTCCGTCAGTTTATCTGCGCTGAATGCAGCGCCGCGTACTCGCCGCCAAGCCTGATCAGCTCGTCGTGCGTACCCTGTTCTATTATGCGCCCGCTGTCCACCACGATTATTTCATCCGCGTTTCGCACGGTGGAAAGCCGGTGGGCGATTATCAGCGTAGTACGCCCTTTGCTCAGCCTGTCAAACGCGGTAGTAATTCTCGCTTCGGTAGCGGAATCCAGTGCGCTTGTCGCCTCGTCCAGTATCAATATAGGCGGATTCTTTAAGAATATACGCGCAATGGATACGCGCTGCTTTTGTCCGCCGGAAAGTGTGAGCCCGCGCTCCCCCACCACCGTATCATATCCTGCTGGCATCGCCATAATATCGTCATGTATCTCGGCCGCCTTCGCCGCGGCGATTATCTCCTGCTCGGTGGCGGCGGTTCGCCCGTAGCGTATATTCTCACGGATGGTATCCGCAAATAGGAATACGTCCTGCTGCACTATGCCTATATTCTCCCTAAGTGAGTGCATCGTGAGGCCGCGTATATCTTTGCCGTCGATCAAAATCCTTCCGTCGTGCGGCTCGTAAAAGCGCGGCAAAAGATGGCATATCGTAGTCTTCCCCCCGCCCGACGGGCCTACAAGTGCAACGGTGCGCCCAGTAGGCACATGCAGGCTTACATCCTCAAGCACCTCTTCGTTTTCGTCATATGCAAAGCTGACATGATCAAACACCACGTCGCCTTTCACACTGCCTATATCCGCCGCATTCGGAGTATCCTCAATATCTGGTTCGGTATCCATTATTTCGGTAAAGCGCCCAAACCCGCTCATACCCATAGTGTACACCTCGGCAAAAGCGGAAAGACGCTTGATTGGCGATGTAAAGCTGGATACATACATGGTAAAGGTAAGCAGCACCAACAGATCCATATCCTGCGCCATTATAAGATAGCCGCCCATGCCCAGCACCACCACGCTCAATACGGATGTGAACAGCTCCATAACAAAGCCGAAACTCGCCATAGCCACATAGAACTTTTGACGGGATTTAACGTAGGTACGGTTGCCCCTGTCGAATTTTTCGATCTCGTATTTCTCGTTGGTAAACGCCTGTGCTACCCGCATTCCGGATATGGACGACTCTATATCGGAGTTAACGGTCGCAAGCCCGGCCTTTACGTTGCCCGACACCCGCATAAGCCATTTCCGCATAAGCAGCACAGCCCCGGAGAATACCGGCACAAGCACCGCCAGCACTAAAGCAAGCCTCCATTCTATGGTAAACATCACTATCAGCGAGCCGGTGAGCGTTACGATGGAAATGAACAGATCCTCCGGGCCGTGATGCGCCAGCTCGGTCATCTCAAACAGATCGTTGGTGCAGCGCGACATCAGCACTCCCGTGCGTGATTTATCAAAGAAGCTGAAGGACAGCTTTTGCAGATGCGAAAACACATCCCGCCGCATATCCGCTTCCATAAGCACACCCAGCTTATGACCGAACGCCGTCACAACATACTGCATAAGCGCCCTCAGCACATAAGCCGTCAACGCAATAGCAATAAAAATAAAGAAAGCCCTGTACTTGCCATCGGGCAGATATTGCTGAATGGCTATTTTGGAAAATAAAGGATATGCTACATCCACCGCACTTATGAGCAGCGCGCAGCCCATATCCAGCATGAATAACGGCATATGAGGCTTATAATATGCTGCAAAGCGGGCCAAACTAGACTTCTGTTTCATACTGTCTCCTGCGTAATAATGATTGTACAAGGATATTATACTATAAAATGTGCGGTTGTTGCACAGGCATACCGTTTTTTTTGCCATTTCACGGCTTCGTATGGCGGACGTCGTACCTTCCTGCCAAAACAGTGGCAAGAAGCTTCGGCAAATGCTATAATTACAAAATAAACATTTTCAACCTTAAGGAGCATACCTAATGGAGAGAAAAAGCAGGTCATTCGTACAGGGCGCGGCGGTGCTCGCTATCGCCGGACTTATCGTAAAGATAATCGGCGCCCTGTTTCGCATACCTCTTACCAATTATGTAGGCCAAGAAGGTATGAGCTACTATGAAGTAGTCTACCCGTACTATGCCTGGCTGCTCGTGATATCCAGCGCGGGCTTCCCCACCGCCATATCCAAAATGGTTGCGGAGCGTACCGCCGCAGGAGATAACCGCGGCGCTAACCGCGTGTTTCGCGTTGCGTTGCTGCTGCTTACCGCAATAGGTATTGTCACCTCGCTGCTGATGTACTTTGGAGCACACGCGTTAGCCGCCGTCACCACGCTGGATAAGGCATACCTTTCCTTCCGTGCATTGGCGCCGGCGCTGCTGTTTGTTTCCGTCATGTGTGCGTTCCGCGGCTATCTGCAGGGTAAACAGCGCATGATGGGCACTGCGATAAGCCAGGTGGTGGAGCAGCTCGGCAAGCTCGCCATAGGCCTTACGCTCGCCATAAAGCTGCTGCCCCGCGGGCCTGAATACGCCGCTATGGGTGCGCTCACGGGCGTTATGCTTTCCGAGGTGCTGGCGCTTATAGTAATAATGGTATTTTATTTTGTACAGAAGCGGCGCGGTCTCGGCGCACAGCTTGAGGCGCCCGAAAGGCAGAATAACTCGCCCGTACTGAAAGGGCTTGTACTCATGGCGGTACCCATAACCATAGGCGCCTCCATAAGCCCGCTCACCGGTATAGTGGACAGCGCGCTCATCATGCGCACGCTTACCAACCTTGGCTTTGATACCCAAACCGCTCAGGTAGCCTACTCGCTATTGCGCACAAACGTAACAACGCTGGTCAATATGCCGGGCGTGCTTACCATGGCGCTTGCAATGAGTCTTGTTCCTGCGATATCCGCCGGGATGGCACGCCGGGATTTCTCCGGCGTGCGCACTGCCGCACGGCTTGGCATGAAGCTAGCTCTCATAATCGGGCTGCCCTGTGCCGCGGGGCTGTTCGTATTAGCGGAGCCTATTCTTTCGCTGCTTTACGTCAACCTTACCGCTGAGGAGCTTGCGCTTGCAGGCGAGCTGCTGCGTACCGCTGCAGTAGGTGTGATATTCCTTTCCCTCGTGCAGTCCATGACCGGTGTGATACAGGGCATGGGCAAGCCCAACGTGCCGGTATTCAATCTGTTCATTGGCTTTGTGCTCAAGGTCGTCACCATGCTGATACTGATGAACATACCCCGCATCAATATCCAGGGCGCGGCGGTATCCACCGTGGTATGCTACGCGTTTGCCGGCATAGCGGACGCAATATACACTATCCGCAAGGCCAGTATACGCGTACAGCCGTTTGATACTTTTATCAAGCCGCTTGCGGCAAGTTTAGTCATGGGGGCCATAGTAAAGCTGTGCTATAATGCGCTGCACGCATCCGGCCATAATTCGCTGGCTACTTTAGGTGCAGTCGTTGCCGGCGTTTTAGTTTATGCCGTGCTGCTGGTGCTGCTCAGGATGTTTTCAAGCGATGAGCTTGCATACATACCCGGAGGCAAGCGCCTTGCGCGGTTATTTAACGGGAGGAAACAGCAATGATGCGCACACTCACAATAGTACCGCTGTCTACCCCCCAAAGCATAGGTGAATCGGCAAAGCAGGCCGTTCTCAACGCGCCAAGGCTGTTTTTGCAGACGGCCGAGCATGAGAGTGCGCGTTTTATTATCGAAGCGGGACTGGAATATACCTCCATGGATGATCTGTACGCCTCGTCCGAGGATTTCGACGCGCTCAATTGTGCCATCGCCGCACGGCTCGTCTGCGGGGAAAACGCTGTGTATGCAGTGCCCGGCCGCGGCGTAGGCTCAGCCCAATACGCCGCCATCTCTCAGGCCGCCTCCGCCGCCGGCGTACAGCTTATCGCGCTGCCCGGCACCGGCTTTGCAGACGCCGCGCTGGCAAGCGCCGGTATAACCGTTTCCGGCATATTTTTCTGCACGGCAAACGAGCTTCCCCAAAACATTCAGCCCGATTATCCGCTCTGCATAGAGGAGCTTGATACCCCGCTCCGCGCCGGCGAAGTTAAGCTTGCGCTGGGCGAATACTATCCTGACGAGCATCCCGTGCTGCTGTTCTTTCCCGCCGCCGGCAGCTACATGCATGTTGAACTGCCGCTGCACGAGCTGGACAGGCAGAACGGGCTTTGCTCCTCCTGCGTACTGTATGTACCCATGGCCGGTTACGAGCAGCGCGACCGCTTCAGCATGGAGGATCTGCATACCGTGCTCGCCCGGCTTCGCGCGCCCGGCGGCTGCCCGTGGGATGCGGAACAGACGCATATGACACTGCGCAGCTCGCTCATAGAGGAAACCTACGAGGTGCTGGACGCTATCGACCGCGAGGACATGCCCGCGCTGTGTGAGGAGCTGGGCGACCTGCTGTTACAGGTAGTATTCCATGCCGGCATTGAAGAGGAACGCCGCGAGTTTTCTCTGCGCGACGTATACACAGGCATAGTCGGCAAGCTGATATACCGTCACCCACATGTATTCGGCGACGCGCACGCAAATACCCCCGACGAGGTGCTGGCAAACTGGGAGCAGCTTAAAAAGAAGGAAAAACGCATCGTTACGCAGTCGCAGGCAATGCACGAGGTCCCCGCAGGTCTTCCCTCCCTCATGCGCAGCGCAAAGGTGCAGAAAAAAGCTGCCCAAGTCGGCTTCGACTGGGATGATGCCAATGCCGCCTCCGCCAAGATATATGAGGAAGCGGACGAGCTGTGCCGCGCAATGGAGCAAAGCGACCCCTCCGGTATCGACGAGGAGCTTGGGGATCTGCTGTTTTCCGTGGTCAACGTCGCTCGTCTGCTCAAGCGGGATCCCGAACTGCTTCTTCGCGCAGCGACGGATAAATTCATCGCGCGGTTTGAGCGCATGGAGCAGCGCATACTGTCAGACGGCAAACAGCCCAAAGATATGACCCTTGCGGAGATGGACGTTTACTGGGAAAAGGAAAAGCATTCGACGAACGATCTTTTGCGCTAAACTAAGTATATTTTTCAAAAAAACGTCAAGAGTACTTGTGCAACGGCGCTTTGACTGGTACAATAAGTACCGTAATCTTGGAGCTAAAATACATTAGGAGGACATAATCAATGAACAAAACCGAATTGATAGCCGCAGTTGCCGAAAAGAGTGGTCTGTCCAAAAAGGATGCCGATAAAGCCGTTAATGCTACCTTTCAGGCCGTAACCGACGCTCTCAAGGACGGCGAAAAGGTATCTCTGGTTGGCTTCGGCACCTTTGAAGTGCGCGATCGTCCCGCCCGCAAGGGTCATAACCCCCTTACCGGCGCCGAAATCGACATTGCGGCCAGCAAGTCTCCCGCCTTCAAGGCCGGCAAAGCTCTTAAGGACTCCATCAACTGATCGACATCGTATATTCAAAAGCCCGCTTGACAACTCAAGCGGGCTTCTTTGTATAGTGTGTGTCCGGTATTATGCTCCTGCTGTTTCGCCGGCCGCCAAGGCCATCATATCCTCGTCCCTGAGCGCCATAAGCGCACCGCCAGCAACGCAATCCAGCGGGGAGTCCGCAATATAGACCTCCATGCCGGTCACGCGGCTTACAAGCTTGTCCATGCCGTTTATCAGCGCGCCGCCGCCGGTAAGCGTAATTCCGCTTGCAAGTATATCTCCCGCAAGCTCAGGCGGCGTGGCCTTGAGCGTAGCGGTTATCGCGTCGAGTATACTGCGGATGGGCTGCATTATGGCGCGGTTTATCTCGTTGGCGCACACATTTATGCTCACCGGCAGCCCACGCTCCCGTTCCCGGCCGCGCACCTGCATACGCTCCATACCACCCAGTATTGCGCTGCCAAGTACGAGCTTTATGTCCTCCGCAGTGCGCTCGCCTATCATCACGTCGTATTCCTTTAGCACGTATGCGCTTATCGCCGCATCTATATGTGTGCCGCCTACCCTAACGGAATTTTGCGCAGCAACACCGCCAAACGCCAGCACCGCCGCGTCCGTCGTGCCGCCGCCTATATCCGCCACCATGCAGCCGCGGCAATCGTATACATCCAATCCCGCGCCCAATGCGGCCGCTACCGGCTCGTCCATCACCAATACCTCACGCGCACCCGCGCCGTGTGCGGCTTCCGTAAGCGCCCTGCGTTCCACCGGCGTTACGCACATGGGCAGGCACAGCATAAGCTGTACTCCCAGCGCACCCGGCTTTCTGCCCAGCGCCTTTTCCATATAAAGCCTGAGCATAGCCGCGGCAAGCGTGATGTCCGCTACCACGCCGTCTCTCATCGGGTACATTATATTTATTCCGCCCGGCGTGCGTCCAAGCATTGCCATAGCCTCCCGGCCTACGGCGACTATTTCGCGGGTATTCGAATCCACTGCCACCGTGCTGGGCTCCTTTAGCACTATTCCCCGGCCTTTTATTGCTATAACGGTGTTTACCGTGCCCAGGTCTATTGCCATGCCCTGCATAAAAAGTTTGCTTATTCCAAGCTCCAGCATATGAGTCTATACCTCCCATATCCATTATTCTTTGAAAGTATTTCCATGAAAAACGCATCTTATGCCGCGGCCGCGCACTATATATGGCAAAACAACGCGATTTGTTGTAGAATGGAAATACTGACTGATTGCATCGGAGGTATCGGATGTCCAAACGTTTTAAGGCGGATATCATGCTGCTTATGGTAGCACTGTTTTGGGGCATTTCCTACTACCTTACGGATTATTGCCTGCTTACCATACAGCCGTTCACGCTTAACGGCATAAGGTTTACCATTGCGTTTGTTACGGCATTTGCTATTGCCCCTAAAAAATGCGCCTCTATCAGCCGCGCCACGCTCAAATACTCTGTGCTGCTGGGCGCGCTGCTAGTTGCAATATACACAAGCTGCACCATCGGATTGCAGTATACCTCGCAGTCCAACGCCAGCTTCCTGTGTGGCCTCACCTCCGTTATGACGCCGATATTCGCGTGGATATTTCTTAAGCGCCGCCCCGCAAAGAAGATATGGCTGGTGATAATACTGGCGTTTGTAGGAGTAGCGCTGCTTACGCTTACCGAAGCGCTTAAACCGGCTTTGGGGGACCTGCTCTGCCTGCTGTGCTCCATGCTCTATGCCGTACACATACTTATAACCTCATATGTTGTGCAGCGCGAGGATGTGGACGCATACACGCTGGGCGTTTTCCAGCTTGGCGCAGCAGGCGTGCTTAATATAATCCTGGCCTTCTTGCTGGAAACGCCGAAACTGCCCACGGAACCGCGTACGATAGTCTTTGTACTGGTGCTCGCGCTGTTCTGTACAGGACTATCCTTCATATTCCAGTCCATCGCACAGCAGCACACCGCCGCGGAAAACGTGGGCGTGCTCATGACGCTGGAGCCGGTTGTAGCGGCACTGGTCGCCTACCTGTTCGCAGGCGAGGTGCTGCTGCCCCGCAACTACGCCGGAATGGCTCTATTGCTGATAGCCATACTCATAGTTGAGATAGATTTTACCAAGCTGTTTAAGCGAAAGGTCGAAAACGAAGGCACGGAAAATGTAAAATAACCGGCCATACCAAGCGCGAGATCGATTGTTTCTCCCCTTTACACAAACCACCGCCGGCAGGTACTGTCGGCGGTGGTTTTATACCGTTTTTGCATATAACTTTCAGCTTAGCATAGGTTCGATCTGCCCGGTAATCAGCTCTATCCGGTCGAAAACACGGGGCTTGAACGTTGCTGCGATCGCTACTACCGTATCGGTAGCAGTATCCACATATATAACGTTTCCGCCGTCGCCTATGGCTGCGTACACGGGCTTTGCTTCGTCTATAATCCACCATAAATACCCGTACGACATGTTGGCAAAGCGCTCGTCGCACCGCACATACGGCACGGTCATTTTGTCTATCCAGGTTTCTGGCAGTATGCGCCGCCCGTTATATACGCCACGGTCTAAGCACATACGGCCGACGCTCGCCATATCCTTTGCGCCCAGCGCAAGCCCCCAGCCGGCTGTATTCACCCCCTGTGGATCCGCAAACCATACATCCCCCTTCGGCGCTTTGGACATGAGGAATTCGAGCTGATCCTCCTTGGTATCCGCATCGGCGTTTTTGTGTGGCGCAATGCCGAGCGGGCCGAAAAGGTATTTATTTGCGAATTCCGTAACACTCATATCGCTCGAGCCTGCGATTATGCCGGTTAGTATTTGTATGCCGAGCGTGGAATACTTGAACTCGCCCGTAATGCCCGCTCTGCCGCCCAAAATGTCCAGCGCCGCTCTTGTCCAGTCGTCGCTTGTGCATACCTTTGTCCACGGCTCGCTACGGTATTTATACGGCGCCGTCATAGTTAAAAGCTGATGGAGCGTTATATCACCTATTGTCTTTTCACCGCGTTTGGTAACGTAATCGGGGAAATAGTCCAGCACCTTATCCTGGACGCTCCCCACAAAACCAAGGTCTATCGCTATGCCTATAAGCAATGACACTATGCTTTTGGTGACCGACATCACATTCAAAGCATCTCCCGGCACATAACCGTGACGGTACATTTCTATCGCCGTTTTTTCGTCCTTTATGGCGATAAGCTCGCATATATTATCATGTTCTGCAGCGATTTGGGCCTCCAGCTTTGAAACGTCGAGCATATCGTATCCCCTCTATTGCTCCACCACAAGCCTGCCCTCAACCTCGCGGCAAAGGTGCTGGTTTTCCGTCATGTACTCCTCCAGCACTTCGCGGCAGGAGGTGCATATCACGCGCGGCTTGGCGTTCTGCTTTACCTCGTCCAACGTTATGCTGAGGAACTTCTCCATGCTGCCATAGTGGAAATCCTGCAATCCAACGCTGTACAGGCGTTCGTCGTCTATGGGTTCTCCGTTGAGAGTAAGCTCTATAAGCTCTCCGGTCTTTCTGGAATAGCGTATGTGCACACCTTTGGAGAACTGATAGAACTCGCCGTGGCCGTTGAAGTTGTCCTCGCGCAATATGTGCTTGACCATTCGCTTGAACTGCGCGCCGGTCAGCTTTATCATGTGTATGGCGTCGTCATATGGATACATTTCGGTTAGATCGCCAAAGCTCACTATCGGGCCCATGGTCTCCGCACGCATACTGCCGCTGCCCACGAGCATCACATCCACTGCGAAGCTCTCCTTAAGAATATCCGCAAAAAGGTTGCCTACCTCGGTCTCGCGAGTACGCTCCGGATGCGTTAGCTGCCGCTTAAAGCGGGTTATTAGGCGGCCGTACTTATCGTCCGTCTGAGATTTGTAGCCCTGTATCAGCTTTTCCAGCTCTGTATCGCGGGGGCAATTTGCCGGCGTGATGGGCACCAGACGCCATTCATACGAATCGATGCAATTCTTATCCGTATCCACCATTATGTCAAAGCGCCCTATAGCATCCGTACCGGTACCCGCCTGCACTATGGGAATGCCGTTTACCACGGCGGGCTCATCCGGCAGCGTGTGAGAATGACCTCCGATTATCACATCCACGCCCCATGCCGGATCCAGCATGGCGGCAAGCCGCTTGTCCTCCTCGAAGCCTATGTGCGTAAGCAGTACCGTGAAGTCGATATCCAGCGCGTTATGCGCATTGCATATACGCCCCACCTCCTGTGCCGCCTCAAACACATCAACAAATGAACCGATTAGCGCGTCCTGCTTGGTCTGGCTCAGCACCTCCTGGGTTATAACGCCAATAAACAGTATCTTCATACCGCCGATCTCAATAAGCTGGCAGGGCTTAAACAGCCGTGTGTGGTTTATACGCACGAAGAAATTAGCGTTGATTATAGGGAAGCGTGCACATTTTTCTATAAAAAGCAGATGGGCCACGCCATAGTCCACCTCGTGATTGCCTATGGTCACAACATCCGGCCCCAGCATGTTCATTATTTCTATTGTGGAAAGGCCCTTGAATTCCGAATCAATCACCGAGCCGCGAAACATATCGCCCGATATGGCGTATACGGTGTTCGGTTCCTCATTTCGTACCTTATTCACATAGCCGGACAGCATTGATACGCCGCCAAGCAGGTTTTCGTCTACCTTTTCAGCCAAGAAATCGCCGTGCATATCGTTAGAGTGCAGCAGAGTCAGCTTTTTTAGATTTGCCATGTAAGCCTCCCGTATATTATTATTGATTTTGCGAAATGAACGCTATAATCTGATTATATCGTTCAAAGCCCATCAAATCAACAAAAAACGGAGGAATCCATGTCAACTATCGATGAACTTATGCAGCGCAGATCCGTGCGCGTATACGACGGCCGGCCGCTGCCTGACGAAGCAAAAAGCACGATAATCGCCGCCGCACTCAACGCGCCCACGGCGGGCAATATGTGCCTCTACACCATAATTGACGTGACCAACCCGGCGGTAAAAGAAACGCTTTCCCACACCTGCGACGAGCAGCCGTTCATCAAGGATGCGCCCGCCGTGCTGATATTCGTCGCGGACTACCAGCGCTGGTACGATGCGCTCTCCCGCTGCTGCGGCAACGTGCGTAAGCCCGGCTGCGGCGACATGCTACTTGCCTGCTGCGACGCTGTAATAGCCGCGCAGAACGCCGTAGTCGCAGCGGAATCGCTGGGCATAGGCTCCTGCTACATAGGGGACATAATAGAAAACTGCGAAGCTCACACGCAGCTGCTCAATCTGCCTCGCTACGCTATGCCGGTATGTATGCTTTGCCTTGGCTACCCTACGGAGCAGCAAAAAGCAAGACCGAAACCGCCCCGACCCGGTGCGCAGTATGTCGTATTTCAAAACTCATATCCCGACAACAGGGACGTTGAAGGGTTTTTCACCTCGCGCGGAGAGGATATGACAAGCGCGGCCTCCGCAATATACCGTCGCAAGTGGTCGCAGCCGTTCATAGCTGAAATGACCCGCTCCGTTAACGCCTAACTCGCCCGCTGGGCAGATGAAGAATAGGCGCGAATATGCAAATGCCCGCAATACGCTTGCGGGCATTTTTGACCTTGCCTGTTTAATCAGGAGCCGGTTACCGGTATCTTCAATACCTCACCGACATATATGCGGTTTGGGTCGCGCCGGGGATTCAGCTCCAGCAGCTCTGCGACGGTAGTGTTGTACTTCTTGGCAATTGAGCTTAGCGTATCACCGCGCTTTACCGTATAGAGTATCACCTCCACAGGCATACCGTTTTTCAACACCGCCCATGTCTTGGGCCCTACTATGCCGTCCACACGCAGATCATTGTCACTTTGGAACAGCTTTACAGCGCTTTCCGTCTTAACATCAAATACTCCGCCGGTATTGCCGGGGTCGTAGCCCAAGCTCTTGAGCGCGAGCTGCAGCACGTATACGTATACGCCCGAATCGCCGCGTCTGAGCAGTACGCCGTCGGTATCCAGATACGGCAACAGCGCAAGCCATGTGCTGTCGTCCACCACGCCCGTGTCCGTAAGCCCGCTTTTCAGCTGGAATGCCTTTACCGCCGCAAGCGTTTTGGTGCAAAACAAGCCGTCCAGATCGCCGGGGTCGTTGCCCGCCTCGTCCAGCGCCTTCTGCAGTGCCAGCACCTTATCCCCCTTGCTGCCTCTGCGCAGCACGTATGGATCCGTCTCCAAATAGAACGGCTCAAGATAGGCCCATGTGTTAGGGCCGACTATGCCGTCCACCTTCAGCCCCAGCACGCGCTGGAACCGTTTTACCGCATTCTCAGTTTTTACTCCGAATATGCCGTCCACTGCGCCCGGGTCATAACCCGCGCGAATCAGCGCCGTCTGAACCTGCTTTACGTCGTTGCCCGTATCGCCGCGTTGAAGTATTCTCATATCAGCACACACCTCTTGCTTAGCTTTATACCTCAAGGTATGTACGCCAGACAAAAGGTGTGCAAAAAGCAGACGTCTTATTTGCGGCAGGTTATGTCGCAGTATCCTCCGCCGCTGCCATGCCCTTATCGTCAGGTACGCGCAGTGTTATCGCGCCACCTATAATAAACATGGCAAGCACGCTGAGCACGCCTGCGTTGACATTGCCGGTAAGGCTCACGATAAGCGCCATAAGCGCCGTGCCCAGCACGGACTCAAATTTGGAGAATATGTTATAGAACCCGAAGAATTCGCCTGCGCGCGTCTTATCGGGGATAAGCTTGCCAAAGTAGCTGCGCGAAAGCGCCTGTATACCGCCCTGTGCCGTACCCACCAGCGCCGCAAGCAGATAAAAATGCCATGCCTTGCACATAAAATACCCTACCAAACACACGCCGAAATAGGTGCATATACCCACGAGTATCATACGCTTGGCGGAGTATTTTGCAGCGAGGTTACCGTATAGTATCGCGCAAGGGAACGCCACTACCTGCGTTATAAGCAAGCCTATCATCAGCGCGGTATCGTCAATACCCAGAGCTGAGCCGTATGTGGTTGCCATTTTGATTATTGTGCCTACGCCGTCGATGTAGAAGAAGTAGCCAATCAAAAACAGGAACAGGAACTTGTGCTTTTTGATGTGCTTAAGCGTATTCCCCAGCTGCTTGAAGCTGCTGGAAATTATCCCGCGCTCCGGCTGAATGGAGGTAAGCTGCTTGCAGTTTCTAAGGAACGGTATTGTGAACACAGCCCACCACACCGCAGTAATCAGTGCGGAAATCTGCATCGTCATAGCACCGGTTATTCCGATAAGATGGCCGAATGTGGACATGGCTATGGTCACGAGGAACGGTATCGTACTGCCGCCGATATATCCCATGCCAAACGCCCACGTGCTCACCTTATCCATACGGTTCACCGTGGTAACGTCGATCAAAAAAGCATCATAGAACACATTTGCGCCCGCAAAGCCAAAGTTGGTCACGCCGTATATTATAAGTATGGCCATATAGTTGTTTACTACGGGGATTATGCCGGTAGACAGCACGCCTATTATGAAAAACGCAATAAAAAAGCGCTTCCTTAACCCCTTGTAATCCGCCATTGCGCCAAGTATCGGCGCGCACACGGCAACTATCGCACAGGCTATCGAGCTTGCAATGCCCCAGTTTGCAGTGTGTGTAACGGTATCCACCCCCGCCTCCGCCGCAAGGCTGGCAGCGAACAGCGGCAATACAACCGCGATAAAAATAGAATATGCGGAATTGGCCCAGTCATACATTATCCAACCCTTTTCCGGCTTTGTGAACATGGTATGGCGTCGGGATTTTGCTTCCATTAATGATCTGCTCCCCTCATTATTTGTGGCTATGTATGCCCTAATCGGCAATTATTGAACGTTTTTTACCTGACCTGGTGCGCGGGTACTCGCGTATGCGGCTTATATATTCCACGTTTACTATATCCACGGCGTCGCCCACACGTACGGACAGCCAGTTGTCGCTGAGTGATTCAATGGTGCCGGTCATCTGATTGTTCAGCATATATATAAGGCATTCCTTGCCTAAAAAGCTCTTGATGGTTTCCTCGGTCATATTATGCTGCGCTCCTTTTGAGGTCTTTCGTTTGACTAACTGTTTGATCCGCTGTTGTTTTTCGTTATGCTCTGTAAGCAGCGCCAGTATCAGCGGCATGAAAATGCAGATGTACAATGCGGGGCTGATAATACTTCCCCCTTTTCAATAAAGGAACGGCGCTCAGCATATGAGCGCCGCCCAAAATATGTGCTTATTTATTTTTGATATAGTCGTCGATAGCGGCGGCAGCAGTCTTGCCGGCGCCCATTGCGAGTATAACGGTAGCAGCGCCGGTTACAGCGTCGCCGCCTGCGTACACACCCTCGCGGGAGGTAAGTCCGGTCTCCTCATCCGCGATTATACCACCCCATTTCTGGGTATCGAGGCCCTCTGTGGTACTCTTGATAAGCGGGTTGGGCGAGGTGCCTATGCTCATTACGACGCAGTCCACGTCGATGACGAACTCGCTGCCTGGCTTTGTAACCGGTCTGCGGCGACCGGACGCATCGGGCTCGCCAAGCTCCATCTCCACGCACTTGATGCCGGATACGTAGCGGTTCTCGTCGCCGAGTATCTCAACGGGGTTGGTGAGGAACTTGAATATAATGCCCTCCTCCTCCGCGTGCTCAACCTCCTCATGACGGGCAGGAAGCTCCGCTTCACTGCGGCGGTATACTATGTATACTTCCTTTGCGCCAAGGCGTTTTGCGCAGCGCGCCGCATCCATAGCCACATTGCCGCCGCCAACCACCGCCACGCGGTCGTTCTTTTTTATTGGCGTTGCAGAGCCCTCACGGTAAGCCTTCATAAGGTTTACGCGGGTGAGGAACTCGTTTGCGGAATAAACGGCGTTGAGGTTTTCACCGGGTATCTTCATAAAGCTGGGAAGGCCCGCGCCGCTGCCAATAAACACAGCCTCGAAGCCGTCGTGGAACAGCTCGTCCACGGATTCGGTCTTGCCGATGACCATGTTGGTGTTTATGGTAACGCCCAGCTTGCGCAGGGTCTCCACCTCGGCCTGCACTATCGCCTTGGGCAGACGAAACTCAGGAATGCCGTACATAAGCACGCCGCCTGCAACATGCAGCGCCTCGAACACGGTCACATCGTAGCCGCGGCGGGCAAGCTCGCCTGCGCAGGTAAGTCCGGACGGGCCGGAGCCTATCACCGCGACGCGATGGCCGTTCTTTTGGGGAAGCTCCACGCTGCCGTCGGTATGTGCCGCATGCCAGTCCGCCACAAAGCGCTCAAGACGTCCTATGCCGACAGGTTCGCCCTTAATGCCGCGAACGCACTTGCACTCGCACTGGCTCTCCTGTGGGCATACGCGGCCGCACACTGCCGGAAGGCTGCTGTCCTTCGCTATGACCTGATACGCGCCCTCAAAATCGTGCTCGCGTATTTTGGCGATAAATGCGGGGATATCTATGCCTACCGGGCAGCCCGATATACAGGGCTTGTTCTTGCAGTTGAGGCAGCGCTCCGCCTCGTCCAGCGCCTGCTCCTCCGAATAGCCTAACGCCACCTCGGAGAAGTTCTTGTTTCTTACATCCGGCTCCTGTGCCGGCATTACGTTTTTGGCAAGCGACATATTAGGCATTTTCAGCGCCCCCCTTCAGCAGATTACAGGTCTCCTCGTATGCGTGTTTTTCAAATTCCTTGTACATTGCGCCGCGCTTCATAGCCTCGTCAAAGTCTACAAGATGCCCGTCGAAATCCGGTCCATCCACGCAGGCAAACTTGGTCTCGCCGCCAACGGTTAAGCGGCAGCCGCCGCACATACCGGTACCGTCTATCATTATGGGGTTCATGCTTACCGTAGTCTTTAGTCCATACTCGCGGGTAAGCCTGCAAACGAATTTCATCATTATCAACGGCCCTATGGCTATGACCTCGTCGTATTTTTCGCCGCCGTCGATGAGGGATTTGAGGGCGTCCGTAACAAGCCCTTTCTCGCCCCAGGTGCCGTCGTCGCTCATGCGAAGAAGCTGATCGCTTACGGCGTCAAACTCTTTTTCAAGTATAACGAGATCCTCACAGCGGAATCCGATTATGGAATGTACGATCGTACCCTGTGCGTGCAACGCCTTGGCTACCGGCAACGCTATAGCGCAGCCTACGCCGCCGCCCACTACGGCGACCTTCTTCAGGCCTTCGATCTCGGTGGGGCGACCCAGCGGGCCTACAAAATCGTGCAGCGCATCGCCTTCGTTAAGGCTGTCGATCAGCTTAGTGGTAGCGCCCACTATCTGATAAATTATGGTAACAGCGCCGGTATCATGATCCGCATTGGCTATGGTAAGCGGTATACGCTCGCCATCGGCGTCAACTCGCAGTATTATGAACTGCCCCGGCAACGCTTTTTTTGCCACCGCAGGCGCATATATGTCCATAAGCGTCACGGTAGGGTTGAGCCGCTCTTTTCTGAGTATCTGGTATGGCTTTTTTTCCTGCATCGTATTGCCTCCGTAGTTATTTAATCAGTTACCTAAACTATTATATATATACCGCCGCCGTGTGTAAAGAATTGTCGGCAATAAAATATGTTTATACATCATCCGACGCTGTCAAACGTCTATACCCGCCTTCCGCGCCTGCTTGCCCTGCAGCTTGCGCGGTATGGAATAACGCCTGCCGTCCTTTACAAAGTTTGCGCCTGTCTGCTTAAAATGGAATTTAACGCCGGCAGCCCTGCATTGATCGCGCAGAAACAGCACCCATTCATAATCGCAGGTGCGGGCCTCCATACCGGACTCGCCGCCCGCTATGAGCTGCTCCGCCCACGGTCCAAGCTGTGTGCCGAAGTCTATGCGGGAAAGAAGCGGTTCGCATATAACGTACTTATACGCTATCGGCAGGCTTTTAAACACCTCCATGCGCTCGTCAGCGCGGCGCTGGTTCTCCATAGTGCAGCCTATATGCACATTCGGATAGCCGGAGCCCCAATCCCGCGGGAAGCACTCCTCCGCACGGAGTATGCGCTTTGTGATGAACAAAAACTGTAAATCGCTCCGCTGCTTCATCATGCGCCACGCCTCCGCCCGCCACTCGTCCGCATCCTCCAAAAAGAAGTCCGATGTGAAGCAGGTATACACCATGCCGGAGCGCAGCTTATAGCTGCCGTCGCGCGTATGCTTCAGTGGCAAATCGAACGCGCCGGTCTTTTTTACCTCCGAGCTGTCCCGCTCATGACGGGCGTCCATGCGGTAAACATAGCAGTTTTGGCAGCCCTCGCTGTACTTATGGCAGCCGTGCCACGGGTTCCAGCCGTTATCCATCCGATCCCTTCTCAGCCTCGTCCCGCTTTGCGGAAATATCGCGCAGGCTTTTAAGCTGTTCAGGAGTAAGCTCCTCCGACGGCACCTCCACTTGAACGCCGCGGCGCGACGCAAGCACAAGCCCCGCTATTATCAGCACCGCACCCAGCATCGCCATCCAGGTTATACGCTCATCCAGCACAAGCGCCGCAAGTCCTACGGTAAAAAACGGGATAAGGTAAAGATATGTATTGGCTGCAACTATGCCAATACGCTTCATCGCGCCATGCCACAGCACATTGCATAGGTTACTTCCCAATAACGGAAGCGCCAGCATACAGAACGCCATCTTGAAATCGAACAGCGCAGAAAAATTAAACGGCTTATGCTCAAGAAGCATCAGCGGTATGGATGTAATAAGGCCGTAGAATATCACCTTGCGGGTCATTACAAAGCCGTCGTATTTCCCAACAATTCCCTTTGCCAGCAGACTGTATATCGCCCAGCACAGCGCCGCTGCCAATGCAAGCAGGTCCCCCGCAGGCTTTAGGTTAAGCACGGCGGAGCCGTTGAACACCACAAGCGCCACGCCCGCCAGCGCCACCACTGAGCCCATCGCAGATTTTTTGGACAGCTTTTCGTCCCGGGTAAAAAAATGTGCGAGTATCGCTATGAACAATGGCGACGTTGTAATTATTATGCTTACATTGCTCGCCTGCGTAAGGTTTACTGCGGTGTTCTCCAACCATGTATACAGGCTGCAGGCGGTTATGCCCAGCAAAAGGAACGTCCATTCATCCTTGGTAGGCTTGAAAAAACGGGGCGCAGCAATGCAGCCTGCAATATAAGCAATGACATAGCGTATCACAAGGAGCTGTATAGGTGTAAACGCCTCCAGCAACAGCTTTGTGAATATGAAGGTCGATCCCCACACCATCGTGGAGATAAGCGCAAGTATGTGTCCTACTATGCGCTCCCTTTTGTCACTCATAGTATTCTGCAAGATACTCTACGGTATGGGTTTGATACAACGCGCCGGTCTGCTCATCCAGTGCTAGCAGTACCTCGTCCAACGGCATCCCGTCATACGCATCCGCGGTCGCAGCTATAACGTCGTCCGAGTATAGCGCAAACGGCGCAAGCATAACGTCCTCCACCCTGCCGCCCGCAAGATATTCCACAGCCATCCTCACAGCCAAAGCGCCCGCACCCTGTTCGTTTGCACCGACTGCCGCTCCCATAAGAAAATGGTCGTTTATCATGGCTGCTACTATATCCATATTCAGCCCTGCGGTTATTACCTCTACCGCGTCACTGCGTTTTGCCGCTTCAAGCACATCGTATGCCGCCATCGCAAGCTCCGCATCGGAGGTGAACAGGGTATCCAGCAGCCCGGGGACAATATCCGCAAGCAACGTTTCAAGCTGTGCCACCGCTTCGTCCGCTCCGCCGGATTCCTCGGCTGATATCTCGCCCTTTATATACAGCTTGCCCTCTTCATTCATACGTGCGACCGCCAAAGCAGGCGCGCTGTCCGGGCCGCCTTCGTACATGCACACTATGCGCACGGGCGCTTCATGCGACACATAGGTAAACATCACGTCAAGTGCGGCTTCCAGCTCGCTGTCGGCATCGTAAACAATTGAACTGCCCGTTGCAGGATGTAGTGAAGCGTCGTTCGTATATGCTATTACCGGCATTGCGGCAATCTCAAGCTGCTCTTCGTCCGGCATGTAGGCTATAATTATATCTGTGCCGGAAGCATCCTCTATGCTGTCTACGATTCGTAAATCTATTCCCAGCGCATCCGCCTGCATACCAACCCCATAGCTGAACATATCGCTGCCCGACAGCAACGCTACGGTTATGTCCTTACCAAACACGCGAAGCTGTCCCTCCGGCTCAGTCGCAGGCTCCGGCTCCGCAGCAGAAGGCGCGGCGTTACAGCCTGCGCACACCGCCAATATAAATATCAATACTAAACAAATCGTCTTTTTCATATTGCTACCTCAGTTCGCATCGGTGCCGGTTGCGTCCGCGGCTACGGCATCCGTATCCGAGGCATCCGTGCCCGAAATCTCCGCATCCGTTTGGGTGGCTGTATATTCATCCGCCCAATCATACAGCGTAGCCCAGCCGGTCTTGATGTAGCGGGTCTGTATGTAGCCCAGCGTGCCCCAGTAATCTATAAGCGTGTAATCCTCTCCCCGCTCCACTATAACAAGGCTGGAATCCCTTGCCACCTTATACAGCACTGTGGAACGCCGGTCCGGCTGTTCGTACATATATATTGTGCCGGAAACATAGTTGCCCTCCGGCGTTGACTGCAGCACGCCCTGTTCATAGGTGATGTAGCAGCGCTTAACATAACCCTCGCGCCCGCCTACAAGTATCTTTACCCAGGGATCGCCCTCCTGCAGCACCTCCACCTCGGTCCCTTCGCCCAGCGAACGGATGCGCTTATCGTTGGTGCCATTGCCGGTGCGCATCTCCGCCCGGTCTGATACTATCCAGGCGGTGCTGTTTGGAAGCTCCGGCTCATCGTATATGTTTTGCTGGAAGGCGGCGTATTCGTCAAAGGACATATCCGTCTTAAGCAGCTTTACAAGGTTGCGGTTTTCACCTATCCCGCTCGTTACCCTTACCGTAGTACCCGGGCAGGCATTGTAGTAGAGCCATTTGGCATCCTCAACATACAGTCTGACGCAGCCATGCGAAGCGCGGCTGCCCAGTCTGCTGAACGGGCCCTTTTTTATATCGTCCACCTCGCGGCTTCCGAACATGATCGAATGAAAGTATATGCCGCCCACTATCTGCGTCCAGTAACGGGCGTATTCAGCACCAAACGCCGCAAATTTGCCAAACCGCTCGCGCGCGCCTATCTTCCATGTGCCGGTGGGAGTTGGGCTTGCTGGCTCGGTCTCGGATATGGCCTCCGTCTTGCCGGATGTGCAGACCATCCGCCGGACTATGCGGGTATACTCGCCGTTGTCATCCTGCTCGTATACCGTAACAACCTGATTTCCAGTATCGAGTACAATATAGTAGCGCGATGGATCGGTATTGCTCAACTCGTCGCGCGCAAGCGCCGTGGCCGGAATAAGCGCCGTTATCAGCGTTATAACCGCCAGCACGCAAGCCATCATTCTTTTGGACATCTTACCCTCCCAATGTTTTCGGTATTGAATAATTGTATCATATCGCTTCTGCAAATCAAAGCGGTTTTACGGTGTAGGATCTATCGTAGGTGTAGGCTCTATAGTAGGTTCCGGCGTTGTCCAGTATATCTTCAGATCGTCTATGCTCCAATTATCGGTATCCGGTATCTCGCCCGGCTTAAGGTTCGGCCTTTCCTCGGGGAGCTCCGCCCTCACAAGCTGTTCCTTTATGGCGGCCGTCTCCAGATCCTCTGATGAACCGCGACGTATTTCTATCTCCGTGCCTGGGGCGATATTATAATATATCCAGCGCGCGTCCGGCACCAGCAGTCTTACGCAGCCGTGTGAGCCGCGCGTTCCCAGCAGCTTGTAGCTTGAGCGGGTATATGTAGATGCGTCGCGTTCACCGTACAGCAGCGTATGAAAGTAAAAATTGCCATATATCTGCGTCCAGTACTGGCCATATACTCCGGCGCTATGAAACAGACCGAAGCGCACGCGGTGATCCCCCGCCTCGAATACGCCCGTCGGCGTATAGTTGCCGTTGCCGCCGGATGTGCATACCATATAGCGTACAGGTACCGTAAACTCGCCCAATTCATCCTTTACATAGGCTATTACCACCTGGTGCTTTATGTCCACCAGCAGCTTGTACGTATCTGCGGGCGGCCAACCCGTAGGCGCATCATATATGCCGTTATCCCCTACTAGCTCAGCGAAGCTCATGCGCGTGGTAGGCGCCAGCACCTCAAACGGCGTAGGCGTTGGCTCCGGCGTAGGAGTAGGCTTAGATGTTGGTGTTGGCATGGGCGTGGAGGTCGGAGTAGGCTCCGGCGCAGGCGTTTCTGCAGGCTGCGGCGCGGCCGCAGCAGGCAAGCCGCCGGTATAGACCGAATATACGCCCAGCGCGCAGGCGGCTACGATCGCGGTTATAAGCAATATTAGTACTGTTTTTGGCATTAGGTCTCTTTCCCCGCAGGCAGAACGCTACGGTCAAAACTGTTCATTCAGGCGCTGCTTTCTAAGCTGCCGTCTCCGCTGTCCGGCGGCAAATTCCGCCTCCTCTTCCGGTGTGGTGCATATCAGCCGCGGCACGGGAATCGGCTTTTCGCCGTTATCCAGCGCAACCAGTATTAGGTATGCTATGCTCTTATGCTTGCGTGTTCCGCAAAGCTCTTCAGTATACGTATCCACCCTTACTTCCATTGATGTGTTTCCAACGCACGTTACACGTCCCGTCAGCACCACCGTGCTATTGTTATATACCGGTTCCTTAAGCTGCAGAGTATCTACCATTACCGTGGTCACCACGCAGCCGCTGTGCCTGCGCGCTACTATGCCCGCCATCGAATCTATCCATTCCATAAGCCGTCCGCCATACAGCCTTCCATAACCGTTTAAGTCGGGCGACATTACTACGTGCACCTGTTCCGTGTAAGAATCCTTGACAGCCTTCTCGATCAAATCCGTTAGTCCTCCGATTGATACCAAATGATATATGTGTTATTATACCATTAGTTACATGCCGCAAACAACCATGTAACCGAAATATGCAGCTTTATGTCGAAATACTGATCTCTGTTTTTCAGTTTATCTGTATCGGAGGGTAATATGAACAAACTTAAAAAAGGGCTCTTTATTGCCTTGTTTGCGCTGGAGGTGCTAATATGCGCAGCAGCGCTGATCGTAGGGTTATTTGGTATCGATGTCTCCTTTATCGACGATACGCGCATGGCCGTAGTGATACTCGGCGCAATCGGAATGATGCTGTGCATACCGGGCATTATTTGCTTTGTAAAGCGTGCACCGTTCGGCATTTTGAGCATATCGGGGTATCTGCTGGGCGCGCTTGCGCTGTTCACGTTCTTCGTGCAGCTTTTCAAGCTGGACGTGCCGTTTTTCGGCAATCCGCAGCTTGCCCTGGTCACGATGGCCGCGATAATCGTACTGAAGGGCTTTATCGGCTGCCGTCTGCCCGCAAAAAAGGAACCGCAGCGCACCGATAATACAGACTTTCCGAAGGCCGGTTAAGCAAATGGATAAGCAAACGAAAAAACGGATAACGCTGTTTATAATACTCACGTTTACAGCAACATGGGGTTTGGTGCTGATAATGCATTTTTCCGGCGTAGAGTACGGCAGCGCCGCTTCCACCGTGTTTTTGATGGGGGCAATGTTCCTGCCTGCGCTGTGCTCGCTGCTCACCCGCGTTCTCACCCGCGAGGGCTTCAAGGATATGCTGCTGCGCCCCCGCCTCAAAGGTAACGTCGTCCGCTATATATTTGCAGCATACTTCCCCATCGCGCTCATAATACTCGGTGCGGTGCTGTACTTCATATTCTTTTTCTCCGAGCTTGATCCATCCTGCGGCACACTTACCATGGCGCTGCTGTCCACCGGCGTACCCGCGGATTCCCTGCAGACGATGCTTATCGTCCAGTTGGCCGGAATGATAGTTATATCACCGTTTGTCAATCTGCTGCCCACGCTGGGCGAGGAGCTGGGCTGGCGCGCATATCTGCTGCCCAAGCTTCTGGCGCTCGGCGAACGAAAGGCGCTGCTTGTCACCGGCGCGGTATGGGGCGTGTGGCACGCGCCCATGATAGCCTTGGGGCATAATTACGGGCTGGACTATCCCGGCGCACCCTGGCTCGGCATACTGCTTATGATACTGTTCTGCATGGCGTTTGGCGTTTTCGAGGGCTATCTTACGCTTAAAGTCGGCAGCGTATGGCCCGCCGCGCTCGCGCACAGCGCGATCAACGCTTTTTCCGCTGCTCCCATCTATTTCTGCTTCAACAGCTCGCCCCTGCTCGGCCCTTGCATGACTGGTATCATCAGCATGCTCCCCGCCATAGCGGTTGCGTTGATACTGCTAAAAAAAGCAAAGGCGGCTCCATGCCGCCCGGATAAGAATACCGGCACCGCCGGCTGACGCAACTATCTAACATACAGTCCTGCAAGCGCAAGCTCCGAATCAAAGCTTAACGTGTATTTTAATTTGCCCTGTTCGTATGCACAAGACAGCACGGCCACGGCGTATTCCTCACCGGTATCGCTAACCTTTTGCCCCACCACGGTGACCGCCTTATAATTCACAAACATGCCGTACTGATCCAGCACCTCGTCCAGTACATCCGCCAAAACCTCGGCGGAAAGCACATCTCGCAGATCTTCGCGTACAAGTGCCTCTATACCCTCGTAATCGCGGGCGTTTATCAGCTCTACCACGTGCTCGGCGGCAGCGCTTACTTCAGTCTCGTCGAATGCATCGGATAGCGATACGTCTACGCAGCCGCAGCAAGCAGTCAATGTAAATATCAGCACAATACAAATCAGTTTTTTCATTCTGCACTCCTTATGCTCCAATTCTTATTAACACCGTTTGTTGTCAAAGCGCCCATGGCTATGGTTTTCATATCCATGGACGCTTATTCTGCATATACCCGACTTAGTCAGCCGGCAGACGCCGATTATTCGTCGTCGTCGTCGTCCTTCTTGGACTGCTCGATTATCTTCTGCGCGACGTTGGCGGGAACATCCTCATAGCGAACGAATTCGCTGGTGAACGAGCCGCGCGCCTGCGTCATGGAGCGAAGGTCGTTGGCATACTTCAGCATTTCGGACATCGGCGCTTCGGCTACTACCTCGGTGCCCTCATCACAGGGATTGGTGCCCAGCATACGGCCGCGGCGACGCGAAAGATCGCCCATTATATCACCCATGTAGTCGTTGGGTACGCGGATATCGTAGCGGTATACCGGCTCAATAAGCACAGGGTTAGCGTGCGCGCAGGCCTCCTTATATGCAAGCCTTGCCGCAGACTTGAACGCCACTTCTTTGGAATCCACCGGATGGTACTTGCCAAAGTACAGCGTAGCCTTGAGACCCGTCATGGGGTAGCCGGCCAAAACGCCCTTCTGCATAGCCTCGCGAGTACCCTTTTCAACCGCGGGGATATATTCCTTTGGCACAACGCCGCCGACTATCGCGTTTACAAACTCGAAATCTTCGCCGGTATCCAACGGCTCAAACCGCATATTGACCACGCCAAACTGACCGCTGCCGCCGGTCTGCTTCTTGTGCTTGCCTTCGGCCTCCGCAGTTCCACGAATGGTCTCACGGTACGGGATGCGCGGGTCGCTCAGCTGCGCTTCTACGCCGGTCTTGTTCTTGAGCTTTGCGCACACAACGTCTATATGCTGCTCACCCAAGCCGCAGATTAGCACGTCGCCTGTTTCGACATTCTTCTCTATCGTTACAGAGGGATCTTCGTCCAGTATCTTATTGAGACCTGCGAACACCTTATCCTCCTCGCCCTGCTTTTTGGCGTTTACGGCGCGGCTTATGCAGGGCTTGGGGAAGTCAACGGGTTCAAACTTCACTGGGGCGGCTGCATCGCACAGCGTATCGCCGGTAGAGGTGAATTGCAGCTTATTGAGCGCGCCTATATCGCCGGCTATGAGCTTATCCGTCGGGATGGACTTCTTGCCGCGCAGTATCGAGGGAGCGGTGCTCTTTTCGCTCTTTTCGGAGTTTGAATTATATAGCGAAGTCTCCACGCTCAGCGTGCCGCTGAACACTTTGATTATGGAAAACTTGCCGAACTGATCCACAACCGTCTTCATAACCTGCCCGGCGAATTTGCCGTCCGGCTTGATCTCAACCGCTTCGCCGGTCTTGGTATCGACTGCCTTTGGCGGCTTGATGGAGTCCGCGGCGGGCATATAGCGTACAAGATTATCCAACAGCGCGTGGATGCCGATATTTGGCTGTGCAGCACAGCAGCACACCGGCGTAAAGGAGCCGTCGGCTATGCCGAGACAAAGCCCCGACATCATATCCTCGCAGGAAAGCGCATCCTCCATGAGGAACTTCTCCAGCAGCTCTTCGTCGTTCTCGGCGGCCGCATCGGTAAGCCTGCGGTGCCAGTCCTGCGCGGCGTCAGCCAGTCCAGCGGGGATATCACAGTCCTTTTCGCCCTTGCCGTCGAACTTTTTGGCGGTCATGGAAACGACGTCCACATAACCTGTAAACGCGCCGCTCTCCATTATAGGCAGCTGTATCGGCATAACGTTATCGCCGTAGCTTGCATTTAGAGCCGCCATCACTTTATCAAAGTTGGCGTTCTCTCGATCCATCTGGTTTACCACTATCATGCGGGCTTTGGCAACCTTTTTGCACATGGTCATGGCCTTGTCGGTACCTACGACGGGGCCGGATACCGCTCCCACCACTATAAGCGCGGAATCGGCAAGCGCCATCGCAGAAGCGACCTCACCGTAAAAATCGAAGAAGCCCGGTGCGTCGATTATGTTGATCTTAACATCCTTCCACTCCAGCGGCGCAAGCGCAGCATTTATGGATATGGTACGTTTGGTCTCCTCCGGATCAAAATCCGTTACCGTGTTTCCGCTCTCCACCCGTCCAAGGCGCTCGGTAAGTCCGGCGTTGAACAGCATCGCTTCGGTAAGCGTAGTCTTGCCCTCTCCGCCGTGCCCAAATATGCCGATGTTGCGGATGTTCTTTGCGGTGTAATCTTTCATGTGCTTTCCCCCTACTGGTGTTTGTATATTTTAATGAAATACAATTCGTTTTGCGCACAGCGCACTAACTGTTATTTTACCAGTCCACGCTTAGGTTGTAAACCACTTTTACACCCGGAATAAACCGGATTTAATCATTTTGACGCTTCATCGTCAGAAGCAGGCGCTTATCCTCATCCGAAACTCGATAGGATTCACGCGCCTTCTGTATGGCTTTATTGTGGGTGAATGTATCCAGCTTGTCCTGCTGCAAATACATAAAGGTCTTATCGCGGTACTTGGCGATACACTCCGCCACAGTCCATGCCACAGCCATTTTAGCATAATAGCCGTCGTGGCGCACCCTGTCCATTTCGTTAAGCACCGTATCTGCATACTCGTCCGTGATGAAATGATCCATAAGCATCACCACGCCAAAGCGCACCTCGAACTCGTTTTTAGAGCATAGATATTTGGTCAAACGCGGCAGCGTCCCGGCGCGGTCGTTCCTTACGCGCTTAAGCCCGCCTGAAAACGTATCGCAAACCGCCCAATTATCTATCTTGGGTACGAACGCTTCGATGTACCGCCAGCTTTCATCGGGCTCGCAGCGGGCATGGTCTATAACCAGCGCCTGAAGCATTCGTTCCGTATAGTCGCCGTCTTGTGCTGATGCAAGATAGCCTCGCCAGTCCCCGGCCGCTATCTCCTTTGCTATTGCGCGAAGCTGAGGGATACGTACGCCGTATGCGCATACCGCACCGGGTATGAGCGACTGATTAAAGCGCCTGTATTTTTCGTCTGAAAGCTGCCTAAAGCGTTCCAGCAGCGCGGCATAATCGGCTCCGGTATACATTATCAGATATATCCTCCCGGCATATAAGGCTTAATGCTCCGCCTTAATCCTCGCCGTACTGTTTGGAATAATCTATCACGCCGCGCGGATCATCCACCCACAGGCGCTCCATGTTATAGTACTCCCTCTCCTCGGGATGAAATATATGTACGAGTATGCTTCCAAAATCCAGCACTATCCATCTGGCCTGCTGATAGCCCTCGGTACGCAGCAGCGTAAGTCCCAGCTCCTCGCCGCGCGATTGCAGCTCGTCGCACAGTGTTTTTATCTGCACGCTGGAATTGCCGCTGCAGATGACGAACCAGTCCGCCACTATCGTTTTATCCGCAACGTATACGGCGATTATGTCGCGCGCCTTCTTGTCATCCAGCATTTTGCAAACGCCTAGCGCCTGCTCACGGGTCATTTCTTCCAATGTTTCCCCTCCTTATTTTTTGCTGTTGATTATGTATCTTTGCGCCGCCAGTATTTGCTCCGACGGCGTCTCACCCTTTTTTACAACGTAGCTTATTACGTCCTCCATACACATCAGCACCGCCGCATCCAGATCCGTTTTGGCCATCTCGCGTATGCGCGCAAGCTCGTCGTATTCCCGCCCCGGCTCGATCTTATCCGCAAGGTATACTATCTTATCCAGCGTCGTCATGCGCTCCCTGCACTCCGTATGGCAGGCGATGGCGTCAAGTATCTCCACATCCGTTACGCCGTAATCGTCCCGTGCCACTATCGGGCCCAGCCTGCCGTGCAGCAGATTCTTAGGTATATCTGCAGCGTCTACGCCGCAGCGATCCGCAAGCGCGAGCTGAGAGCCCGGGGCGCGCTTTGCGCAATCATGCAGCAGCGCGGCAATGCGGGTTTTTTCCGGATCTCCGCCGAAACGCGAAGCCAGTGTAAGCGCAAGGGCCATGGTCCTCACAGAATGGGCATAGCGGGAGGGCTTGAGGTTGGCCTTGAGTCTGCGCTGCATTTCCGCAATGCACTGAGGCTGATACAGAGCGTTTTGGTATATGCAGTCCGCAGTCTGCGCGGGCGTCATGTTGTCTATGGGCGCAGCGGCATACACCGCGTCCCGCACCATCGTGGAAGAAAGCTCCGGCCCCGTAAATGCCGATAGCAACGCATCCGCGTCGAATTCGTCACGCAGCCGCTTGCACGCCTTTTTCAGGCTGCCCGCAACGCCCGGCCTGTCCACCGCAATAAGCGACGCGGTACTGAGTATGCGCTTTGGGTCGCGCCACTCCGGCAGAGTGCGCGCCATATCCTCACCAACTATAAGATACAGTGCGGCATCCGGGTAATACAGCCTAAGCTCCTCCAGCGTGTCCGCTGTGTAGCTTTTGCCGCCGCGGGATATCTCCATATCCGATGCGCGCATATTATCCTCACCGTCCAGCGCGAGGCTCGTCATGTGCAGCCTGAGCTGTGCGGGTACGCCGCCCGATATCTCCTTATGCGGCGGGTCCGCCGCCACTATGAATATGACTTCATCCAGTGAGAACTCCGCCATCACCGCCCTTGCTATCGCTATATGGCCGTTGTGAATGGGGTTGAAGCTCCCGCCCAGCATTGCTATACGCATCCTGTACGCTCCAAAGTGAGGTTTGATTTAATTATACAACAAAAGCCGGGCAAAGTATACAGTACGACAGAGCGCGTATTCGTGTTGGAATCCTGAAAGCGCAATAATTGCGTCTCTGTCGCGCAGCCTGTTAAAAACGAATTTACTTATATT